>CAZQZC010000189.1:0-4966 GCA_964597685.1 uncultured Hyphomonadaceae bacterium | reverse complement strand
TCACGGTCGGCGGCGAAGGTTAGGGCCTGCGCCGCAACAGCGACCTCGCGTGATCGTGGTTTGAGCGGATCAGCGCAGAAGGTCACGGAGATTGTATGACTTACCGCGCCCCCCTTATCGCAGCAGCCGCAATGTTCTTCACCTCCTCAGCCCTCGCCGACACCGCCGAGATCTCGGCGCCGGACGCTCACGCAAAGGCGCAGGAAGGATTGCTGACCATTGTTGATGTCCGCCGCCCGTCGGAATGGGCGGAAACCGGCCTGCCGCAGGGCGCGGTCGGCGCGACGCTCCAAGATAGGGATTTCGTGGCCCAGGTTCTCGCGGCTCTGAACGGCGACAAATCCGCACCCGTCGCCCTCTCCTGCCGAACCGGACGGCGCTCCGCCCGCGCGGCAAGTATCCTTGAGCGCGCAGGGTTTACCTCGGTCTACAATCTCCGCGAAGGCTGGGCCGGCCGCAGCGGATCAGGCCCCGGCTGGGACGCCAGGGGCCTGCCCGTGGATGAGGTCGCCGCCGATTAGGCCTGGATTACTCGCCTAGCTTGGGCGCCTGCGCATCGCCGCGATCATAGGCCGGGCCGGCGACATCAATCGCCATGTGGGTCAATTCACCCGCCTTTCCGTGCCCAAGCCGCTTCAGCCAAAAACTGCCAAGGCCCAAGACGACGCCGATTATGATGGAGACCAGCCCAAGGCTCCAGAATACGTCCGCATAGGTTTGCAGCGCCAGTTCCGGGTTAAGCACCTGCCCTGCGACAGTGTCAGTCGCCGTAAACTGGGCGATGATTCCGCCAATGTATTGCGAGAAAGCGGATGACAGGAACCAGCCCGCCATCATGAAACTCACGACCGCGCCAGGCGATAGCTTCGTGATCATCGAAAGTCCCACCGGGCTCAAACACAGCTCGCCGGTTGTGTGAAGCAAATAGGCGCCGGCAAGGAAGACCAACGGAACACGGTATGAGTCATCGGCGAAATTGACGCCCCACACCAGCAGCCAGAACCCGAGGCCAACCTGAACAAGGGCGAGCGCGAATTTGAGCGGAGTGTTTGGATCGCGCTTCAACCGCCCCAGGAACGCCCACAAAGCGGCGAAGATAGGCGCAAAGATCAAGATGAAGCCCGCGTTGAAACTTTGGATCTGTGACGCCGTCACCGTTAAGTCCACGGGGCCCGCCGATCCGCCTGGCAATTGGGTCGACCGGTCGGCGAATTGATTGAGCGACGAACCAGCCTGCTCAAATAAGGACCAAAAGACCACCGACATGACAATCAATAGAAGCGCGAGCAGCAATTCCTGCACCTCTTGCGCGGTACATTTTGTCACCATGTAATAGGTCATATATCCGCCGAACAGTGCGAGCCCGGCCAGAAGCATCGTTCCCGTCAATTGAGGGCTTTGGATAATGAACCAGACGGCGGCGACGCCGATCAACCCGACAAGATAAAGCGACATTTCCAGATTGATCGGACCGAGCACCGCTTTTTTGAGCTTTTCAGGCTCGGGCGGTGCGCCGACATGGTCCGGCAATTGCGGCTCGCCGGGCGTGAAGAACAGAAGCCGACGTCGAACGAAAACGAGCCAACCAAGCGCCATGCCGACGCCAGCCAGGCCGAACCCGGCCCACCACCCAACTGTCTGACCAAGGTAACCGCACAAGATTGCAGCCCAGAAAGACCCGAGATTGATGCCGTAATAATAGAGCGTGAAGCCGCCGTCGCGCCGCGGATCGCCCTGCTCATAGAGCTGGCCGACGATGGAGGAGATGTTGGCCTTGAGATAACCGACCCCCATCACGATCAGCGCAAGCGCCAGGAAAAAGATGTTGAGGTAAGGTCCCGTCCGCTGCGGCTCTGACAATTGGTCGGCCACGTTGGGGATCACAGCCGGCAAGGGGCTGTCGGCGGCGAGCCCGGAAAAGACCAGGGATCCGTCGCTGTCGGCCGTCGCAAAACAACCGTCGACCGAACCACGCGGAGCGAAGGCGCAGCGCTGGGCGCCCGTCTCTATGAAGACTTGCCGGCTGTTGCCTCTCCCCTCGACGGACAATTCGTACTGGGCGCCGCCATAGTTCAAGTATTGCCGGGCTGGCTGACCTTCGATCCCCATTGTGAAATGGCCCGCGACAAGAAGCAACGCGCCGAAGGCGATCGCCTTGCGGTTGCCAAGATAGCGATCGGCGAGGAAACCGCCGAGCAAAGGCAGGAGATAGACCAAGGCTGTGTAAGAGCCATATTGCGCCTGGGCGGCGCGGTCGTCGAACAGGAAGTGCTGAGTGAGATAGAAAATCAGCAATCCTCTCATTCCATAGAATGAAAAACGCTCCCACATCTCGGCGAAGAATAGGATATGCAGGCCTTTGGGATGCTTCCGCATTTGCATGAAAACGGGAATGCACGTCGCCAAGGTTACGACGATCCCCATGAGAATAACGATATTCACCAAGCCCTCCCCGAGCCGAAACCACTAGCGACGATCGATACGCCGCAAGATTTGATAAGCGGAAGTTTCACCACGCTCTCGCCACCGTCTCAAGGCACGATGTGCTATCTGAGCGTTTAAATGCGCAAATGCGTCCTAATACGTCAGCGCTTCGAACACCGGCCTCACGTCGCGGGCCCATTCGCCGTGATAGCGTTCGAGCAAGCGCTCGGCGGGGGTGACGCCGGTTTCGGCGATCTCTTCCAATTCGGAGAGGAAGCCCGTCTCGTCGTCGCCGGCGACGCCGAGCCTTGCGCGCGCCTTCAAACCGTCGCGCGCGATGGCGAGCGTGTCCTTGGCGAGGTCCTGCAGCGCGCCTCGGCCAGGAATAGGCGCCGATAAGCCAAGAACAGGCGCCGCTCGACGCAACGATTCGCGCTCCGCCGCGCTCCAATCGCGCACCAACGCCCAAGCCGCCTCCAGCGCCGCATCGTCGTAAAGAAGCCCGACCCAAAACGCCGGCAACGCGCAAAGCCGGCTCCACGGACCGGAATCGGCGCCGCGCATCTCCAGGAAACGCTTCAGCCGCACCTCAGGGAAAATCGTTGAAAGATGGTCTTCCCAATCCGCCATCGCTGGCCGATCGCCCGGAGCGGCGGCGAGGTTTCCATCCAGAAACTCACGAAACGACGCCCCCGCGCAATCGACGTAACGCCCGCCGCGACGGACAAAATACATTGGCACATCAAGGGCGTAGTCAACATAGCGCTCAAAGCCGAACCCGTCCTCGAAAACGAAGGGCAGCATGCCGGTCCGGTCCGGATCGGTGTCGGTCCAGATGTGTCCGCGATAGGAGAGAAACCCGTTGTCGCGCGCGTCCATGAATGGAGAATTCGCAAACAGGGCCGTCGCCACCGGCTGCAGCGCCAGCGACACCCGCATTTTCTTCGCCATGTCCGCTTCCGACGAAAAGTCGAGATTTGTCTGCACCGTGCAAGAGCGGAACATCATCTGATGCCCTAGCCGCCCGACCTTCGGCATATACGCCTTCATGATCCCATAACGCCCTTTGGGCATCATCGGCGTCTCGTCCAGAGACCATAGCGGCGACACGCCGAGCCCTAAAAACGCGATGCCGAGCGGGTCGGCGATGGCGCGGACTTCCTTCAAGTGTTCGCCAACTTCATTGCAGGTCTGGTGGATATGCTCCAGCGGTGCGCCTGACAGCTCGAACTGGCCTCCAGGCTCAAGGCTAACGCTGGCGCCATCCTTCTTCAGACCGACGATGTTTCCATCTTCTTCGATCGGCGCCCAGCGGTATTGATCGCGCAAGCCCTCAAGCATCGCCGACACCGAGGCGCGCCCGTCATACGGCAGCGGCTGAAGATCGGCCCGCGTGAAGCCGAATTTCTCGTGCTCCGTTCCGATCCGCCAGTCGGATTTCGGCTTACAGCCCTCCTGCAGCCAGGCGACCAGCTCCGCCTTGCTCTCAATGCGAGGCGCCTGTTCGTCGATGTCGGACGTCGGGGTGGTCATGAAACGCCCTCCAGCGGGTTTCGTTGCGCTTACCTAGGCTTTGCGCCGCCAGTCTCCAACAAGGGCTTGCCACAAAGTCAGAGCACACACGACGGCGGTCTCGGCGCGCAATATGCGCGGTCCGAGCGAGACCGGAATCACGAAATCGTGAGCCCTTAATTGATCCCGCTCCGCAGTTGTAAACCCGCCCTCGGGGCCGATCAGGATCGCTGCAGGTCCGGGGTCGACATCCTCGAGCGCCTCAAGCATCGGGCGCGCCCGGCCCGTTTCACCGCCCCAGGGCGCGTTAGCCTCGTCTCCCGCCTCATCGGCGAAAATGAGCCTGCGCGGCGGATCCCAACCCTCAAGCACCTTGTCCAATGCCTGCGCAGGCTCGACGACCGGCAGGTCCAACCGTTCGGTTTGTTCAGACGCCTCCAAGGCCGTCGCCTGAAGCCGCTCAACATTCACACGGCTCGCTTGGGTGCGGGCGGTCATGACGGGCCTGATGACCGAAGCGCCGAGTTCGGCCGCTTTTTCGACGGCGAAATCGGTGCGGCTCTTCTTCAGCGGTGCAAACATGAGCCAAAGATCGTTCACGCCGTGAAGGGGGCGGATCTGACGTCCGACCTTGAGCAGGACTGTCCGGCCAATAATTTCCTCGATTCGAGCGGACCATTCGCCGTCCCGGCCGTTGAAGACTCTAACTTCAGCGCCCTCGCTTAAGCGCAGAACACGGGTCAAATACTTCTGCTGCGCTTCATTCAGCGCTGCGTAACCATCTTCGGCGAGATCCGACGTTACAAACAGGCGGGGCGTAGCACTCATTTGGGGGCCTATACCCATCCTTCGCTATTGCGGCCATATCCGGCTCCACCCAAAGCGCTGACATTGCGTCAAATTCGTTCGCCAGCCCCCGTGTCATCGTAACGAAAGGCCCTTATAGGACGGGGCATGACCGAGCATGACACGCAAAACGAGACGCCTGCCGTGGACGTCGACGTCGCCCCGCCGCCCCTCGAGGCCGAGC
>CAZQZC010000188.1:0-4974 GCA_964597685.1 uncultured Hyphomonadaceae bacterium | reverse complement strand
TAACGCCGGCCGCCGATTGCATGAGATGGGCGCAGGTGCGCGACCCGACGATCAAGAAGAACGCGTCCTGCATCTTGCGATGCAGCCAGACAATGCCCGTCAGACCGCAGAAAACCTCCCGCTGCCCGCGTTGCCGAAGGACTTCAGGCGTTTCAGCGCAGCGTCCGGACGGACGCAGGTCAGCGTCGATCAGCGTCGCGCTCATGCCGGCGCCTCCCCGCCGGCCGCAGCCGGCGTCTCAAGGCGCGCGCGCCGGAGCTTCCAGACATACTGGCCAGCGTTCACGAGGTAAAACGCGTAAGCGACGAGGGAGAGCAACATCTGCTCTCGCGGCGTCCCGACCCCGAAGGCGAGCGCGCAAAGATAGGCCGTGTGCAACGCCAGCACGGCCATCGACATCACATCCTCCCAGAAGAAGGCCGGCGCGAACAGATAGCGGCCGTAAACGTCCTTCTCCCAAAAAGCTCCGGTGATCATGATGGCGTAGAGAACGAGAGTCTTGAGGACGACCGACGCCGTCGCCGCAACAAATCCTGCTCCGGTGAGCAAGTATTGAGCAACGAGCCCCAAGCTGAACAGAAAAATCAAAAATTGAACGGGCGCCAAAATTCCCTGGACCCGCGTCCAGCCCGAGGCGTCCCGCCGGCGGCGCTGCGCAGGCGTGTAGAGCGGTGAACTTTGCTGAAATCCTCGGTGTTTCAACGCAATTGCATCCCGTTCTTCGACTAGTGGTCGCCAGATTGGGAAGCTACAGACAGGCGCCCCCGACTGTCAATATCAGTTGACGTAAATTAGCGTTGACATTCATCGCGTCGAGGCCGATACCGATTTCGATCGAGAAGTGACTATTAAAAGTCCTCGATGACTGATAGCTTAGAGTCCTGAGTACGGGTCGCAACAATCTTAGCGGCGGCTTTTGCTGAAATTGCTATAATTTTGGCAAAAAGAAGAGTAGTATTATGCGATACTTGCGGCGCTAAGCAAGCATCGAACAAATGACGGCTCCAGCGGCCAGCGCGAGCGTTGCGACGAACACGCAGCTTGAGAGCGCGCCGTTAGAGCGAGGAAGAGGAGGACAGCATGCCTGAGCTGAACAGGGGGGTGTCGGACATTGATCTCGCGCCATCCGGCGTGGAAGCCGCCAAACGCGCCTTTTCGTTCCTGAAGAGCAAGCTGAAAACGACGAGCGGCCGGGCAGCGGCCCAGGCGACGCCGCTCGACCTGATCCAGACGATCGAGTGCGAGATCGTGCCGCGGCTGATGCTTGTCCACAAATCGCAAGACATCGAGGATTCCACGCCGATGGCGCGGCGAACACTCGCGCCGGCCGATCACGACGAATTCCTGCGCCGCCTCCGGTTTGACACGCCCTCTGCAACGTTACTCCATGTCGAGGACTTGATGGCCCGAGGCGTGCCTCGGCAGACCATCCTGCTGGATCTCCTGGCTCACGCGGCCCGCACGCTTGGAGAATTGTGGGACAGCGACGTCGTCAACTTCTCCGAAGTTACAGTTGGATTGTGCCAAATCCACGAGATCGTTCGGACGCTGAGCGCGCGCTACGAACCGCAGAAACCCCACGCCGCGGGGCCGGAGCCGTCGATCCTATTCGCAACACTGTGCGGGGATCAGCACATTTTGGGCCTGGTGATCGTCGCCGACCTCTTTCGGCGCGGCGGATGGCGCGTGTGGTGCGAGGGCGGCGCCGACAGGCGCGACTTGCAAGCCATCCTCCGCCGGCGCAACATCGATGCTCTGGGACTGTCGCGTTCCGCCGACGCGCCCAAGGCGGAGCTCGCCGACGAGGTCGCCGCCCTCAAAGCCGCGTCGCTCAATCGCGACCTCAAGGTTTTCGTGGGCGGGGCCGTCTTCGCGGCAGATGCGCGTTTGGCGGCTGAGATCGGCGCAGACGCGATGCTCGATCATGCGCCCACAGCGCCAGATATGGTGCGGAATTTTCTGGCTGAAGCGAGAATCGATTGCTAAGCGGCGCGTTTAACTCGGTGGGCGATGGCTTGCAACATGGACGCAAAGACCTCTTCTAGCGAGCGCGCCGTGTCCTTTTTGAAGCCGGACGTCTTTTTGGCCGGCCTGGACGCGGCCGCAATCGCCGACGTGGTGTCATCCGCATCAGACCTGGCGCTCGTGGTCGAGGCCGGTGTCGTAAAGGATGTCGCCATCGCCAACGCCGACTTGGCGGCGGAGGGGATCGATACGGCGTGGCTGGGAAAGCCGTGGATCGAAACGGTCACGCCGGAAAGCCGGCCAAAGATCGAAGACCTGCTCGCACCGGACGCCGGCGCCCTGGCCCGATGGCGCCACGTCAACCATCCGATCCGCGGACCGCACGATTTGCCGATCCGATACACCACGGTCCAGGCCGGCCCAGGCGACCGCGTCGTCGCGCTCGGCCGGGACCTGCGCGCCGATTCCGCGCTCCAGCAACGCCTGATCGAGGCTCACCAGCGCCTGGAGCGCGATTATTCCCGCCTGCGCGAAGCGGAAGCGCGCTATCGGTTGTTGTTTGAGACATCGCGGGAGCCGATCCTAATCGTCGACGCCGCAAGCCTCGCCATCGAAGACGCGAATCCCGCTGCGTCCGAAGCTCTCGGCCGCGACGTTGACGCGCTTTCCGGCGCGCTGTTTTCGGATCTTTATGACGAAGGCTCGGCCCGCGCGGTTGAACGCGCCGTCGCAGAGGCGCTCGCGGTCGGCGCGACCACGGTGGAGCGCTTGTCGATCGCGGGGGGGCGCGAGACGTCGGTGTCGATGTCCGCCTTCCGCCAAGACAATGCCGAACGCCTCATTGTGCGGTTTGAGCGCGCAGGCGACGTCGATCCGTCGGGCGCCCAACCCCGCATTGTCGAGGCGCTTGAACAAATCCCAGACGGATTGCTGGTCGCGGGCTCGGATCTGCGCATCCTGGCGGCCAACGGCGCTTTCGCTGAAATGGCCCATCTGTCCAGCCGCAACCAGGCGATCGGCGCGCGGCTGGCGGATTTCATCGGCCGGTCGGCGACGGACCTCAACGTCCTCATCTCCAATCTGCGAAACCACGGCGTTCTGCGCAATTTCACGACGATCCTGCGCGACCGGTTCGGCGCGGAGGAAAGCGTCGAGGTGTCGGCCGTCGCCGCGCCTTCGGACGACGGACTGACGTTCGGCCTGTCGATCCGAAACGTGGCGCGCCGGCTGCAGACCGGCCGAGACTTGGGCGGTGAGTTGCCACGCTCGGTCGACCAACTCACCAATCTTGTCGGCCGGGCGCCCCTGAAAGAAATCGTCCGCGAATCGACCGACTTGATCGAGAAGCTCTGCATCGAAGCCGCGCTCGAGATCACCGCGGACAATCGCGCGTCGGCCGCGGAAATGCTCGGCCTTAGCCGGCAAGGCCTTTATTCGAAGCTCAAACGCTTCGGCATCGACGACAAAGCCTGAGCGCCTGGCTCCAGAATGCCGCCGAATCGGAGCGTCATTCTTGATTGACACTCTGTGGCGTAAACCGTAGCGTTCACCTGTGTCAGGGCTTGATCTCTCCTCGCGCCAAAGGGCGCTTCCAGAACCGGCTGCGGTCGGTGAGCTGCTAAAGCCGGTCACTTGGTTTGCCCCCATGTGGGCGTTTCTCTGCGGCATCGTCTCGGTCGGCGCGCCCGTTTCTGATCGTTGGTTGTTCGTTCTGGGCGGCGTCCTCTTGGCCGGACCGATGGTCTGCGGCGCCAGCCAGGCCGTGAACGATTGGTTTGACCGCCATGTCGACGCCATCAACGAGCCCGGCCGTCCGATTCCATCCGGCCGGATTCCCGGGCGGTGGGGGTTGTACATCGCAATCGCTTGGTCGGCGCTGTCGCTTGCGCTTGGCGCGTCGCTTGGAACCTGGACGTTCGTCGCCGCCATTGTGGCGGTCGCCCTTGCGTGGGCCTACAGCGCGCCCCCCTTCCGCTTGAAAATCAGCGGCCTCTGGGGCCCGGCGGTGGTCGGATTGTCCTATGAGGGCATCGCCTGGTTCACCGGGGCCGCAATCATGGTGGGCGGCTTCCCTGGCGGACCGGTGGTGATGCTCGCGCTCCTCTACTCAATCGGCGCCCATGGCATCATGACGCTCAACGATTTCAAGGCGGTCGAGGGCGATACGGCGACCGGGGTGCGCTCGCTGCCCGTCATGCTCGGACCCGAACGCGCCGCCCGGGCCGCGTGCTGGGTCATGGCGGTTCCGCAGGCCTTGGTCGGGTTCGGCCTGCTTGTCGCGGGTCGGCCGCTCTACGGCGCGATCATTCTTTTCCTGCTCGCCGCCCAAGCGACGCTCATGCAGACCTTGCTGCGCGATCCGAAACGTCTCGCGCCTTGGTACAACGCGACGGGGGTCACGCTCTACGTGCTGGGCATGCTGATCGCAGCGATCGCAATTCGGCCGTTTACGGGAGTTTGAGACATGGCGCGACACGGCGCAGACGGATATCTGAGCTGGTTTGGCGTGATCCGTTTGGGCTTGGTTCAGACGGCCTTGGGTGCGGTGATTGTCATCACCACCTCAACATTAAACCGCGTGATGCAGGTTGAACTCGGCTTTCTGGCTCTGTTGCCGGCCGCACTGGTCGCGTTCCATTACCTCGTCCAGGTCACCCGGCCCCACTGGGGTTGGGCGTCCGATCGCGGCGGTCGACGTGCGCCGTGGATTCTGGGCGGCATGGGTGTTCTCGCGACAGGCGGGGTCCTCGCCTCGCTTGCAACCGCTCTGATGGCGACTGCGCCGGGGTTTGGCCTCGCCTTGGCGGTGTTTGCTTTTCTGCTGATCGGGCTGGGCGTTGGGGCGGCGGGCACGACCCTTTTGGCCCTGCTTGCCGCTCGTGTCGCCCCGGCCCGCCGGCCGGCGGCCGCTTCAGACGTGTGGATAAAGAAGATAGTTGGATTTGTGCTGACGGCGGGGATCGGCGGCGCCATCCACGACCCCTACACATTATACCGCTTGAGACACAT
>CAZQZC010000187.1:0-5038 GCA_964597685.1 uncultured Hyphomonadaceae bacterium | reverse complement strand
GCGCCCCGCCGCCGCCCGGCCGGTCCGGACCGCCCTCCGACAACGAAGCAAGGGGAGTGTGCCCCGGGCGCGCCAGGGGGCGGATAGGGGCGCGGGGTTTACGTTGAAAGCGCTTGGTCCGGCGGGGCGGAGCGGTGCGCGCAGGCGCGGGGATAGGGCGTGTTGGGCCGCACTGCGGCGACCAGTTCAGTCCCTCGAGCTCCACCATTTTCCTTTGCGCATCGCCGACCGACCAACCCGATGCGCGGTTCCGGTTCGAGGTTTCACCTCTCACCTCCACCACAGAACCTCGATTTTGTCTCGTCGAGATTTCTTCACAGGAATGTCGAGGAGAGAATCTGAAGACGGACACGGGACGCTCGCCGCGCGTGGGACCTCAGCTTTGCGAACGGCGCACCGAATCGCTTGCAATACACCGTCGGCGCCCCCAGATCTCGTCTCTGTGAGGACCGGGCCGTCAGAGGCGTTATGAGTAAAAAAGACTATTATGAGACTCTCGGCGTTGATCGCAGCGTCGACGCGAAGGCGCTTAAATCGGCTTATCGCAAACTCGCCCTGAAGAACCACCCGGACCAGAACGCCGGGGATCCCGATGCCGAGGCGCGGTTCAAGGACATCAACGAAGCTTACGCCGTGCTCTCCGACGAAGAGAAGCGCGCGGCCTATGACCGGTTCGGTCACGCAGCCTTCGAGAACGGCATGGGCGGCGGAGGCGGCGGCCCCTTCGGCGGCGCCGACCCGCAGGATATTTTCGAGAACATTTTTTCTCAGGTCTTCGGCGGCTCCGGCATGGGCGGGCGGCGGCGCAGCGGCCCGGCGCGCGGGCAGGATTTGCGCTACGATCTCGAGATCTCCCTCAAAGACGCCTTCGCCGGCAAGGAAATGCATATCAACGTGCCGACGTCAGCGGTCTGCGATCGCTGCGATGGCGACGGCGCGGAGCCCGGCACCAGCCCCGAGACGTGCGGCACGTGCGGCGGCGCAGGCCGCGTCCGGGCGACGCAAGGGTTCTTCACGATGGAGCGCACCTGCGGGCGCTGCAACGGCACTGGCAAAATCGTGCCGCACCCGTGCCGCAAATGCCATGGACAAGGCTTGGTGCGCGAGGATCGTGAGCTGAAAGTCACCATACCGGCCGGCGTTGAAGACGGCATGCGGCTGCGGCTGGCGGGAGAAGGCGAGATCGGCCAGCGCGGCGGACCGCGCGGTGATCTCTACATCTTCATCGGCGTGCGGGAACACGATATCTTCGAGCGCGACGGGCCGAACCTCTATTGTCGCGCGCCTGTGCCCATGGTGACGGCCGCCCTGGGCGGAGAGATCGAAATCCCCACCATTGACGGCGGTCGGGCCAAGGTCGCGATCCCGGAAGGTGCGCAGACCGGCCGCAAGCTTCGCCTGCGCGGCAAAGGCATGCCAAGCGTTCGCAACGGCCACACCGGCGACCTCTACGTCGAGCTGTTCGTCGAAACGCCGCGTAACCTCAGCGCGCGACAGCGCGAGATCCTGCAGGAGTTTTGCGATTGCTCCGGGGCTGATTGCAATCCGGAAAGCGATGGGTTTCTCGGGCGGGTGAAACGCTTTTGGGGCGATCTGACGGAGGGCGAGGAAAAACGCCCGCAATAGGCCTGTCCCCTCCCCGACCTCGAAATCGACGCTATAACCGCGCCATGACAGATCGCTTATCCATCGCGGTGGCCGGCGCCGCAGGGCGCATGGGCCGCCAGCTTGTCGCCGCAGCGCTCGACCGAGGTCTCGGCCTCGCCGGCGGAACGGAGGCGCCCGCTTCAGAGCTGATCGGCGCCGATCTCGGACGCCTCGCCGGGCGCGAGGACATATCCGTCGCTGCGGTCGCCGACGTCGCCGAGGCCGCACAAGGCGCCCATGTCTGGATCGATTTCACGACACCCGCCGCGACCCTGTCGGCCCTCGCCCATCTTCCGAAGTCCGGCGTCCGGGCTGCAATCATCGGCACGACGGGCTTCTCGGACTTAGACGAAGCGCGTATCCGCGACGCTGCGGGCGCGCTCGCCATCGTTAAGGCCGGCAATTTTTCTTTGGGCGTCGCACTGTTGAGCGAATTGGTCCGCTTGGCGGCGGGAAAGCTCGGCGCCGATTGGGATATCGAGATCCTGGAGACCCACCATCGCGACAAGGTCGACGCCCCCTCGGGCACGGCGCTAGCGCTCGGCGAAGCGGCCGCCGTCGGTCGCGGCGCCTCGCTGCCCGAATTGCGCGCCGCCCCCTATGACGGGCCTGCCGCCAAACGCGAACCGGGAACCATCGGCTTCGCCGTCCGCCGCGCCGGCGGCGTGGTTGGCGAACACGAAGTCGCCATCGCCTCACGCAAGGAAGTCTTGAGCCTCAGCCATGCAGCCCTCGACCGGTCGGTCTTCGCCGAAGGCGCCGTCGAGGCCGCAATCTGGGCGGCGCGCCAACCGCCCGGCCTTTACGATATGACGGATGTCTTAGGCCTCTGAGGCGCTGGCGCGGTCTTACGTCCGGCATCCTTGGCGCCAATTGCACGCATCTTTTCCAGCCATTGGGCGTGAAAACCCGCTTCATCACGCTCAACGCCGCCAATCAACGTCGTTCGGATCGGTTTCACCCCGGCGAAGCCAAGGATTCCGCGCTTCAGATTGCGGACGCCGTGGGCCCCGAAATAGACGCGGTATAGCACGCTGGGCATGCCCATCGTGACAATGATCCGCGCCGACTTGCCCCGCATGAGCGGGATCGGAAATCCGGCGCCTTTGTTCGCTTCGAAGACGATTCCAGGCCTGAAGGCCTGTTCCATGAACGCCTTCAGCAAAGCCGGTAGCGTCCCCTGCCAGAGCGGAAAGACGATCGCCGTGTGGTCCGCGGACACTATTGAATCGCGGGCGGCGCGGAGCGCTTCCGGCGTATCGCCCGCTTCGTAGTCGGCCTTTGTCCTCAAAACCGGGATATCAAGCTGAGCGATGTCGACCGTTTGAACCAGTGCGCCGCTGTTTTCGGCGCCCGTGCGATAGGCGTCCGCCAGGTGTCGACCGAAGCGCTTCGGATCGGGATCGGGGTGTCCCAAGAGAATGGTGACGGTCTTCGCCATGGACGCCTCCGTTTCAGATAATCGCAATCGCGCGAGCCGAGCGACATCGCCTTGACGCGCATCAAAGCCCAAGCTCCATGATGCTGGTCAGCGTGCAGAACGAGACGCAGACGACGGGACCCCATGGACGCCGCCACGACGCGCCCGGCGACGATCGCAGACGGAAATTGGCACGCCCTCGACGCGGCCGATGCGATTGAGCATTTCACCTCCGACGCCCGCGCTGGGCTGAGCGCGGACGAAGCCAAACGCCGCCGCGCTGAAACCGGGCCAAACGCGCTGGCCGCGGCCGACGGTCGGGCTTGGCTTGAGGTCCTTGTCCGGCAATTCTCCAGCGCGCTCGTTCTGATCCTGATCGCGGCGGCCGTCCTCTCGCTGTTTCTTGGCGATCGGCTGGACGCCATCGCGATCGCGGCGATCATCGTATTGAACGCCGCGCTTGGCTTCGCCCAGGAATGGCGGGCCCAAAACGCAATCCAAGCGCTCCAGGCGATGATGGCGCCGACAAGCGTTGTGATCCGAGACGGCAAGCAGGTTCGGCTCCCAGCCGAGGATCTCGTACCCGGCGATATTGTTGTGCTTGAAGCCGGCGACCGCGTCCCAGCCGATCTGCGGCTTCTTGAAGCGACCGACCTCAAAGCAGATGAATCCGCATTGACTGGCGAGTCTTCGGCAGTGGCCAAACAGGCGGCCTCCGTCGATCCAGATACGCCGCTGCATGCGCGCGCCTCAATGCTCTGGTCGGGCGCATTGCTGACGTCCGGACGGGCGCACGGTCTTGTGGTGGCGACGGGTGCGAGGACCGAACTTGGCCGGATCTCGACCCTGGCGGCGGGCGCGGGCGGCGGGACGACGCCGCTTCAGCGGAAAATGGCTGCGCTTGCGGCGCAATTGGGCGCCGCTGCGATCGCGGCGGCGGTGTTCGCCGGCGGACTCGGCTGGGCGGCCGGATGGAGCCTCAGCGACGCGTTGATCACCAGTATTTCGATCTCTGTCGCGATCGTGCCAGAAGGCCTGCCCGCCGCAGTGACCGTAACATTGGCCCTCGGCGCGCGGGCGATGGCGCGGCGCAATGCGCTGCTGCGCCTATTGCAAGCGGCCGAGACATTAGGCGCGGCGACCGTGATCTGCACAGACAAGACCGGCACGCTGACACGAAACGAAATGACCGGCGTGTCGATCTGGACCCTCGACGGCGCGGTCGACATCACCCGTCCAGCCAACGGGTCCGGTGTCGCGTTTCAGCGGGGCGGACGGGATCTTGCCCCCCTGAACACCCCGATCATAGGCGATCTGATCACATCCGCCGCCCTCTGCAACAACGCCGCCCTATCAACCACAGATGGCGAGCCGCGCGCGATTGGCGACCCGACTGAAGCAGCGCTCCTCAACCTCGCGCTCGACGCCGGATGGTCGCCCGACGGCGCAGGTCGACGAGTCTTCGAAGCGACTTTCAGCTCCGAACGCAAACGTATGGCGGTGGTTCAATCCGGTGAGAACGGCCGCGTCGTCCATGTGAAAGGCGCGCTGCAGACCCTTCTCCCCCGGTGCGCTCGGATCCAGACCGACGGCGCGAGCCAGCCGCTCGGCGAGGAGACGCGGCGGGCGATCCTGAACGCCCATGATCGGATCGCCAACGAAGGCCTCCGCGTGATCTGCGTCGCCCGACGGCGCTTGCCTGACAGCATCCCCTTGAACGCCGATTCTATAGAAACCGATTTGCAATTGATCGGCCTTGTCGGCCTGATGGACCCGCCGCGTCGGGAAGCCGCCGACGCCGTGGCGGCCGCGCGCTCGGCTGGTGTTTCGGTGATCATGATTACGGGCGATGCAGCGGAGACCGCCTCGGCGATCGCGCGGCGAATTCGACTTCCAGAACGCCGCGCCACGGAGGGGCGGGACCTCGCCGGCATGTCCGCCAGCGAGTTAGCTCACCGCCTCGTCGACGGC
>CAZQZC010000186.1:0-5043 GCA_964597685.1 uncultured Hyphomonadaceae bacterium | reverse complement strand
GGGCGGAACAATTCCTCAGTCTGTTCGCCGGAGCTGACGTGCCTCGATCCCGGCACGCGCGCGCGCTTTACTGTCACCGGCGACCCGAACAGGGCGATTTCAATCTCCAACCCGACGCAGATCACGATCTTCAACCAATCCGGCGCGTCGATGCTGGTCGACGGCTTTGTCGGCGCCGGGAGCGGCAATGACATCGAGTATCGCGGCCGCCAGGTCCTGCGGAATTCGGGGATCTCACGTTTCAATATCGGCGCGCTGTTGCACGTCGGCGCCAACCAGGAGCCAGGCGAGTATCTCGGCTCCTTCATCATCACTGTCGAGTACGAGTAGCGTTAAGGAGACCCTCCCCATGTTCCGTTTTGGCTGTTTCGCCGCCGCTTTGGTCGGCTTGTCCGCCCTGTCGCCCGCTCCCGCGGCCGGCGAAGTGCTGATCGCGCCGACCCGCGTCGTCCTCGAGCGCGGCGAGCGTTCGGCCGAACTCGTCGTCGTCAACAAAGGCGACGAAGAAGCGGCGTTCCGGATCAGCGTCGAAAATCGCCGCATGCTGGAAGACGGATCCATGGAGGCCGCCGCGGAGGCGCTCGCCGGGGAATTGTTCGCCGACGAACTGGTTCGCTATGCGCCGCGCCGCGTGATCCTACCGCCCGGCGGACGCCAGACGATCCGCGTGTCGGCTCTGCTGAAGTCGGATCTTGAACCGGGGGAGTATCGCTCGCACTTGCGGCTGATGGCGGTGCCGACCAGCGCTGGACGCACGCTGGATCGCGCTGCAGGTGAAACGTCGGAGAACCTCTCCATCCAGCTGATCGCGATCCGCTCGCTCACGATCCCGGTTATCTTGCGCGTCGGCGATCTCGATGCGGAGGTGTCTTTGGATGGCGTCGACGTGGTCGAGGTCGAGGGCGATCGCGACGAATCTCTGCTCGTCGCCCGGCTGACGCGTTCAGGCGACCGTTCGACCTATGGCGACATCCAGGTGTTCGTCGAGGGGCAAAGTCAGCCAGTCTATTATGCCCGTGGCGTTGCGGTTTACACGCCAAACACGACCCGAGACGTGATCTTGCCGATCCCGAACGAATTACGCGCGCAAATCCAGGGCAAGCCGCTTCGCGTGGCCTATGTCTCATCCGATCCCTCTGACCAGCGGACGCTGGCGGAGATCCGCACCTCGCTTCCTTAAGCCAGATTGAAACCGAGCGGGGAGGCCATGCGCCTCCCCTTGCGGAGGCGCAGCCATGCCCGCCGACAGGAGACTTGCGCGCCGCGTTGCGGCCATCCTCTGCGGCGGGCTTTGTCTGGCGAGCGCGGCCGCCGCGCAATCGAGCGATCCGTTTGATCTCTTGTTCGGCGAGGGCGAGGACATCGACGCCGACGCCTCCGACAAAGCGGGCCGCGACGACCTGAAAATTGTCGGCCTCGAACTGCGCCGCCTGTCGCTGAACCCCGCGGCGGCGGCGTTCGATGGGCCCAACGGGCTCTATCTGCCGCTGAAGACGGTTGTCGACGCCCTCGAATTTCCCATCGCGTTCACGACGGACGACATCGCCGAGGGCTGGTTTATTTCGACCGACCGCACGCTTCGGATCGATTTCGCTCGCGGCGAGGTCCTTATCGCCGGGGCGAGAGTGTCCTTAGATACGGACGATATTCTCTACACCGACGATGGCTGGGGCCTTTCGCTGGCGGCGTTGAGCCGCGTTTTCCCGATTGATTTCAGCTATGACGGCGCATTCTTGGCCGTCGACCTGGCGCCGCGCGAAGTGCTGCCGTTGGAGGCGCGGCTTGAACGCGAGGCCTTGCGCGAGGAATTGCGCACCCGGCGGCCTGCGGGGCTGCCCGATTATCCGGAGATCGCCAACCCCTATCGCTGGCTCAGCCTTCCGGTCGCCGAGATCGACACCGCTCTGCGCGTCGACGCCCAAAGCGGATTGGGCGCGCGGCTTAGCGTCGAGGCCGCCGGCGATTTCCTGAAGACCACGGCCCGCCTGCGCGCGTTTGGCGGCGAGGACAGCCTGATCGACGGATTTCGGTTCGCGCTTGAGCGGATCTCCGAGGACGCCTCCGAGCTTGGGCCGCTGAAAGCCCGGGCCGTTTTTCTGGGGGATATCGCAGCTCCGGCCTTGCCTTTGCTGACGGAAGGCGCCGCCGGCCGCGGGCTGGCCGTTACAAACCGGCGCGCCTTTCAGCCAGACCTCTTCGACACGACCGAGATTCGCGGGCCTCTTCCCGAAGGTTGGGAGGCGGAATTGTTCGATTCAGGCGAATTGATCGCGTTTGTCGTCGAACCCGATGCGAACGGAGACTACGTGTTCGAGGGCGTGCCGCTGCGGCCGGGTCTCAACCGGCTGGAAGTGCGCCTCTACGGCCCGTTTGGCGAAACGGAGGCCATCCCGCAGACCTTTTTCATCGGGTCCGAACTCTTTCCAGAAAACGAAACAAGCTACGCGTTCGGGATCGTCGAGCGCGGCGAGACCCTGTTCAGCGGCGCGGCGGCGGATGTCGAAGAGACCGGCGTTCAGGCCTATGCGAGCGTTGAACACGGCGTCTCGCCCCGGTTGTCCGTGCGCGCCGATGCGACAGTGACGTTTGGCGATTTCGACGGCGCGCGTCCCGCCGCGTCGGCGGGCGCGTTCTTCTCGGAGTTTGGCGGGTTCGGCGCCGTGCGTCTCGCATCTGACGGAAGCGGGCGTCCAGCCATTGAAGCCGCGTTCCAGCGTCGTATCCTTGAGCGATCCAGCGTCTCGGCGTCCGTTGGCGATTTCGGCGGGCTGGAAACCGACGCGACAGGCTTCGGTCCGGATCGGGTGACGCGTTTCGGTGATGTTCGGGTCGACACGGCTTTGCTCGTTGGCGCGCGCTCCTTGCCGCTGCGCCTTAATCTAGGCTGGCTTGAGACCGCCAGCGGCATCTCACGGTTCGAGGTGAACCAGAGCGTCGCCTCCGCCTTGCGGGGTGTTGCGTGGAGTCATGCGCTCAGCTTTCGGCGCACAAGCGATAGCTTTGGATCGAACACCTCCCTGACGGGCGACTTTCTTGTGTCCAAGACCTTGCGGGGCTTCCGTCTGCGCGGCGCCGCCTCCTATCGCCTGGACGGCGGGTTTGGGTTCGGTCCCTTGAACGTGACGGCGCAGAAGCGATTGGGGCGGAACGGCGGCTTGGCGCAGGTCTCGCTGTCGCAGGATATCAATGACGGCGGAACGTCGATCTCAGGATCTTGGTCGCGCCCGATCGGGCCTGCGACGTTCGCGGCCACGTTCGGGGCGCAAACGGGAGGCGCCGTGTTCGCCGGCGTCAATCTGTCCTTCGCCCTGGCGCCAAGGCCGCGCGGGGCGGGGTATGGGTTCGCGCCGGCGGGGGTGAGCCGGACCGGCGCCTTCAGAGGGCGCGTGTTCGACGATGTCGACGCCGACGGGGTCTTCTCCGACGGCGACCGGGAGGTTCCGGGGGCGCGGTTCATCGTGCAGAACGCCGTTCGGCGCGAGGAGACGGGCGCGGACGGCGAAGTCGTCGTCGCGGGTCTCCAGGCCGGCCGGCGTTTGGCCGCCGAACTCCAGCTGTCGTCCATCGACGATCCGTTTCTAGCGCCGATCTCGCCGGGCCGGGTCTTGTCTGTCAGACCGGGTCAGGTCGTCGACGTGGCCTTTCCTCTGCAAATTACCGGCGAGGTCGAAGGAAACCTTCTCTTGAAGCGCGAAGGGGTCGAGACGGCGGTCAGCGGCGTGACGATCCAGGTCGTCGCCGACGACGGCAGAATCGTGGGCGAGGGACGCACGGAATTCGACGGTTATTTTTACATCGACGGCGTGCCGGCGGGCGATCACCAGGTGCGCGTCAACCCCGATGAACTGGCGAGCGTCGGCGGGGCCTCCGAAGCTGTGGCGGCGCGAATTTCGCCGGACGAGCCGGGCGTCTATGGCCTCTCACTTCTGATCAAATTGTGAGCAGATATTCGCGATTGGAATGGCCGCTATCCCAATCCGACCTCATCTCCGCCGCAAACCACTTCCTACTTGGTCGCCGGGAAGGCGTAACGCGGGTGAAGCAGTTTTAAGGGATGGAAGCCATGATCAGAGTAGTCGTACTTGCAGCATCAGCCCTGACGTTCGCATTGAACGCTTCGGCCAGCCCGGAGACGGAGGCGTTCGTGGATGGCGTGGCCGAGCGCATTGTGACGCTTGAGGATACGCAGATCGCCGATGAAATCATCGACAACGTGAATGTGCCCTTGGTGGCGCGTTTTACGCTTGGGCGGCACGCGCGCACCCTGCCGGCGGAAGATGTCGCCAGGTTCGAGCGCGGCTTCGACGCTTTTCTCCGGACGACGCTGAACGCGTACTCCGATCGCTTCGTCGGCGCGGAGACCGAAGTGCTCGACTCCTACGACCGCAACGATCGAGACTCAGTGGTGACCACGCGCATCACCGCGCCGGGCTATGAGCCGAACACGGTTCGCTGGCGCCTGTTGGAGCGCGACGGCGAATGGCAAGTGGTCGACGTCGAAATGTTCGGTCTTTGGCTTGCGATCGAACAACGCGCCCAGGTCGGCGCCATTCTCGGCCGTGGCGGCTCTACGATCGACGATGCGCTCAAGGCGCTTAAGGTCGAAGACCGCGCACAGCCCGTCGCCGCCCCGGCCTCCGCGGCGCCCTAAGCGTCGGGCTTGAACCAGTCCGGCACGCGGAACTCGCGGCCCAGATCCCGCGCCACTTGAGCGTGCGCAATCTTACCGTCGGCGACGGTGAGGCCGTTGGCGAGGTGCGCGTTTTCGTTAAGAGCGCGCCGCGCGCCCTTGTTGGCGATCTCCATCACATAGGGGAACGTCGCGTTCGTCAGGGCGTAGGTCGACGTCCGCGGGACGGCGCCCGGCATGTTCGCCACACAATAATGCAGGATGCCGTCGACTTCGTAGATCGGGTCTTCGTGCGTGGTGGCGCGCGAGGTTTCGAAACAGCCGCCCTGGTCGATCGCAATGTCCACCAAGACTGCGCCGGGTATCATGGTTTTCAACAACTCACGGGTGACAAGCTTCGACGCCGCCGCGCC
>CAZQZC010000185.1:0-5082 GCA_964597685.1 uncultured Hyphomonadaceae bacterium | reverse complement strand
GCTCAGGCGGCTCAAATTCGGATGAAAGGGCTCTAGCGGGTCAAGACGTCCGTACCGGCTGGGTTCGAAAAGGGTGGAAAAGCGTCCGCCTCGCGGATCGAAGCGAAATGTGTCAGCGCCCAAACGACGGTTGGGAAGGCCAGGCTTCGCCAAGGGATGTCGCGCCAGTCGAACAATCCCACATCCTGGCTTTCCGGTCCCGGAGCGATGTCTGAGCGCAATTCGGCGCGAAACATGATCTGAACCTGGCTGATCCGCGGTACGGAATATACGGCGAGAACGCGATCAATCGCGATATCGGCGCAAGCCTCTTCCTGAGCTTCCCGCCGCGCCGCCTCCTCCACGGTCTCTCCCTCTTCCATGAAGCCCGCCGGCAAGGTCCAATAGCCCAACCGCGGTTCGATCGCGCGCTTGCAGAGCAAGATCCTGTCGCCCTTCGTAACGACCGATCCGGCAACGATCTTTGGGTTCACGTAATCGACGAAAGCGCAATGTTCGCACACGCGCCGCTCAATATCGTCGCCTTCGGGAATTCGCAGTTTGAAAGATGGGCTGAGCGTCATTGTCATCTTTGCTTTAATCTATCGCGTTATGGGAGAAGTCGGTTGATCCGCATACGGTTTTGTCGAACTTCCGCTGACGGAGCGCGTTCAAAGTATAGCACGAGCGCAGGGGCTGAATGAAAGGGCGGGCGATGATGGACCAGGCCACGAAAGACTTACAGGATTTCAGTTTGGCGTCCTCGCCAAGCCATCTCCTGCACAGGGCTCAACAATTGGCGGCCAACCAATCGGCTGAAGCGCTGAGGGATGCGGGCGTCACATTGCGACAATTCTCTCTGCTCGCCGCCATCGAAGAAGCCGAAGGCGTCAGCCAGAGCCACCTGGTCGACACGACAGGTATCGATCGCTCCACGCTGGCGGACATGGTCGCGCGGATGGAGCGGGCAGATCTCATCTCCCGCAAGGAATCCGCCGAAGACGCGAGAGCCAAATCGGTCTGGCTAACCGAAAAAGGGCGCAACACTTTGGGCAGGGCGCGGCCCGCTGTCGCAGCAGCGGACGCCGAATTGCTCAATGCGCTCCCAAAAAATCGGCGCGCATCGTTCCTGTCGATTCTCGCCGTCCTTGCCGATGTTTCGGATCGACAGATCCTGCAGCTGGAAGCCGACGAGTCCGGCGGCAAGAAGAAGGTCAAGTCGAGCGAAACCGAGAATTTCGGCGAAAAAGCCGCCAAATCGAAAAAGAAACCCGAGAAGAAAAAAGAAACAAAGAAGAAGAAAAAGAAGAAATCTTAATCGGATATTATTTCCTCGATCTCTTCAACGAGCGCTGGCGTCAAAACTCCGCGCACATGGCGGATAATCCGCCCTTCGGAATTAATGACGAAGGTTTCCGGCACGCCCGTCAAACCGAATTCCAGCCCGCCTTGACCATCCGGGTCGTGGCCTATCGCCGCAAATGGATCGCCAAGCTCGCTTAGAAACTCGGCGCCTTTCGCAGGGGTGTCGTCATAGAGAATTCCGTAGACTTGCCCGGGCTTGCGGGCGGCGAGTTCGGTGAGAAGCGGGTGCTCGCTGCGGCAGGGCTCGCACCAACTTGCGAACAAGTTGACCACCACAGGGCCGTCGCTTGGCGGCGGGTTGAATCTCAACGGCGCGCCATCCTCATAAAGCCGGTCGAAAGCGCGTTCCGGCGCGAGCCGTCCGTCAGACAGACCCGGCGCTGGTCGATCCTCCGACAGAAGATTCACGCCGCCAATTACCGCGAAGCCAATCAGCAAGGCGATCGGGATGATGGCGAGCCAGCGGGTCATGACCACGACCCCGTGTCCCGCTCCAGAGCGTCCAACCGACGTTTTGCGCGCGACGCCCTGACGATCACAGAAATCGTCGCGAACAGGATCACAGCCGCCGCCAATCCATAGGCGGACCAGATGAACGGCGCGGTATGATCGAAGCTCGGCATGGCGTCTCAAGCCTCAGCGAGGCGGCGGGCCCGCAGAACGGCGCCGCGGCGCTCAAAGATCTCAGCGCGCATCGCCGTCAACACAAGCGCGGTGAAAAGCAGCGTGTGTCCAAGCGCCCCGACCAGCAAAGGCGTCAGATAGTCGGACGACATGGCCGGACCGTCGGCCCGGACCACGCTGGGTCCCTGGTGAAGCGACGTAAACAGATCGACGGAGAATTTGATCAGCGGCACATTGATAAACCCGACCATGGCCAAGATCGCGCCAGCCCGCGCCGCCTTCTGCCGCGTGTCCATCGCAAGGCGCAAGGCGATATAGCCGACATAGATGAAGAGCAGCACAAGCACCGACACCATGCGGGCGTCGCTCCACTCGAACCAGGTGCCCCAGGTCGGCCGTCCCCAGATCGAGCCGGTTGCAAGGCAGATCAGCGTATAAGCGGCGCCGATCGGCGCGATGGACTTGGCCGCGATATCCGCAAGCTCATGGCGCCAGACGAACCAAACAAGACTGGACGCCGCGAGACCCGTATAAGCGGCCATGGAGAGCCACGCCGCCGGCACATGGATGAAGAGGATGCGGGCGCTATCGCCCTGCAACCGCTCGGGCGGGGCGACGTAGAGCGCTTGCCAGATGCTGTAAGCGATCATCAGAGCCGCGGCGACGCCGCAAAGCGGCGCGAGCCAGCGCGACAGAGCCAGAAATCGATGCGGATTAGCGAATGCTGAGATCATGGTGTCGACATAGCGCCCGCTCAGTCCGCCGCCAAGCGCAAAGCAGCGGCCGTCGCAGCAGGGGCGACCGCGAGCGCGAACAGGGTCGAGGCGGCCACATAAAGCGCCTCGGCGGCTTCCAAACCGGCGGGAGAGGCGATCGCCAGAGCTCCGAATATCGCTGTGGGAACGTAAAACGGTAGCGCGATCAGCGCGATCAGCAGGCCGCCGCGGCGCACGCCGGCCGCGAGCGCGGCGCCAAAACCGCCCCAGAAGAAAAACGCGAGACCGCCCAGAGCGTAGAGACCAGCAGCCGGTAGAACGCGATCAATCTCGACGCCCAAAGCCAGTCCAAGCAGCGGCGTCGCCAGCGCAAGCGGCAGCCCGGAGATCAGCCAATGAGCCAAAGCCTTGGCCGCGGCGAACGCGGTTACAGGAGCTTCAGACGTCAGCCAGAGATCAAGCGCGCCATCCTCAAGGTCGGATTGGAACAGGCGCTCCATCGTCACAAGCGATGCGAGCGCCAAAGCCGCCCACAGAACGCCCGGCCCAACCCGGCTTAGCAATTGCGGGTCGGGGCCAAGCGTTAACGGAACAAGTAAAGCGGCGCCTGCGAAAAAGCTCACCGGCAGCAATGCGCCAGAGCCGCCGGCCCAACCTTCTTTGAGCGCCTGAACGAACGCGGCGCGGACCGGCGCGGGCCTCACAACGTCACCTCAAATGTCGCAGGAACGCCGACTTCGCCATGCACCGCCATTGCGACGGCTCCTCTACTCGCAAGATGATCGGCGATTAGGGTCTCAACCACTCCGCGCCCATCTTGATCCAAAGCCGAGAACGGTTCGTCCAAAAGCCAGACGGGTCGCGGATCGATCGCCAGGCGGGCGAGCGCCGTGCGCCGCCTCTGTCCCGCCGACAGCAAACGCGCGGGAACGTCCGCCGGGCGCGCAAGCCCCAGCCGGTCGAGAATGTCTGGTATCTCCTGCGCCTTCCCGCCCCAGGCGCGCGCCCACGCATGCAGATGCTCCCGCGGCGTCTCGTGCGGTTTCAGTCCCTCGCGATGGCTGACCCAGTGGAACGCCGAGCATCGAGCAGAGCCGACCTCGGCTTTTGTGAGGCCCGCTAAAATCCGCAGCAAAGTCGACTTTCCCGCCCCGTTGCGACCGCGCAGCATCACGCACTCGCCGGCGGACGCCTCAAATGAGAGATTGCGAAAGAGAACCCGCTCGCCGCGCAAAGCGCCGAGCCCCGTCGCCGAGATTAGCGGATCGTTTGTCACGTTCACCTGATGTCCAATTGCCCTCACAGAACGCGGGTTGTAGGAGAAGCCAACGCGGTTGCAAAACCCCGACGGAACACATCCATTCAGACACGAGGCGCCCGACCTATGGCTTCGCTCGACAGCTTCAACGCCCGCCGCACACTCAACGTCAATGGCGAAACGTACGCCTATTATTCCCTCTCAGCTGCGGCGGAGAACGGATTGGGCGACGTCTCACACCTGCCGGCGTCGATAAAGGTGCTGCTCGAAAACCTTCTTCGCCACGAGGACGGCAAAACCGTCACGAAAGCCGACATCGAGGCGATGGCCGCATGGCTGAACGACCGTGGGTCCGCTCAGCACGAGATCGCCTACCGGCCGGCGCGCGTCCTGATGCAGGATTTCACCGGCGTGCCGGCGGTCGTCGACCTGGCGGCGATGCGCGACGCGAGCCAAAAGCTCGGCGCGTCGGCGGACGCGATCAACCCGCAAGTCCCCGTCGACCTCGTCATCGACCATTCGGTAATGGTCGACCATTTCGCCGGACCGGACAGTTTCGCGCGCAATGTCGAGCGGGAGTATGAGCGCAACGGCGAGCGCTATGAATTCCTGCGCTGGGGCGCCTCGGCCTTCGAGAATTTCCGCGTCGTGCCGCCCGGCACCGGCATCTGCCACCAAGTGAACCTCGAATACCTGGCGAAGACGGTTTGGACGAAGGAAGAGAACGGCGAAACCGTCGCCTATCCCGACACCTGCGTCGGCACCGACAGCCATACGACCATGGTCAACGGTCTTGCGGTCCTGGGCTGGGGCGTCGGCGGGATCGAAGCCGAAGCGGCGATGCTCGGCCAGCCGATCTCCATGCTGATCCCCGAAGTGATCGGCTTCAAATTGACTGGCAAACTGCCCGAGGGCGCAACAGCGACCGACCTCGTGCTTACTGTCGTCGAAATGCTTCGGAAAAAGGGCGTCGTCGGCAAATTCGTCGAATTCTTCGGCCCCGGCCTCGCCAACCTCACCCTGGAAGACGAAGCGACGATCTCGAACATGGCGCCTGAATACGGTGCGACCTGCGGCTTCTTCCCTGTCGACGACGAGACGATCACCTATCTCCGCGACACGGGGCGCAGCGAGGCGCAA
>CAZQZC010000184.1:0-5125 GCA_964597685.1 uncultured Hyphomonadaceae bacterium | reverse complement strand
AAAGCGGAAAGGGGATGGGGTCAAAATAGGTCGTCATGCCCCGCGTCTTAGCCCGCTCCACCGCCCAGACGGAAGGGGCGGCGGCGAAGGTTAACGCCAAGCTCACCGATATTCACGAACCCGCGATCTGGAGGCGCTGGAATTAACCATGTTCCAAGCTCTTCCCGCGATCCTCTCCGCGTCGCCCGAAAACGGGCGCAGGTGATGGGAAGCTTCGCGAGAAGGCCGAGGAACGGTCCGGCGCGGGGCGGGTGAACAGGGAAGACGAAGATGGCATACGCTGACGGACCAACCGAGCCGCCTTGCGCGGGACTAACAGCCGACGCCGCTCACGAAGACCTCTACCACATGGGCTTAGTCTATTCGACGGGGCTTGGCGTGGTCGAGGACCGCGTGGCCGCGCACAAATGGTTCAATCTGGCTGCGCTGCGCGGCTCGGAAGAGGCCAAGGACCGCCGCCGCGAGATCGCTGAAGAGATGTCGAGCGACGAAATCCGTGAAGCCCAGAAAGCTGCGCGCGAGTGGCTGCGCCTGATGAATTGATCCCTCAGTCTCGGCGCCGCCCTAAAAGCTGGTGACGTCGAAGAAGAGGGAGAAGTCCACCGGCAGCGAATTGCGGATGTATTGCTGGACGAAGAGATTCTGTTCGGCGATCCGCGAGCGCGGCACGTAGATCACATCGAAACGGCGGATAGGCCCCCAATCGGCCAGCGTCGCATCGAAGACTCCGCCGCGCAGGTTTACGACCTGGCTTTTGACCTCGCCGCCCGCAACGCGGCGCATCAGCACCACCTGGCGCGTCCACGCGTTTTCGGTGAAGCCGCCCGCCAGGATGACCGCTTGCAGCGGATCGATCTGACCGGGCAGGGGGTAGGCGCCGGGGCTGCGCACTTCGCCGCCCACAAAGACCTGTTGGGATCCGAAGCCGATTGCGGCGACGTCGAGATCCGGCTCCAGCAATTCGTCGGAGAGCGCCGATACGAGGCCCGCGCGCACTTCGTCGACGGTGCGTCCGGCGGCGAAGACGTCGCCGGCCAGCGGCAAACGGATACGCCCGTCCGGGCCGACGTCGACGGTCCGCGACAATTCAGGCGCTGAGAACACCGTCACCTCCACCCGGTCGCCCGGGGCAAGCAGATAGGCCGGCGCGGCCGCGTCAGGCGCGCGCCAAGCGTCACGCTCAAAATCGGGAGATGAGGCCGGCGTCGCACAGGCTGCGATTGCGGCGACCGTGACGCCTGCGAAACGTTTCATGGTATGGCCGCGACTCTGCATAAGACGCGATGAAGATCGGCGTTAATGATTAAGGAAACATCAAGTGATCAGGTGTCGCCGCGGGCAGTCCTGAGTGATTGAGGGCGTTGGATGTCGTTTGAGGAAGATTGGAGCGCGGGCCCACACGCCCTTCGCCCGAGGCTCGGCGCATCCGGGCTTGCGCTCTATCTGTGGCGCGCGAAATGGCTGATGGCCGCCGTTTTCACAGCTGTCGCGCTGGCCGCCGCGCCCGTCATTGTCCACTTGCCAACCAAGTACGAGGCGAAGTCGAGACTGCTCGTTTCCATCGGTGAAGAATACGTCTTCCGTCCGCGCGTCGGCGCTGACGGCGCAGGTCTGACCCCGGAATTCGAACAGCTCGTCCAATCCGAAATCGAATTGATGCGCAGTCCCGTCGTCGCCGATCAGGTGATTGAGCGTTTCGGCCTCGCCCGCCTCTATCCGGACTTTCTGGAGGGGCGGCGCTTTACCTCCCGCGACGCGCTGCAGACGGCGGCGACCGAAGCGCTGCTTGAAGATTTCTCCGCCGACGCGGCGCCGCGCAGCGGCATTATTCGGGCCGCCTTTAGGCACAGAGATCCCGCCCTGTCGGCCGATGTGCTGAATGCGATCATCGGGGCGTATCTCGCCTATCGTTCGAACGTGTTCGCATCGACGTCGACAGATGCGCTGGCGCAGCAACGCCAATCCCTGGAAGCTGAGTTGCTTGAGGCCGAGGCGGCGATCCGGGCGTTTTTGCGGGTCAATAATATCAGTGATTTCGAATCCGAGCGCGCTGCGGCCCAGAACCTGGCGCGCTTGATCGCCGACGATTTGTTTCGCGCGGAGTCTCGGGCGCGGGCGGTCGATGCGGAAGTCGCCGCCTTGCGTCGCCGTCTGGCGGCGACGCCGGCCGACGTGGACTTGTTTGTTGAAGATTCTTCGACCGAAGCCCTGCGCGCCTTGGAGATCGAGCGGGAAGATCTCTTGTCGCGCTATCAACCCGAATCCAGGCCCGTGCGCGCGATTGATCGACGCATTGCGCAAGTCCGGGCTTTCCTGGACGACTCCCCGTCAGCGGCGGGCACAGTGAGGCGCGGGCCCAATCCAGTGCACCAGGAGATCGAAACCCGTCTGGCCACCCTCGAGGGCGAGTCGAGGGCCCTGTCCGCCCAGATCGCTGAGATCAGTTTGCAGCGCGACGACATGCGCGAGCGCCAGGCGCGGTTGAGCGATCTTTCACCCCGTTGGTTGGAGCTGCAGCGCAACCGCCAAGTTCTGGAAGACAGTCTCCGCGCCGTTTCTGCGCGGGAGTTGGAGGCGCGCAGCCTCGCGGACCTCTCGCGACGGGATGCCGACAATATCCGCGTTCTGGAACCGGCCCGCGCGTCCCAGGAAGGGGACAGTCTGAAGGTCCCTCTCGCCCTGTTGGCTTTCGTATGCGCAATCATCGCTGCGCTTGCGATGGGATTTGTGTACGCGTTCACGCGCCGCGGGTTCGGAACGGCCGGCACGTTCGAGCGTACGACCGGGTTGCCGGTTTTGGCGGAGACGGCGCGCCGTTAAGGCGAAAGCGCTGGTTAACCACGTTTCACTAGGGTGATCGGCTGAAAGGCGGGCTGGCGACATGCGCGATTTGCGCTCCGATCTTGCTCAATTGTGGCGGACGCTTCTACGCGTGCCGAGGCATTCTGGCGCGCGCGCAATTCTGTTTGTGGGCGCGCAATCCGGCGATGGGGCCAGCAGCGTGGCCGCGTCCATGGCGCTTTACGCCGCCGCCCACGCCAGCAAGACAGCCTGGCTGATTGATCTTGACGTCGAGGCGCAGACCCAATTCGACGCCTTCAAACGCGGTTTCGCCCAGGATGCAGGCGCTCCCGGGCGAGCCTTCGACGCCACGCTGCGCCAAGCGCCACCGTTCGAGACAATCCCAGCCGAGGATTTGGAAACGGAGCCCGGCAAGCCGCGTCGCAAATTATTGGCGGTTCACCCGATCGCGCAGACACGCCTTCTGGTCACCCGGTTTCGCCGTGAATTGCTTGAGCCTGGCCAAAAGGTGATCCTGAGGCATTCGCCGGCCTGGTGGAGCGTGCTACGCCGGTCCACGAATTGGATCCTGCTCGACGCGCCGCCCCTGTCATCATCCGATGCCGCTTTGATTTTTGCGCCCCTGGTGGATGGCGTGGTCCTTGTCGTTGACGCGGACCGGACGCCCGCGGCTGAGGTCGACGCCCTGCAATCTGAAATCACAGCGACGGGCGGACGCATTTTGGGAGCCGTGCTCAATCGCGTCGGCGCCGACGCCCGAACGGCAGACCGATGGGCGCGCTGACGGGGCCGTCGCAACCAAGCGAGGTCGCAGGCCGCCAATCCGTTGAATGGGCGATCTGTCTCGTCTTGTTGTTGATGTTCTCAGAAGGGCTGCTGCCGCGCTTGCTGAGCCCGGAGCAGGATCTGGAGGGCAGCCCGATCCTGCGTCTCCTCTGGCTGCCGGCCTATGCGCTCATCGCGGCGCTCGCGGCCCTTCGATTTCAGCATGTGGCGCGCGTTGTGGTCGGGACGCCGTTTCTTTGCGCGTTGGTCGCGCTCGCCTTGGCCTCGACCCTTTGGTCCGTCGATCCAGCGCTGACGGCTCGGCGCGCCGCCGCGGTCGCGGCGACAACGTTGTTCGGTCTCTATCTGGCCGCCCGTTGGGATTGGACGCGGCTGCTGACGCTGCTTGGCGTGATGTGGCTGGGCCTGGCCGGCGCCAGCCTTGCGGCGGGGTTGGCGGCGCCGTCCTTTGGTGTCGTCGACGAGATCCATGTCGGGGCTTGGCGGGGCGTTTGGTGGGAGAAGAACGCGTTTGGCAGCCATATGGCGCAAGCGGCGCTGATATTCGGCGTATTGGCGTTCATGACCCCGGCCAGGCGGCGGGTTTGGCTTTGTGCAACGGCCCTTGCGGGCGCTTTGGTGCTCTTGTCGACGTCGAAGACCGCCCTGGTCGCCCTCTTGGTCGCAGGCGCCGCCTTGGGGTTCGGCGTGTTGTCGAAGCGCGGGCCGGCTTTGGCGATACCCGCAATTGCAATCGCCCTCTGCCTCGGCGCTGTCGCGGCGGTCGCCCTCGCGACTGCGCCTGACGCGGTTGCGGGATTGATCGGGCGGGATGCGACGCTGACAGGACGGACCGAAATTTGGGCGGCTCTAGAAGAGCCCATGTCGACACGGCCATGGGTCGGTTTTGGGTACGGCGCGTTCTGGGCCGTCGATTCAGAACCCGCTTATTGGATCCGAAGAACTTTGGAATGGGAGGCCCCGACCGCGCACAATGGCTGGATCGAGCTGCGGTTGGGGTTGGGCTTCGCTGGGCTGGCCCTGTTCGCGGGCGCCATGGCGCAAGCCTCCAGGCGCGCTGTGGTCGATGCGGCCCGCGGCTGGGGCGGCGTCTTTGCGGCGGCTTTCTTAGTTCAGTTTGCGGTCTTCAGTTTGTCCGAGAGCAATGCCTTGCAGCAAAACGCGATTGGCTGGGCGACCTTCGCAGCGGTTTCGGGACGTTTGGCTCTGGGGCGTCGATTGTCACGCACGTCCGGCGTTGGCCGCCGCGCGCGCCCGACGCTCGCGCGCCAGTCCAGCTGAGCCGTAGAAATCGAGCCCCACCCACCAAAACACTTTTCCCAATCCCCGCGAGGCTCGATCTAGGTTCACCGCAACCCCCGGCACGCGGAACGCCGCAAACGCCAGCGCCGCGCCTCCATGGATCGCGACTTGCCCCGCACCGATGGCCATCCAGGCCAGGATGGTGGCAACCCTCCGCCGACGCGACCGCTGCGCCATTCGTCAAGGTCCCTGACCGAACACGAACGCTCTCTTCAGCGTGTATGCGAACCGCGCG
>CAZQZC010000183.1:0-5156 GCA_964597685.1 uncultured Hyphomonadaceae bacterium | reverse complement strand
GCGGGCCCATATACGCCGTCAGCGGAACGCCCGGCAATTGGGGCATCTTGGTCAAGGTCTCGCCCGGCGCGGTTGTGTACTCGGACCAGGCCGCAAGTCCCGTATTCACAATGTCGCCCGGCTCCAGGCCGTCGAAGGCGCTTTCCGTGACGATCCCAAGAGAACCGCCGCGCATCGGCTCTCCGATGCCGACGGGCGGCATGTAGCCGTCGACATCGCTCATCCAGATGCGGTTGGTCGGGTCGAGCGACAGATAGACTGTCCGGGCTCTGGCCTCGCCGGGCTGAAGCGGGGCGAGCGGCAGCTCTTGAAGCTCCAAATCGCCGGGCGCCACGTCGCCGACTGGGCGTTTTCTCAAGATCCAAGTTTTGTTCGTGGCCATGGGCGCGTCCTCCGATGCGTTTTCAACACCTTGCCCGGTCTGCGGGATGACGGAAAGGGCGGGTCGGTCTAGACACCGATATCAGGAGACCCGACCATGCCATCCGCGCCCCTCAACGCCGACAGCCATCTCTACCTGATTGACGCCTCGGCCTATATTTTTCGCGCCTACCACGCCCTGCCGCCGCTGACGCGCCCGTCAGATGGTTTGCCGGTGGGCGCGGTGTCGGGTTTCTGCAACATGCTCTTCAAGCTTCTGGAGGATCTGAAGGGCGACGAGCGCCCGACCCATTTCGCCTGCGTCTTCGACAAGGGCTCGTACTCGTTTCGCAACGACCTCTACGACGAATACAAGGCCAATAGGTCCGAGCCGCCGGAAGATCTGCGACCTCAATTCCCGCTGGTGCGCGAGGCGGCGCTCGCGTTCAACACCCACGCCCTGGAAGAAGCCGGCTACGAGGCCGACGACCTCATCGCCACTTACGCCAAGCAAGCTGAAGCCGCCGGCGCGCAGGTGACGATCGTCTCCTCCGACAAGGATCTGATGCAGCTCGTCTCCGACAAGGTGACGATGCTGGACACGATGAAAAACAAGCGGATGGGCGAAGCGGACGTCGTCGAGAAGTTCGGCGTGGGTCCAGGCAAGGTGATCGACGTCCAATCCTTGGCCGGCGACAGCGTGGACAATGTTCCCGGCGCGCCCGGGATTGGCGTGAAGACGGCGGCGCAATTGATCGATCAGTTCGGCGACGTCGAGACGCTTCTGCAGCGCGCCGAAGAGATCAAACAGCCCAAGCGCCGCCAGACCCTTATCGACCACGCCGACCAGATCCGTATTTCGCGCGACCTCGTGACGCTAAAGACCGACGCGCCCGTGCCGCTCGCCGTGGAAGAGCTCGCCGTCGCCGATCCCGACCCGGACGTCTTGATCCCGTTCCTTGAAAAGATGGAGTTCCGCACGATCACCCGGCGCGTGCGGGAAATGATGGAGGCGGAAGGCCAGATCGAAGACCAGGCCGAAGCCCATGGCGTAGACCGCTCGGCCTATGAGACGGTGACGAAACTGGCCGACCTTGAACGCTGGATCGCCGAAGCCCAAAGCTTGGGCGTCGTCGCCGTCGACACCGAGACCGACGCGCTCGACAGCGTGTCCGGCGGCCTGGTCGGCGTCTCTCTCGCCACGGGACCGAACCGTGCATGCTATATCCCCCTCGCCCACGTCGATCCGAACGGGTCGGGCGACATGTTCGACGCCGGAAACGCGCCGGAGCAGATCGCCGTCGAAGACGCGCTCGCGGCGCTGAAGCCGCTCTTGGAGGATGCGAGCGTTCTCAAGGTTGGGCAGAATCTGAAATACGATCTCTCCGTCTTCGCCCGCCATGGCGTCGCGCTCGCCCCGATCGACGATACGATGCTGATGTCCTTCGCGCTGTACGCCGGCACGCACGGCCACGGCATGGACGAATTATCGGAGCGCTATTTTGGCCACACGCCGATCCCGTTCAAGGAGGTCTGCGGAACTGGAAAGTCCCAGATCAGCTTTGAACGCGTCGCCCTCGACAAGGCGACCGAATACGCCGCCGAAGACGCCGATATAACCTGGCGCCTCTGGAAGCTTCTCAAGCCGCAATTACACCGTGCGAAGGTGACGACGGTCTATGAGACGCTGGAGCGGCCCCTAGCCCCGGTTCTGGCGACGATGGAGCGCGAGGGCGTGAAGATTGAGCGTGATGCGCTGTCACGCCTGTCGTCGGATTTCGCTCAGCGCATGGCGGCCCTCGAGGCGGAGGCCTACGAGCAAGCCGGGCGGGAGTTCAATATCGGCTCACCGAAGCAACTCGGTGAGATCCTCTTCGGCGAAATGGGACTTCCTGGCGGGAAAAAGACGAAGACCGGCGCCTGGCAAACGGGCGCCGACGTCTTGGAGGACCTCGCCGCCGAGGGGCGGGATCTGCCGCGCACGATCCTTGAGTGGCGGGCGCTATCGAAGCTGAAATCGACCTACACCGATGCGCTGCAGGATGCGATCAATCCGGAGACCGGGCGGGTCCATACGAGCTATGTGATGACGGGCGCGCAGACCGGCCGGCTCGCCTCGACCGAGCCAAACCTGCAGAACATCCCGATCCGCACGGAGGAGGGCCGCAAGATCCGCGAGGCGTTCATCGCCGCGGAAGGCCGCAAGATCCTCTCGCTCGACTACAGCCAGATCGAACTTCGCATTCTGGCGCATGTGGCGGACATCGACGCGTTGAAGCAGGCCTTCAACGACGGCCTCGACATTCACGCCATGACCGCCTCGGCCGTGTTCAACGTGCCGATCGAAGGCATGGATCCGATGGTGCGGCGCCGGGCCAAGGCCATCAATTTCGGCGTGATCTATGGGATTTCGGCTTTTGGTCTCTCTAATCAGCTGCGCATTCCGCGCGGCGAAGCGAAGAGCTTCATCGACGCCTACTTCAAGCGCTTTCCGGGCATCCGAGACTATATGACCACGACAGTCGAGGAAGCGCGGCGGCGCGGGTACGTGGAGACCTTGTTCGGGCGGCGAATCCACACGCCGGAGATCAACGCCTCCGGGCCGCGCGCGGGCTTCGCGCGGCGTCAGGCGATCAACGCGCCCATCCAAGGCGCGGCGGCTGACATCATCCGGCGCGCGATGGCGCGGATCCCGGCGGCGCTTTCGGCCGCCAAGCTTCCCGCCGAGATGCTTCTCCAGGTGCATGACGAGCTGCTGTTCGAGGTGGACGAGCCCGCCATTGAAGAAACCATCGCGGTGGTGAAGCAGATCATGGAGCAGGCGCCGCTGCCTGCGGTCCAACTTGACGTGCCGCTGATCGTCGACGCCGGCGCTGGAGACAGCTGGGCCGCCGCTCACTGACGCGCCCATCGTTCGAACCGACGGGCTCACCTCCGAGATCGAGCGCGTCCTGCCGGCGCCGCGCGGCGCCTGGCGTTGTTGGACGGAGCCGCAGCTGCTGATGCGCTCGCGCTGTCTGCGGCGGATGTCGATCGGCGTTGACGTCATATGATGGCCGTCATATGAGGGCCTTCATGTGAGATATGAGCGCAGGGAGAAGCCGCCCTCATGACCGGCGCCAAGGAAGACCGTAAGCGCCAGAGCCGAGAGCGAGCGCTGGAAAGCGCCGCCCGGCTTTATCGACAGAAAGGCGTCTCCGGCGCCGGCATCGCCGAGATCATGAAAGAGGCGGGCCTCACCCATGGCGGCTTCTACGCGCATTTCCCCGACAAAACCGCCTTTGTAGATGCGGCTTTTGAGCGGGCCATGGACCAGTCGCGCGAGCGGTGGATGGACGGACACGAGGAAACGCCAGCGGCCGAGAAGCTCGATCTGCTGGTCCGCCGCTATCTCAGTCGCGATCACCGTGATGATCAGTCGAGGGGCTGTCCGATCCCCGCCATCGGCGCCGACATTGGGCGCGGCGCGCCGGATGGCGACAGCGCCGCCGAGCGCAGCATCAGCGCCACGCTTCACATGCTGGAGACGCAACTGGCCTGCGCAGGGGCCGACGACCAGCGGGCGGCGCGGACGCGGGCCATCGCGCTGCTGGCGCTCTGCGCAGGCGGCGTCACGCTGGCGCGCTGCGTTCAGGACGAGATGCTGGTCGATCAGATCCTCCGCGCCTGCAGGGCGGAAGCGCGAGGCCTGGTCGCCGGACGACCCACCCCTATAGGCGAGGGTGACGCAGGAGAGGATGATGAGCGCTGAGCCGATGGCCCCGATGAGATCGCCGCGGCGCTGCGCTCATTTATTTTGCGCCTAGGCCCGCAGGCCGAGAGAGGATCCTGACCGTGAGCCACCCTCTGATCCGCTATGGCATCGAAGAGAGCGGCCTTTGCCGCATCATCCTGGCCAATCCAGCCGGCGCCAATACGATCTCGCCCCAATCCGCCCGAGAATTGCGCGACGCTGCGGAAGCGATCGCCGCCAAGGCGCCGGTCCGGGCGATCCTGCTGTCTGCGGAAGGATCCGTGTTCAGCGCCGGAGGCGATTTGAAGGGCTTTGCAGGCGAGGGCGACAATCTGCCGGTCGCGCTGGCCGCCATGATCGACGACCTCCACGCCGCGATTGAGAGTCTTACGGCGGTCGGTGCGCCGATCATTGCGGTGGTTCAGGGCGCCGCGGGCGGTGCTGGTCTGTCGCTGGTCGCCATGAGCGACATTGTGCTCGCCTCACAGGACGCGGGTTTTGTCGCGGCCTACACGGCGGCGGGCCTGACGCCGGATGGCAGCATGACGCATTTTCTGCCCCGTCTGATCGGCGAACGGCGCACAATGGAGATGATGCTGCTCAATCGGCGCTTGAGCGCGGAGGAGGCGCTCGATTGGGGTTTGGTCACGCAGGTCCATCCACCTGAAGCGTTAAGCGAGGCGGCCGAGAAGCTTGCAGCGCGCCTCGCCGCCGGCCCGACCAAGGCCTTCGGCGCCGTGAAATCGCTGCTGCGCGCGACGCATCAAAACGCGCTGTCCGAGCAATTGACGCTTGAGAAGGCGGCGATCGTCGCGGCCTCTGGTCGGCCGGATGGGCGCGAAGGCGTCGCGGCTTTTGTCGAGAAACGAAAACCCAGCTTCAGCGGAGAGTAGGATCCGGCGGCGCGACGTCGCCTCGAAACGCGCTTCTTGAAAACATACCAACTAGTCGGTACCAGACCCTGATGACGGAGAATCGGAAAGGTCGGCGTCGCTCCGGCGCCCGGGAAAAGCTGCTGGAGGCGGCGCGCTAGATCGTGCGGGAGAAGGGCTATGCGGCCGCG
>CAZQZC010000182.1:0-5232 GCA_964597685.1 uncultured Hyphomonadaceae bacterium | reverse complement strand
CCGCCGCCGCGCCGCCGACGCCCAGGATCGCACCGATTACCAAACCCGCTTCGCCGGCGCGGAGGCCGCCTCCGTCGCCGCGCCCACGGCGGGCCTGCATTTCACCGAGCGTTTGTTGCGCGAGATCGACGCGGCCGGCCTTGCGCGTGAGACCGTGCGCCTGCATGTGGGCCTCGGCACCTTCCAGCCGCTGAGCGAGCGTCATCTGGCTGAGAACCGGCTGCACGAGGAATGGCGGCGCGTCTCGTCGGAGACGGCGGACCGCCTGAATGCGGCGCGCGCAGCCGGGCGGCGGATCGTCCCGGTGGGCACGACGGCCATGCGGACGCTGGAAAGCGCGGTGGACGCAGACGGCCTGATCAAACCTGTCGCCGGCCCGACGGACATCTTTCTCAAACCCGGCGATCCGATCCGCGCGACCGACGCCCTGATGACGAATTTTCACCTGCCCGGGTCCAGCCTGTTCATGCTGGTCTGCGCGCTTATGGGGATTGAGGTGATGCAAGCGGCCTACGCCCATGCGGTTGCGGCGCGCTATCGCTTCTACTCCTACGGCGACGCCTGCCTGCTCTTGCCCTGAGCTTGGTTGGCGAGCCAGGTTTCCATATTGGCGTTGAAGGCGCGCTGCTGCGCCGCGCGGTCGAGGGGCGGGCGATCAGGACGCAGCGCCGTCAGGTCGGAGGGGAAGGGACGCGGCGTCGCCATGACCTCGGCCAGCTGGAGCAGCAAGTCGAGCTTCGTTCTCAACCGCGCGCCAATTCGCGGCATGGCGTCCAGGGCCTCGCGCGCGGCCTGCGGCTCCATCAAGGGAACCGCGTCGAGGTCGCGGCCCATACGCTCGGCGAAGGGGCGGCCAAACGCCATCAGGTCTTCGACCGTGACGGCGTTCGGCCCGGCGGCGAGCCAATAGGTCCGCCCAAGCTCCGGCTTCGCAACGATCGCCGCCAGCGCCTCGGCGGCGATGTCCGCCGGCGTGAAATCGCACAGCGCGCCGCGCGACAGTGGAATGAAGGGAAGGCGGCTCTTCAGGATGGCGGCGACGAAGAGGTGAAAGCCCTGCTGCGCGGCGATCTGGCCGGTCTGCGAATGGCCGATGAGGATGGAGGGGCGGATGATCGTGAAATCGCGCGCGATGGCGCGGACCTCGTCCTCGGCTTTGCGTTTGGAGCGGATATAGGCGGATCCGCCGGCCCCCGGCGCGCCATGGTTCGGATCGCAATAGGCGGTTGAGACAAAATGGAGAATGGCGCCGGCGTCGCGGGCGAATTCCGCAACATGGCGCGCGCCGTCGACATTCGTCGCCGATAGATCCTCGTCGCCGCCGGTCATGTCGGTGATCGCCGCGGCGTGGACGACGACGGCGGTGGACCGGGCGAGGTCGTCGTACGTGTCGCGCCCAAGCCCGAGCCGCGGCTGGGAAATGTCGAGTGCGACTTGCCGCGTGGGTCCATCCGGGCGGGCCCGATGGCGGCCCAGGATCAGCCGCTCGGCCGGCAAGCGCGGAGCGGTCTCGACGCCGAGGACGCCGGTCGCACCTGTAAGCAGGATCATGCCATTATTGTTCGTCGCCATGGGGCGAGCCTTATCACGCAGGCGCAGCAGGCACTCATCAAACGCTTCCACGGAGCCGTGAAGAGCGATAAGCGGCAATCGATGGCCGCATTTCCCTTCGATATCGCCGCAAAAGACGGCGCCGCGCGGACGGGCGTTTTGAGAACGCCTCGCGGCACCATCCGCACGCCCGCCTTCATGCCCGTCGGCACGGCGGGAAGCGTGAAAGCGCTTTACATGGACCAAGTCCGCGGCGCTGGGGCGGACATCATTCTCGGCAACACCTATCACCTCATGCTGCGGCCGGGCGCCGAACGCATCGAGCGCCTGGGCGGCTTGCACGACTTCATTCGCTGGCCGCATCCGATCCTGACCGACAGCGGCGGATTTCAAGTCTGGTCGTTGACGGATCTGCGCAAACTCGACGCCGACGGCGTCACCTTCAAGAGCCATATCGACGGCGCCACGCACCGGCTGACCCCGGCGCGATCCATTCAGATCCAGGCCGATCTATTGGGCGCCGACATCTCCATGCAGCTCGACGAATGCACCGATTTCCCGGCGACGCGGGAGGAGGCGGCGCGGTCGCTGCGCCTGTCGCTCGATTGGGGCGCGGCCTCGAAGGCGGCCTTTGGGGAAAGACCTGACCAAGCGCTGTTCGGCATCGTCCAGGGATCGAATTATCCCGATCTGAGGCGCGACTCCGCCGAAGGCGTCGTCGCCCAGGGCTTCGACGGTTATGCGATCGGCGGGTTGGCGGTGGGCGAGGGCCATGACCAGATGTGCGAGACGCTCGACTGGACGGCGCACCTCCTGCCGGCGGACCGTCCGCGTTACGTGATGGGGGTCGGCAAGCCGATCGACCTGGTCGAATGCGTCGCCCGCGGCGTGGACATGTTCGACTGCGTTCTGCCGACGCGGTCCGGCCGACATGGCCAGGCCTGGACCTGGGACGGGCCGGTCAATCTCAAGAACGCCCGTTTCGCCGAAGATCGAGAGCCCTTGGCGCCGGAGATCGACTGCGCCGCCAGCACGGAGTATTCGAAGGCTTATCTGCACCATTTGATGCGGGCCGGAGAGTATCTCGGCTCCATGCTGCTCTCCTGGCACAACACCGCCTTTTTCCAGGCGTTGATGGCGGAGATCCGCGCGGCGATCGCCGAGGGGCGGTTTGCGGCGCTGCGCGCGGTCCTGGCGTCGCGATGGGCGAAGACGCGCTCGGCGCCGAAGACTTGAGGCGGCGCGCGTTATGCGACTCTAGAACGGCTTCACCACCATCAGCCACGTCGCCGCCACCAGCGGGATCGTGCTCACGAGCCCCCACGCCAACCAACGCCGCGACAGTGCGCGATATTCGTCGCCCACATCGTCGGCCGGGAACGCCTTCGCCATGCGCGCCTGTTTGACCTGGATCGGCACAATCGCCAGCAACCAGATCATCCCCGCGGCGACAAACAGAACCTGGCTCCAAAGCAGCCACCCCTCGTCGAGGGCGAAGCTCCCAGACAGGGCCATGAAATAGCCTCCGCCCATAATCAGGACGACGCCCCAGAACGTCATCGACCAATCGGTGTAGGTGACGAGCTTCTGCGCGAAACTCAGGACCTCGGTGCGTCCGTCGCGATCGGCGAAGAATTTCCAGATCGCCGTGACAGTAATGTTCCCCATCAACATGGCGACGCCCGTCACGTGCAGAAATTTGGCGATGTCATAGGCCATAAGATGTCGATAACACCGGGATTGGGCCCGACAAAGCGGCTCGCGGTGGCCGTGCGTCAGATCCGCTCCGCCCTCGTCTCGTCGGGCCTCGCCATGCGGGCGTTTATCGGCGATCAGGTCCAAATCGCCCCGCCAACCCGCGCGTCATCGCATTGACCGCCTGGGGCGCGCCCTCTATATCGCGTCCTCCGAAGCCGGTTCCGGCCGCGCGATCGGAGAGCCCATAGCTCAGTCGGTAGAGCAGCTGACTTTTAATCAGCGGGTCGCAGGTTCGATTCCTGCTGGGCTCACCATTTCTGGCAAGCGGTCCTTATTTGGACACGTAGAGGCGCTCCAAGTCTGATACGGAGCCCTCACCCGCCGCATTGAAACCGCCGCTCCAAACCCGCCCAACATTGGGCGTAGTCCATATCGATCCGTGACCGATCCGAGGCGAAGGCGGTGGGGTTTTGCACGAAGCGGGTCTCGAACATGAAGGCGAGCGTTCCTTCGAGCTTTTCCGGCTCTAGATCCTTGGTTGTCGCCGCCTGGAACGCGTCCGCGTCCGGTCCATGCGGCAGCATGGAATTGTGCAGGCTCATCGCGCCGGGTTTGAAACCACCGGGCTTCGCGTCGTAGACGCCGTAGATCAGGCCCATGAACTCGCTCATCACATTCATGTGGAACCAGGGCGGGCGGAACGTGTCCTCCATGACCAGCCAGCGGTCCGGGAAGACCACAAAATCGCAATTGGCGACGCCTGGCGTGTCGGAGGCTGAGGTCAGCACCGTGAAGATCGACGGATCGGGATGGTCGTAGCTGATCGATCCGATCGTCCCGAAGCGCCGCAGGTCGTATTTGTAAGGCGCGTAATTGCCGTGCCAGGCGACGACATCCAGCGGCGAATGATCGAGCGTGGCGCGGTAGAGCTTGCCCAGCGATTTCATTATCAGAGCGCAGGGCGCGTCGACATCCTCATAGGCCGCCGCTGGGTAGAGAAAATCGCGTTGGCTCGCCAAGCTGTTCGATCCGATGGGGCCTCGCTCCGGCAGTGTGAAGGGCGCGCCGTAATTCTCGCAGACATAGCCGCGGATCGGGCCGTCGATCAGGTCGACGCGGAACTTCACACCGCGCGGGACGAGACCGATTTCGCCGGGCGAAACAGTCAACAATCCGAATTCAGTGACCAGCCGGATCGCTCCGTGTTCCGGGAGGATAAGCATCTCGCCGTCGGCGTTGATCAAATAGCGCCGGCCCATGGACGCCGTCGCTGCATAGGCGTGCGCCGCCATGCCGGTTTGGGTCCAGGCGTCCCCGCATGTGGTCATCGTACGCAGACCGGCGAGGAAGTCCGTCTCGGCTTCGGGCGTGTCTAGCGGTGTCCAGCGCAACTGCATCGCCGGCAAGTCGCTTTCATCCCGACACGGCGCGGTGCGCAAATCGCCAAGGGCGACAGGCTCGAAGCCGACGCCATGGCGAACCGACGGCCGGATCCGATACAGCCAAGACCGCTTGTTTGCGGCGCGCGGCGCGGTGAAGGCGGTGCCGCTTAATTGCTCAGCATAGAGGCCCAGGGGAGGGCGCTGGGGCGAATTGCGGCCGATCGGCAGGGCGCCCGGCTCCGCTTCGGTGGAATGGGTGTTCTCAAACCCGGAGAGGTATCCGTAATCGCCGTCGGCCGCGTCCATGCGTCCGCCTTGGATAAATCGCTCATCCGACCCCATGGCCGTCTCCCATCGCTGGTTTCAGTGTCGCGAATGGCGCTTGCCGACGCCGCCCGCATTCGGATCAGTAGACCACGACCGACCGGATGCTCTCGCCAGCGTGCATAAGATCGAAGGCCTTGTTGATATCATCCAGTTTTAGCACGTGCGTGATCATTGGATCGATCTCGATCTTGCCGTCCATGTACCAATCGACGATCTTCGGCACGTCGGTGCGCCCCCGGGCGCCGCCAAACGCGGTGCCGCGCCAATTTCGGCC
>CAZQZC010000181.1:0-5302 GCA_964597685.1 uncultured Hyphomonadaceae bacterium | reverse complement strand
CTGGATGCGCGCGCCGCCGGCGTCGAACACGCCGACCACCGGCGCGCCGTTCCGCGCGGCCATTTGCTGGACCTTCACGATCTTCTCCGCGTGCGCCATGGACAGCGACCCGCCAAAGACGGTGAAATCCTTTGAGAACACATAGACGAGGCGGCCATTGACGGTTCCATGGCCGGTCACCACGCCGTCGCCCGGGACCTTCTGGTCGGGCATGCCGAAATCATTGCAGCGATGCTCGACGAACATGTCGTATTCTTCAAAGCTGCCCTCGTCGAGCAGAACCTCGATTCGCTCGCGCGCCGTGAGCTTGCCTTTTTCATGTTGGCGGGCGATGCGCGCCTCGCCTCCGCCCATGCGGGCCTCGGCGCGTTTCGCGTCCAGCGCGTCAAGTATCTCTTTCATGCGAGCCCCTGCCCATTTTGTGAATAATCGCTCCGTATCGTGATAAGGCGTCGGCGCGCCAGCGCAAGCAAAACGACGCGCCCCTTCTGGACGCGCCGCCTCGCCTTTCCACTCTTCGAGCCGATTACCAGGATTTTGCGAAGGACACCGTTATCCCGTTTGACTTGAACGGCGCATAGCCGCGCCCGGTATGGTGGGCGAACCCTTTGTGGCGCCGGCCAGGACGCGGGATCCCGTCGATGTCGACGACCTTCCCTTTGCGAACTGTGCAGCTGACATAGGAGTCGAAATCCCGGCGGCGGCCCTCGAACTCGGCGGCGTAGACAATGTGGAACCCGAACGGACCAATCTGCTCGATTTTGAAGCCCTCGAAATCAACGTCGCGAAAGCCAATCTTGTAAGCGGCCTCTTCGACCTCGCAGCGGCACTCTTCCAGAGCCTTTTTACCGAGGTACCGCGAATCATACCGCTTGCCGAAGCCGGATCGGTACCCGCGACCATATTGCGCGAAGCGGTAACCGCCAAAGGCGAAACCCGGCTTGAACGGCGCAGTCTCCAGGCGGAGACGGCCATCGCGAAAACCACGCTCGTCGAAACGTCCGCCGCGAAGGTCGCGATCACTGCTTTCAGAGAACGGATCTCCGCCTCCACCGCGGCGACCTTGCGCTTCGGCTTCGGGGGCGAGGAGCGCAGACGCAGCCAACGCAACGGCCGACGCTCCAGGGATCATGATGCGCTTCATCATGTCTGGAGGTCTAAAACGGACCGCCGCAACCCAGGCGGAACGGCGCGTCAGGCAGTGTTCACGCAGATGAGAGTGCGCCGAACCAGGCCTTTACCGCAATGATTTCAATGCGCTTGTTCGCTGCACTTTGTGCAGCTTCGGCGTCTTCGCCCCAACGTTCAATCTGGTAATCTTCGTCGATCCGGCTCAAATCGAAGGCGGCCTCAGCCTCGACCCGGCCGCGCTGGACGGCGAGAGCCAAGAGCGCCGAACCCAATATTCCGCATGTATAGGCCAGCCCCGTAAGGCGAAAATCGTCCAACCCAAGCGCGTGACCGCGGACGGCCTCCAACGACGTCGAAGGCTGGCGAGCCGCGACGACCCCTTCGACAGGCACGAGCGCGACGCCCAAATCCTGCTCGGCCCACGCCCGGATCGGGCCCCAGCCCGCCTCCTGACGCGCGCGCAGGTCCGACGGCCCCTCGGCCAGGTGGCAGAGGAGGTCCGTCTCGGCGTATCGGGCGATCTCTTCGGCCATGTCGCGCCGCGTCTCCGGCGTTCGGTCAAGGGCGACATTGGCGAGGCGTGTCAGATGCATCGCCGCCAAATCCAGATAGTCGCCCTGGGCGTCCCATTCGGCGGCGACGGCCTCGCCCAACGCGCGCGTCGGCAGGGCGAGCGGCCGTTTCTCAGGCGTTTTCACCACGCGTCCATCTAGCGCGACGGCGAAACCAGCGTCTTGGGCGACCAAGGCAGCGGTCTTATAGAAGCGTTTCGGACGGGCGGATTCCATGCGGGGCGGTGTAGATGCAAGCGCGGAGATTGACCAGACGTGCGCCGAGGCCTGATGCGATCGCTCCATTTCGAGCCCGGTCCTCGACATCGCGGCCGAGCCGACGCACTGCTTACCGCAGAGATCAAAGATAAGCAGGCAGGGCAGCGAGGGCGGAGCGAAACATGATGACGCCACTTCGAGCCGCTTGGTTTTGCGTCGGCGTGTCCGCGCTCGGGCTCGGCGCGCTCGGGGTCGTCTTGCCGCTGCTGCCGACAACCCCCTTTGTGCTGTTGGCGGCCTTCGCCTTCTCGCGCTCGTCCGATCGCTGGCACCGCTGGCTGGTGACCCATCGGGTTTTTGGTCCGCTCATAGAGAATTGGCAGCGTCACGGGGCGATTGGCCGACGGGCCAAAATCACGGCCGTCCTCTCCATGGCCGCCGTCATCGTACTGTCCATCGTCCTCAACGCGCCGCCCGTTGTGCTTGGCGTCCAGGCCGCAATCCTTCTCGCGTCGGCCGCATTCGTCCTCTCACGCCCCAGTCCACCGCAACGCGACGAAGTCGAGGAGCGATGACCCAGGGCATCAAGGGCCGCAATGGCGGGGCCTCGCCGGTCAGAACCGATCGAGCGCCGCGTTCAGCATCTCGAAATCATGGTGCACGTCGTGAGCGCCTGCGGCTTCAAGCTCATGCGCTTCGCCAAACCCCCAGCTGACGCCTGCGGTGTGAACGCCGGCGGCGAGCCCCATTTGTATGTCGTGGACCGCGTCGCCGATCATAAGGGTGCGCGCGGCGTCCGCGCCGACCGCCTTCATCGCCTCGTCCACCATGAAGGGGTGCGGTTTTCCAGGCCCGTCGTCGGCGCACCAAACCGTGTCGAAATAACGCTCTAGCGGGTGCATCTCAAACACGGCGCGGATGCCGCGATGGGACTTCCCGGTCGCCATGGCGATCAACCATCCCTCGCCCGACAAGCGTTGCAACGTCTCCAGCGCGCCGTCATAGAGCGGTTCACGAAAGTCCGGGTCGGCCCGCCGTGCGATAAAGGCGTCTTTGTACGCCTCAACGAGGCGCGGCAAATCGGCCTCGGGAAAGCCGGCCGGCGCCAATCGACGACAGGCCTCCGCCAGCCCCAGTCCGACGATGTGCCGCGTCTGCTCGTAGGTCGGCGGCGCCAGAGCGAGCGTCCGGAACGCCCGCTCCATCGCCGTCTGAATAACCTCGCGGCTATCGACGATCGTGCCGTCCATGTCCCAGACGGCGAGCTTCAGATCGGTCACAGAAAAGGCTCCAACGGGTCGCGGCCGGCTTCCTGCTCCAGGAAGCCCAGTGTTTCGAAGGTCTGCTTCATATGCGCCGGCAAGGGCGCGACGATGGTCGCTGGGCGCTTGTTCGGGCGCGGCAAGATCAGCGCGCGCGCATGAAGGTGGAGGCCAGGCGCCACGCCCTGCGGCACCTCCCGGCGCGTTGTATATTTCAGATCGCCCAGGATCGCGGTATCCATCTCCATCATGTGGAAACGCAGCTGATGCATCCGCCCGGTCTGAGGCTTCAGCGCCACCCAGGCGGCGCGCTGTCCGGCGGTCGAGACGACGGCGTAATCCGTCACCGCATGGCGCGCGCCCTCCTCCCCCTGGACGGCCGGGATCATGCGTTCTTTGTCGCCGCCGGGGCCAACGCCCTTGCGCATCCAGGAGCGCACTTGGCCAGCGCGTGGGTGCGGAACGGTGATCGTGACCGCCCAGTAGACCTTGTCGAGGCTGCGCGCACGGAACAATTCGCCCAGCCGGGCCGCCGCCGCAGGCGTTTTCGCCAGCGCCAAAACGCCTGACGTGTCGCGATCGAGCCGATGGACGAGCTTCGGCCGGTACGGGCCCGCCTTCAGCGCATCCAGCATGCCGTCGATATGGCGCGGCGTCTTCGTGCCGCCCTGGACAGCAAGGCCGGCCGGCTTGTTCAGCGCTATGATCTCATCGTCCTCGTAAATGACGAGATCGCGAATGAACGCGGCGTCCTTGGCCACAGGTTTGACCGCCGGCCGGTCGGCCGAGGCCGCCTTCTTCTGAAGCGGGGGCACCCGCACGCTTTGCCCCGGCTCCAACCGCGTATTGGCCTTCGCCCGCGCGCCGTCGACGCGGATCTGGCCGGTGCGCAACAATTTCTCCACCTCGCCCTGGGTGACGCCTGGAAAGCGGCGCTTGAACCAGCGATCCATTCGCGCGCCGGCCTCGGCCTCGGCGACGATTACGGAGAACACGCCGCCGCTCATCCGATTAGCTTTCTTGTGACGACGAGCGCCGCCATCAGCGCCCCGACCGACGCCATGACCGAGACGCCCGCATAAGCCCCGGCTCGCAGCGCCTCCCCGGAATTCAGCATATGAGCGGTCTCGCGTGAGAACGCCGAGAATGTGGTGAAGCCGCCAAAGAGGCCGGTCCCAAGAAACAGCCACCAGCCGCCGCCCGTTTGCTCGCCGCGCCCCAAGAGCCAGGCGAGGAGAACGCCCATGGCGAAACTGCCCGCCACGTTCACAAACAAGGTCGACGCCGCCCCGCCGCCAAGCGCCAGGCGCAGCGTGGCGAGATTCACGGCATGGCGAAGCATCGCGCCCAACCCGCCGCCGAGGCCGACAAGAAGAAACCCATTCATCACTCTGGCCTTACGCGCGTTCGAGACCGCCTGCCAGACCCGTAGCCGTCGCGGTTGCCGCGAAGTCCGACGGCGGCCGGGCGGCGAGGTCAAGCTCGCCGCCGTTGGGATGCGGCAAGATGAGTCGCGCCGCGTGCAGCATCAGACGCGGCCCTGAGAGGGCGCCGGCTCCGTAAAGCGGATCGCCCAAGATCGGACATCCGAGATGCGCCAGGTGGGCGCGGATCTGGTGCATACGGCCGGTTTCGGGGCGAAGCTCGAACAGCGCGGCGTCATCTGCGCGGGCCAAGACTCGCCATGCGGTGCGGGCCGTTTGCGCGTCCTCGGCGTCGCTGGCGGCCATCGGCGGCGACCCGCGCTCGCCCGTGCGCTTCAGGAGCCTCTGATCGATCAGGCCCGCCTCAGCCGCCGGCAATTGTCCGCGCGCAAGCGCCAGATAGGTCTTCGCGGCCCGGCGCTCGGCGAAACTCTGGGACAGATGCGCGGCGGCGGGCTGGGTCTTGGCGGCGACGATGATCCCAGATGTGCCGGCGTCGAGCCGGTGTACGAGCCGCGGCCGCTTGCCGTTCGACTTTGCAAAGGCCCAGAGCAGGACATCCAATGATTGGCCGCGCCCGCCGCGCGTCTGCACGGGCAAGCCGGCCGGCTTGTCAAAGCCGAGCATCGCATCGTCCTCGTGGATCAAGAACGAGCGAACGAAGCTGGCGTCCTGGGGCTCAACGTGCGGAACAGGACGATTGCGCGTCACGCGA
>CAZQZC010000180.1:0-5327 GCA_964597685.1 uncultured Hyphomonadaceae bacterium | reverse complement strand
CTTCGGTTCCATCGACGCCGATCCGCCTGCGGCCATGCGATACACCGAATGCCGTCTGGCCAAGCCGTCCATGCACCTTCTGGCGGACATCGACAAAGACACGGTCGACTTTCAGGACAATTATGACGGGTCGACGCGCGAGCCGATCGTGCTTCCGGCTCAGTTCCCCAATCTGTTGGTCAATGGCGCTGGCGGCATTGCTGTGGGCATGGCCACCAATATCCCGCCGCACAATCTGGGCGAGGTCGTCGAAGCGACGATCGCCATGATCGACGAGCCCGCGATCAGCGACGAAGAGCTGCTCCAGATCGTTCCAGGACCCGATTTTCCCACCGGGGGCCTGATTATCGGCCGCGCCGGCGCAAGGCGTGGGCTGATGGAGGGGCGGGGCTCTGTGGTCATGCGCGCCCGCACGGAGATCGAAACCGTCAAAAGCGGGCGTGAAGCGATTATCGTTTCAGACATCCCGTTCCAGGTGAACAAGGCGGCGATGGTCGAGAAGATCGCCGGCCTCATCCGCGAAAAGCGGGTCGAGGGCATCGCCGACATGCGCGACGAAAGCGATCGCCACGGGATTCGGGTCGTGATCGAGATCAAGCGCGACGCGAGCGCGGAGATCGTCCTCAACCAGCTCTATCGGTTTTCGCCGCTGCAAACGAGTTTCGGCGTCAATATGCTGGCCCTGAATGGCGGCCGGCCGGAGACGATGACGCTCCGGTCTGTGCTGGAAAGCTTCATCCGCTTCCGCGAAGACGTCGTGGCGCGCCGGACAAAGTACGATCTGGGCAAGGCCCGCGACAGGGCCCACGTCTTGGTCGGCCTCGCCCTCGCGGTCGCCAATATCGACGAGGTCATCCGGATCATCCGCCATGCGCCGGATCCCGGAACCGCGCGCCAGCAATTGCTTGAACGCCCTTGGCCGGCGAAGGACATGGGTTCGTTGATCGAGCTGGTGGCCGACCGGCGCACGGTTCTAGCGGATGATGGATCGATCCGGCTCTCCGATGAACAGGCCCGTGCGATCCTGGACTTACGGCTCCATCGATTAACTGGCCTCGGCCGCGATGAGATCGGCGACGAAGCCCGTGGGATCGCCGATAAGATCGCCGATTATCTCGACATCCTCAGGTCGCGCGCGCGGGTGATGGACATCATCAAGGGCGAGTTGGCCGAGGTCCGCGAGAAGTACGCGACGCCGCGACGCACCGACTTTATCGAAAGCGATCTCGACATCGACGACGAGGACCTGATCGAGCGCGAGGACATGGTCGTCACGGTGACCCATGGCGGTTACGTCAAGCGGACGCCCCTCGACACTTACCGGACCCAGCATCGCGGCGGCAAAGGCCGCGCCGGCATGTCGATGAAGGACGAAGACTTCGTCACGCGCCTGTTCTCCGCCGACACGCATACGGAAGTCTTGTTCTTCTCGTCGACCGGCATGGTTTACAAGCATAAGGTCTGGCGTTTGCCGCTTGGCGGGCCGCAATCGCGCGGCAAGGCGCTGGTCAATATTCTGCCCTTGGAAAAGGACGAGCGGATCACGTCCGTCATGCCGTTGCCGGACAGCGAGGAAGACCGCGAACGTCTGGACGTCATGTTCGCCACCCAGGCCGGCGGCGTGCGTCGCAATAAGCTCTCGGACTTTGTTCAGGTGAACCGCGCCGGCAAGATCGCGATGAAACCCAATGAGGGCGACGGGATCGTTGACGTGCAGATCTGCTCGGAGAAAGACGACGTTCTGCTCACGACAGCCCTTGGCCAATGCATCCGCTTCAGGGTTGATGATGTCCGCGTCTTCCAGGGCCGCACGTCGACCGGCGTGCGTGGGATACGCTTGGGCGACGACGACAAGGTCATTTCCCTCGCCGTTCTACGCCATGTGGATGCGGCGAGCGCAGAAACCCGCGCCTATCTCAAGCACGCCGCCGCCATGCGCCGCGCGGCGACCGGCGAGGACGATGTCGAGGACGTCGTCTCTGAGGATGAGGCGGAGGACGGCGCCGAAGAGGCTGCGCTCAGCCCGGAGCGGATTGCTCAACTTGGCGCCGCCGAGCAGCTGATCCTCACCTTGACTGCGGACGGGATGGGCAAGCGGGCGAGCGCTTACGATTACCGGGTCACCGGGCGGGGCGGAAAGGGCCTCATCGCCCATAAGCTATCCTCCGGACAGACGCTCGTGGCATCCTTCCCGGTGGAGGAGACCGATGAAATCATGCTTGTCACCGATGGCGGGCAGCTCATTCGAACCCGGGTTGGTCAGATCCGCCAGGCGGGCCGCGCGACCCAGGGCGTGCGCGTTATTCGCACCGCAGCCGACGAAGCCGTTGTGTCGGTTGAGCGCCTGGAGGAGCCTGCCGGCGACGACGACGAGGAGAACGGCGACGGCGAGCCGGGCACGCCGATTGCAGAGAACTAGCCGATTGGTCGGAGGGGCTTCATGACGCGTATCGGTTTGTATCCGGGGACGTTTGATCCGCTAACCAACGGCCATATTGATATCATCGCGCGCGCGGTGAAACTCGTTGATCATTTGATCATCGGCGTGGCCGTCAATCGCGACAAGGGCCCATTGTTTTCGCTTGAAGAGCGGGTGGCGATGGTGGAGCGCGAGGTCGCAGCGCTCAAAGGCCCTGACCGCGCTGAGATCGACGTGAAGCCCTTCGAAACGCTGCTCATGCATTTCGCAGAATCTTGCAGTGTTAGCGTCATTATTCGCGGCTTGAGGGCGGTTTCGGATTTTGAATACGAATTTCAGATGGTCGCGATGAATGAGCGACTGAATCCCGACATTGAAACCGTCTTCTTAATGGCCGATCCTCGGCATCAGGCGGTGGCGTCGCGTCTCGTCAAGGAGATTGCGCGCCTTGGCGGGGACGTCAGCCACTTCGTGCCGCCGCGTGTTCAGACCGACCTTCTGGAGAAGTACCGCTGATGGTGTTCAGAACTCTCATCCTCGCAGCGTCCGTCGCCGCGACCGCCCTCGCCGCTGGCGCCCAGGAGCGCGCCGAAAACGTCGCCTTGGCCACAGCCGACACGAACTCGGCCGCCGCAGCCGCCAAGGCCGATCCCGCGAATTGGCGCGCCGTCGACCCCGAGAATTTGTTCATTTTCGAGACGACGAAAGGCCGGGTTCTGATCGAGGCCATCCCTGAGATCGCCCCGCGCCATGTGGAGCAATTCCGCGCCATCATCCGGTCCGGCGATTATGACGGCACGGCCTTCCACCGCGTGATCGACGATTTCATGGCCCAGGGCGGCGACGTTGAGGCGCTGCACGGCCGCCCTTCCGGCTTGCCGAACATACCGGCTGAGTTTTCCTTCCGCCGCAGGCCGGACGAGATGCCGTTCGCCCTGTTGGGGCCGGCTGAAAGCGCGACCGACGGATATTTCAAAGGCGCCCCCGTGCGCACGCAATCACGTTTTTTGGCGGAGTTTTCGGCCGACGGCTTGATCGAAAGCTGGATCCCCCATTGCGCCGGTGTCGTGTCCACGGCCCGCGTCGACGGCCAGCCCGACAGCGCCAATTCCCAATTCTTCCTGATGCGGGAGCATTCCCCCCACCTCGACAAACAATACACCGCCTGGGGCCGCATCGTGTCGGACGTTGAGACCGTTCGCTCCATCAAGCCGGGGTCCGACAGCTCGAACGGCGCCGTGCGCCAGCCCGATATTCTGCGCGAGGCGATGGTCGCCGCCGATATGGACGCGGCCGACCGTCCGAAGGTCTGGGTTCGCCGTGTGGATGCGGCGGGCTTCGCCGACATCCTGGCCGCCGGCCAAGACGAAAACGTCTGCGACCTCGCCCCGGTGGAGACCGCGATCGAGGGATAGGTCCGCGCCTATCCCCGCCGCCGACCCCCTCAACCGGCGCCCCCTGGGAGGCGAGTTTGACAGTGCCGGTCGGCGAAAATCGGGCCCGTAGATGCTGGGCTTGGAGTCCCGGTTCGGCGGCTTTGAGTCCCGGTCGGGACCAGGATCAATCAGGTCGGCACGATCGTCCCCTCGCCAAGACGACTCATCGCCAGAGCTTGAGCGTCGCGGTCAGTTTGGTAAACTTTCGGTAGATTGACGGGGGCGGACGATGCGGTGGGCGATTACAATCCTGATGTCGGTTTGGCTCGCCTCGATTGCGGCGGCTGAGGAGCGGGTCGCGCTGATCGTCGCCAATTCCGGCTATGACACGGGGCCGTGGCGGCCGCTCGCCAATCCCGGCAACGACGCCCAGCTTGTGGGCGACGCATTGCGCGCGGTGGGGTTCGACGTCCACACCGTGCTCGACGCCGACGAAGACGAGATGGAGCGCGCCTTCATCGCCCACGGCGCGCGGCTGAAGGCGGCGGGCGCGGACGCGGTCGGCTTCTTCTACTTCGCGGGCCACGGCGTTCAGATCGACGGGCTGAACCATTTGATTCCCATCGGCGACGCCTCGCGCAACGAAGCCGACGCACGGCGCGCGCCGCGCATTGGCGATCTCCTCTGGAATCTCTCAAATGCGGGCAACGAGACAAATTTCATCGTCATCGACGCTTGCCGCAACAACGACCTGGTCGCCGCCGATCGCAACGCCGCAGGGCTGGCGGAGATTCAGGCTTCGCGCGGCATGTATGTGGCGTTTTCCGCCGGGCCGAACCAAACGGCCACCGACGGGGGCGGGCGCAACACGCCTTTCGCCCAGGCCCTGGCGAGCCATTTGAAGCGGCCGGGCCTGTCGGCCGAGAGCATGTTTCGCCGCGTGCGCACCCGCGTTTTCGCCATGACCAATGAAAAGCAGCTGCCCTGGAGCGAGAACGGCTTGCTGGGGGACGACGATTTCTGTTTCGCGGGCTGCGCGGCCGGCGCCAGCGCGCCGGGCTCCGCGCCGGTCGGGTCGACCGTGAGCGGCGGCGTGAGCCGGGGCGGCGCCCAGCAAACGTCGACGCCGGCAACGCCGCCCCAGCCCGGCCAGGTCTTCCGCGACGCTCTGAGCGGCGGCGGTCAGGGGCCTGAGATGGTTGTGGTCCCCTCTGGCTCGTTCCGCATGGGCTCTCCGTCGAGCGAGGCGGGGCGCGAAGATGATGAAGGCCCGCAGCGGACGGTTCGGATCGATTATCAGTTTGCGGTTGGCAAATATGAGGTGACGTGGGCGGAATGGGAGGCCTGTGTCGCCGATGGTGGCTGCAACAATGGGCCGGTTCAGGAAGCAGGCGGCGACAATGGCTGGGGCCGGGGCAATCGGCCCGTGATCGAAGTCGATTGGAACGATGCCCAAGCTTATGTGCAATGGCTGAGCGGCGAGACGGGTGAGCGGTATCGCCTGTTGTCTGAGGCGGAGTGGGAGTATGTGG
>CAZQZC010000179.1:0-5366 GCA_964597685.1 uncultured Hyphomonadaceae bacterium | reverse complement strand
AAGTATTCGAGTTCCCGGTACGCTCTGCCAAGCAACAGCGCCCCGGCGTGGAGATCGGCGTCTTCGCGCTGCGCCCAATTCTGCATTGCGGAAAAACGATGCAGGCGACTGCGCACCGTCGCCACATCGCCCCAGCGCGCCTTCAGGATCCGCGGCTCCGTCGCCATCGAAATCCACCTGTTCGACGCTTCGATCAACTCGATCGCGGTTTGCGCATCATACTCGGCCCATGCCTTTCGCAAGGTGCGTACAAGGCCGCGTTGGCGACCCCGCGTGCCTGGATCCAGGGCGACCCATCGCTCCAAACCGTCGTCCGACGCCGGCGCGGGGAGGACGGTCACGACGCCACCTCGAACGGCTCCAGCCTCGACAGCCGCATGACGGGCGCGCGGTCCGGGATCGGACGCGGCGCGACACCGTCCACCGCCTTCGCCACCGCAGCGACATGGGCTGGGGACGTACCGCAGCAGCCGCCGACGATGTTGACGAGGACGACTTGCGCCCAGTTGCTGAGGTGGCCGGCCGTGCAGCAAGGCGTCTCGTCGTATTCGCCGAACGCGTTGGGCAGGCCGGCGTTCGGATAAGCGATGACGCGGGTATCGGCGACCCGGGAAATGGCGGCGATGTGCGGACGCATCAACTCCGCCCCCAACGCGCAATTCAGACCCACCGCCCAGGGCTTGGCGTGACGCACGGAATGCCAGAACGCCTCGCTCGTTTGACCGGACAGGGTTCGACCCGACGCATCCGTGATCGTGCCGGAGAGAATGATGGGAACATCTTCGCCAGTCTCAGCGCGCAGATCGAGGAAGCCTTTGATCGCGGCCTTCGCGTTAAGCGTGTCGAAAACCGTTTCGATCAACAAGAAGTCCACATGCGGGGCCATGGCGGCGGCTTGCTGGTGATAGGCGTCGCGCACCTGGTCGAACGTCACTTCACGATAGCCCGGATCGTTCACGTCAGGCGACAGCGACAAGGTTCGATTGGTCGGGCCGATCGTGCCGAGCACGCCCACGGGGCGGTCAGCGGCGTCGGCGGCCCTCCGCGCCAAAATCGCGCCGGCTTCGGCGATCTCTGGGGCGATTGCCTCCATGGCGTAGTCGGCCTGGGCGATCGTCGTGGCCGAGAAGGTGTTCGTCTCAATCAGATCCGCGCCAGCGTCGATATAGCTGGCATGGATCGCCTCGATCGCCTCGGGGCGTGAAAGATTTAGGAGGTCGTTATTGCCTTTGACGGGCCGGTTCCAGGACGCGAAACGCTTCCCCCGATAACCGTCTTCGTCCAAGCCAAGATCCTGGATTTGCGTGCCCGCAGCCCCGTCCAGGACGAGAATGCGCTCGGATGCGGCCGCCTCAAGGGCGGCGATGCGATCTTGTCGTGTCATCAGCTTGATCCTTAAGCCGCCTGCGCCAGGGACTTCGGCTTCAGCCCCAGGAGCCGGCATGTCGACAGGGCGAGTCCTGCCCTGTTGAGCGTGTAGAAATGGAAATCCTCGACACCCTGATCGGAGAGCTTCCGGCACAATTCGGCGGCGACATTGGCCGTTACCAAGTCGCGTGTCTCTGGATCGTCGTCGAGCCCGTCATAGAGCGCATGCAGCCAATCCGGAAGCGTCGCGCCGCAGAGCTTCGCAATGCGCGACAGACCCTTGAAATTCGGCTGCAACATGACGCCCGGCACGATGGGCATGGTCACCCCGGCCGACAGCGCCCGATCGAGCAGCCGGAAATAATCGTCTTCGTCGAAGAAGAATTGTGTGATGGCCCGGTCGGCGCCGGCATCCTGCTTCGCTTTCAAAATGGCCATGTCCTCATCCCAGCCGCGGCTCTCGGGATGCGGCTCCGGGTAGGCCGAGACGGAGACCTCAAAGCATTTGCCAAGTTCGGGCCGATGCGCGCGCAGGCCCGCAATCAAATCGACGGAACTGGCGTAGCCGTCCGGATGCGGTTCGAACGACGCGCCCATGCCTTCGGGCGAATCTCCGCGAAGAGCGACGATGTGCTTCACACCGGCCTGCCAATACTCCTCGGCCACGGCGTGGACATCGTCCTTAGACGCGCCGACGCAGGTCAGATGCGCGGCCGGGGTCAGTCCGGTCTCGTCCACGATTCGTTTGACGGTGCGGTGGGTCCGGTCTCGGGTCGAGCCGCCTGCGCCATAGGTGACCGACACAAACAACGGATCTACGGGCTCCAGCCGGGCGACTGCCTCCCAGAGACGCCCCTCGGCCGCATCGCTCTTCGGCGGGAAGAACTCGAACGAGACCCGACGCGCGTCGGCGCCGCTTTCAAATTGGCTGAGCGGGCTCATGCGGCCTTCTCCTGTTCGAGTGCGGGGCGCTCTGAGCGCCAGATAAGTACGGCGAGGCCGTCCTGTTTCGAGTTCGGGGGATCGAAGCGCCTTGGTTCCGCAATGGTCAGGCCGGCCGTCTCCATCCACTCCGCCATGGCGTCATGGCGCACGCCCAACCGGCGATGGCCGTGCGCCTGGCGAAGAAATTCAAGGTCGTGCGGCGCGAAGTCGACAATCAGCAACCGCCCGCCGGGGCGGAGAATTCGGGCCGCCTCGGCGACGACACGCGCCGGCTCGTCAACGAAATGCAAAACCTGATGCACAATTACCAGATCGGCGCTTTCGTCATCAAACGGGGTCGCCGACGCCTCGCCCTGGCGCACATGGGCGTTGTCGATTCTGTCACGGGCCAAATTGGCGCGCGCGACAGTCAGCATTTGGTGACTCAGATCGATTCCGTCGGCGCGTCGCACATGCGGAGAAAACAACGCCAGCATCCGACCCGTGCCGGTGCCGATATCGACCAAGTGATCAAACGTTCCGGGGCCCGCTGCATCCAGTAGAGCCGCCTCGATCGCTTCATTCGGATAATGCAGCGACCTCACCGTATCCCATGTGTCGGCTACGCTGCCGAAATAAGCCTCAGCCGCTGCGGAGCGGGCGGTGCGGATGACGCGCAATTGCGCATCGTCCCGTGCGAAATCGCCCGCGCCGAGATCCATTGCGCTAAAGAAGGCGTCGAGCAGGCCGCGAACACACTCCGATGTTGGGAGCCGGTAAAACACCCAAGCGCCCTCCGGTAAACGCTCCACAAGCCCCGCATTCGCCAAAGCTTTGAGATGGTGGGACAGCCGCGGCTGACTTTGGCGGAGTATCTGGACCAATTCGCCAACGGCCAATTCGCCGCGCCGCAATAGCGCCAAAATGCGCAACCGGGTTGGTTCGCCGGCGGCGCGCAAAATCTCGACCATGGTGTTCGGAGCGATCATCGTATTGGGATATAAACATACCTTTATATTATCAAACAAGCTGGAATTCTTCACAATGCCATCACGTCATGCGTGTGTACGGCTGTTGTTCACGTCCGCGTGTGTTGATTGACCGTCGACGGACCTACATATCGACCGAAATCGCACTGCGAGGGGATTCCCAGATGCGCAAATTAATCACGGCGGCCGCCGCCGCGGCGCTTACAGCCGGGTGCGCCACGAGCGGCGCGACGAACGACGACGACGTCTACGATCCCTACGAGGGCTTCAACCGCGTTTCGTTCATGGTGAACGGCGTGCTCGACCAGGCGGTCATCGAACCCGCGGCGCGCGGCTACCGGGCCGTTACACCGCGGCCAGCGCGCGTCGGGGTGCGCAACTTTCTCGCCAACCTCAACACGCCGGTCGTCTTTGTGAACGACATCCTCCAGGCGGAGCCGACGCGGGCGAGCGACACGCTGTTCCGGTTCATCATCAACTCCACCGTCGGCGTCGGTGGATTGTGGGATGCTGCGGCGCATTTCGGCTTGGAGGGTCATACCGAGGATTTTGGCCAAACGCTGGGCGTTTGGGGCGCGCCGGAAGGGCCGTACATTGTTCTTCCGTTCCTGGGTCCGGGCAATGTCCGCGACGGCGTCGGCCGGGCGGCAGACACCTTCATCGACCCCTTCCTTTACACAGAGTTTCAAGCCGCGAACTTGGACGTCTATCTGCGCCTTGGCCGCGCGGGCCTGACGATCTTGTCGGCGCGCGAACAATTCATCGAACAATTCGACGCGTTGAAAGAACAGCCTGAGCCCTATGTCGCCCTGCGCCGCGCCTACACAAATCAGCGCCGCGCGGAAATCCGCAATGGACGGGAAGATGAAGACGCATTCGACGATTTGCCGGATTTCGACGACTTCGACGATTTCGAGGACGAATAGGGGAACACGATGCGAACTTCGTTGCGGATCATTGGGCTCGCGGCTTCGGCCCTCGTCATGTCTCTGTCGGCCGGGGCAGACGAACGCACGGAAGCATTCGTTCGCGACAATGGCGACGATGTGTTGAGAACGCTCAACGACACGACGCTTGATTCCGCTGCGCGGACGGAATTGTTCGCACAATACATGGTCGAGTTCACGGATTTTGAAGCGATCTCGCGCTTCGTGATCGGCCCCTACGCGCGACGCTTCTCTGAAACGGAGTTCGACGCCTATTCCGCAGCCTTTCGACGGTTTGCACTCGCCAATTACCGAGTGCAATTCGACCGCTATCGCGGCACCAGCCTGGATGTCACAGGGTCGGTCGACCGAAATGCGCGCGACTCCGTTGTTGAAACCGTGATGCGCCAACCCAACGGTGAAGAGCTTGAGATCAAGTGGCGGGTCCTCGAGCGCAGCAGCGGCCTGAAGATCGTCGACGTCGGTCTCAACATTGATGGGAACCTGCTGTGGCTGGCGATTGAGCAGCGCGCGCAATTCCTCGCCTTGCTGGATCGGGAAAACGGATCGGCCACGGCGCTGACGCGGAAGCTCGACGAGCTGACGGCGGATCTGGAGGCGGAGATCGTCACCGCCGCCTCGGAAAACGGCTAAAGCGCCCCCGCCTCTTCGTCCTAGGCCAAGGCGCGCGTATAGGCTGGCCGGGCGAGACATCAAGTCATTGTCGACACCCGCCTCCTCCAGCATCCAAACACCGCGGGCGGCCCGCGTTCTTGGACACCAACTCGGCAATATTGGATCACTGGGCATGCAGTTTCACATCATCCACCACCTTCACCCCAGGATACCGCTGACCCGGACGCCGGCGGCCTATTGGGAAATGCGTCCCCTGCTTGAAGCGCGCGGCTGCGACCTTCAGCGTCTCTAAATTATGCAATTTGGGCCAACGCCCCAGATTCGCCCGATTCCGATAACACTCGCGTAGGCTTCGCCGCGTATCGTTTCGCGGTGGACCAAACCTGGCGCGTCGCCGATTTCGACACGCCAACTCCGGGGCTCGGGGGAGCGAGGAGGAGGGGTAGTGAGACTTTTTCTGGTGAATCGCGCGACAAGCGCGATTGCGATCGCGTGCGCTTTGGCTGCATGCTCGAGCGGCGAT
>CAZQZC010000178.1:4233-5411 GCA_964597685.1 uncultured Hyphomonadaceae bacterium | reverse complement strand
GTTCTCTCGGGCGGCGAAGGCGACGACACGCTCGACGGCGGCGCTGGCAACGACGTCCTGCTCGGCGGGTCGGGCAACGACAGCTTCAACGTCAGCGCGTTCGACAATGGGTTTTTGGGGCTCGCATCGCCTGGCGCAATTAATAGCGGCTTGTTCGTCAGCGCGGGCGACGATGTCGTCGAAGGCGGATCCGGCGAAGACGATCTGACGGTTGATTTTTCGACCGAAGGCGTCGTTCTGGAGCCCTTTAGCATCGCAGCGCTCGGCGGTGCGACGGTCAGTCCGTTTGAGGAAATTTCGAACGATATTGTTTTTCTCACGGCGGTTTTGGCCTTTGATGATGTCGACGCTCCGATAACGGTGGCCGAGGAGGAAGAGCCGGCGCCTGACGTGACCGGCGTCCTTTTGGAGGCCTCATCTGAATCCTCGTTTGGCGACTTCTTCGGCGAATTTGCGACGCTGATTTCTCAAACCGAAACGATCACGATCGATCTCGAGACCGGCGACGACTTCGTCAATCTGGACGAGCTGGTCCTCGTGGCGGCGGATTTTACGCTCAATGGGGGCGAGGGATCTGACCTGATCGATTTCTCGTCCTTCTTTGGCGAGTTTTCGGACGTGTCAGGGGGCGGCATCATCATCGACCTTGACGTGGACTCGGCCGGGCCTTCGGGCACGCCGGGCCAGTCCGGCGCGCTGTTGGACGCCCCGCCCGCGGCGGGCGGCGTCGCGCTGCCCGGCCTCGCCATCAACGATTTTGAGAATGTCGTGGGCACCTCGTTCGACGACGGCATTTTCGGCAACAATGAAGTCAACATCATCGATGCGGGCGAAGGCTCTGACGTCGTGCACGGCTTCGCCGGCGACGATTTCCTCTCCGGCGGCGAGGGCGTCGACACCGTTCTGTTCTCAGCGGCGGCCGTCGGCGTCGTCGTCGACCTGAATGATCAGGTGAGCGAGGGCGACTTTGCTGAAGCGTTTAATTTCTTCGAAGGCGGCGTGTCGCCGGACGATGGCGAAGGCCTTCAAACGGCCACGTCGGGCGGCGCGGGCGTCAATGTCCTGGCGGGTTTTGAGAACGTCACCGGCGGCTCCGGCGACGACACGATCACCGGCGACGGCGGCGACAACGTGCTCCTCGGCGGCGCCGGAAACGATGTGATTTCGGGCGAGGCGAT
>CAZQZC010000178.1:0-4133 GCA_964597685.1 uncultured Hyphomonadaceae bacterium | reverse complement strand
CGGCGACGACACGATCGACGGCGGCGCGGGCGCGGACACGCTGCTCGGCGGCGCGGGCGACGACCTCATCATCTCCGACGGCCTCGACACGATCGACGGCGGGCTGGACAACGACACGGTCGATTTCTCCGGCGCCGGCGAAGGCGTGATCGTCGACCTCGATGTGAACAACGCCGGCGGCGCAGATCTCAGTGAAGACGGCGGCATCCTGACCGCGCCGCCCGCGGCCGGCGGCGAAGTCGTCCTGGAAGTCGACGATGTTGAGAATGTCATCGGCACCGATTTCGACGACGGCCTGTTCGGCAATGCCGAGGTGAACCTCCTCTCCGGCGGCGCGGGCGACGACCTCGTCCACGGCTTTGGCGGGGCGGACTTCCTGGCCGGCGGCGACGGCAACGACACCGTCCTGTTCTCAGCGGCCGGCGCAGGTGTCGTCATCGATCTTAGCTTGCAGATTTCAGAAGAGGCTCTTCTGACCGCGTTCGAGCTTAGCGACGTCTTGGCTTTGAGCGAGCCGCCGGCGGCCTCGACGGGCGATCTGCTGTCTGGCTTTGAGAACGTCACGGGCGGCGCCTTTGACGACACGCTGACCGGAGACGACGGCGTGAACATTCTCTCCGGCGCCGGCGGCGACGACATCCTCGACGGCGGTCTCGGCGCGGACGAGCTGCTTGGCGGCGCCGGGGCCGACACGATCATCGCCGATACGGCGGACACGACGGTCGACGGCGGAACCGGATCGGACACGCTCGACCTTTCCAGCTTCCTGTCCGGCATTGTCATCGACCTCGATATCAATTCGGCCGGCCCCAGCGGCGTGCCGAGCGAGATCGGCGCGTTGCTCGGCGAGGGCGGCGAAGCGCTCTTCACCTTCCTGGATATCGAGAACGTTATCGGCACGGCCTTCGACGACGTTATTCTCGGCAATAACGAGGTGAACTTCCTCGTCGCCGGAGAGGGCGCCGATCAGGTGCATGGCTTCGCCGGCAACGATTTCCTCGATGGCGGGGAAGGGATTGACACGATCCTGTTCACGGCGGCCGGCGCGGGCGTTGTCGTCGACCTGACGGCGCAAGTCTCGTCGTCGGACCTTGAATCGCTTGCGAATGGTCTTGTCGATGATCCTGTCGAACTTGGCCTCTTCGAGGCCACGTCGGGCGGCGCCGGCGCCAATTTCCTGTCGGGCTTTGAGAACGTGTCGGGCAGCGCATTCGCCGACACGATCACCGGCGACGACGGGGATAATGATCTGCTCGGCGCCGGCGGGGCCGACATCATCTCAGGCGGCGCGGGCATCGATCTGGTCAATGGCGGCGCGGGCGACGACACATTGGACGGCGGCTCCGGCGACGACACTGTGCAGGGGGCCGGCGGCGCCGACACGATCATCGGCGGAGCCGGAGACGACGATATCTTCGGCGGCGCGGGCGACGACACGATCCGGTACTTCTTCGGCGACGGGATGGATATCGCCACGGGTCAGGCGGGCGACGACACGCTTCAAGTGGACTTTAGCCTCGTCCTCGACGAGTTCGGCGAGTCGGCGATAACGTCATCCGAACTTGTCGCCGTGGAGTCCACCGGGGCGAATTCGTTCGATCTGATCGTTGGGACAATCGATGAAGGGGAGGTCGTATTTGACGAAGGGTTCAGCGGGGTTCAAGCGACATCCATTGAGAATCTGGATGTTGAACTAGGATCTGGCGACGATCTGTTCTTCTTGGGAACGGGCATCCTCGCTACGGTGAACCTGGTATTTGTCGATGGCGGGGATGGTTTCGACTTGATCGATTTCTCCGACTTGGCGGAAAATGAGACCGGCGGCGCATTCAGCGGGATCATTATCGATCTGGACGTTGACTCCGCCGGTCCAGCGGGAACGCCCGGCCAAGCCGGCGCCATTCTCGACGCCCCGCCGGCCGCGGGCGGAGCGCCGATCGTCGATGATATCAACGATTTCGAAGGCGTTATCGGGACGGCTTTCAACGACGGCTTGTTCGGCAACAACGAGGCGAATCTTCTCGTCGGCGGCGCTGGCGACGATGTGATCCACGGCTTCGCCGGGGACGATTTCCTCGCCGGTGGCGAGGGCGTCGACACGGTCCTGTTCTCCGCAGCCATTACCGGCGTCGTCGTGGACCTGAACCTGCAAGTGTCCGAGGAAGAGTTGCTGGAGGATGCGTTAGCGACGTTGTTTGACGTTCTAACGCCTCCGCCGGCGAATGCGCCGATCACCGCCACCGCAGGCGCGCAAACCGGTTTGCCCTTCGCCGCAACGGGCGGGGCCGGCAGCAACGTTCTCTCAGGCTTCGAGAACGTCACCGGCGGTTCCGGCGACGATACGCTGATTGGCGACGGCGCCTCAAATGTTCTCTCTGGCGGAGCAGGCGACGATTTGCTCATCGGCGGCGCGGGCGACGACACGCTGCTCGGCGGCGAGGGCGACGATTTCTTCGAATACTTCGACGGAGACGGATCGGATACGATCGACGGCGGCGAAGACGTCGACACGCTGGATATCGATCTGAGCGCGAGCGGCGGTTTTTCCGACGACCTATGGGACAGCGAGAAGGACGCGTCCCTTGATAACGACGACGTGGTCGAAATTTCGACGACAGAAGACGGCTTCTCGGTGGATCGCACGTCTGTTGAGGGCGACAGCGACGAATTGTTCAGCCTCGACGTCGAAAACGTTGAAGAATTGCTGATCGATCTTGGCGACGGCGACGACACGCTCGTCCTGGATCTCGACGCTCTAGACGGCGTCGAATTGTCCGCAGACGGCGGCGAGGGAACCGACACGCTCGACTTCTCTTCGACCGAAGAAGGCGTGTTCATTGACCTGTCGACGAGCTTCTTCGGCGACATCACGGTTCTCAACGACGGTTCGGTCGATCTCTCCGGCTCCGGCGCGGCGCCTGACGCGTTCGTGCTCGGCGAGGGCTTGAGCCGCCTGTCGAACCAGGTCGTGAACGCCGCCGCTGTGGCCGATCTGCCGGCGCAAGACGTCGACATCATCACGATCACCGTGCCAGAGGGCTTCGTTCTCAGCCAACTGATCCTGTCGGATTTCGTGTCCGCGGACGATCTCGGCTTCCTCGCACTGGTCGAAGGCTCGACCTTCCCGGCCGACGCGCTTGCCGGCGGCTTCGATACGAGCGGTCTGCTCGGTCTCGCGAACTTTGGCGACGGCGGCCCCTTCGACGCTCTGAGCAACACCAATATCCTGGAGGCGCTCGGCGCAGGCGGCGGCCTGGTTCCGCCGGACGCGTTCATTGGCTTCGACGGGACGACTGGCCTTCCGGCGGGAACCTATACCTTCCTGATCCAGCAGCTGGGCGGACTGACGATCGACTACACGCTCGACTTCGTGGTCGAAGAGGCGCCGTTCTCGATCGCCAATTTTGTTGAGGAAGAGCCGCTTTTCTCCAGCTTTGAGAACGTCACCGGCGGCGACGGCGACGATGTGATCCTCGGCGACGATGGCGACAACGTCATCGACGGCGGCGCAGGGGCCGACGACCTGTTCGGCGGCGCCGGCGACGATACGTTCCTAACGGACGCTCTCGACGACATTGACGGCGGTGATGGCAACGACACCGTCAGCTTTGCGGCTCTGGCGGCCGGCGTGGTCGTCGATCTCGACCTGGCGACGCCGGGCGGCGAAGACGGCCAGATCGGCGCCGTTCTGACTGGACCGGGAGGCGATGCGCTCGCGGCGGTGAACGACGTCGAGAACATCATCGGGTCGGGTTTTGACGACGTGCTCCTCGGCAACAATGAGACAAACCTCATTCTCGCCGGCGCGGGCGACGACGTTGTCCACGGCTTCGGGGGAACTGATTTCCTTGCGGGCGGAGACGGCGTCGACACCGCGACGTTCGCCGCATCCACGGGCGGCGTTACGGTCGATCTGACCCAGCAGGTCAGCGAAGTCGAACTCCTGAGCGCGTTTGCAGAAGAACTCGAGACCCAAGAGAATGGCGCGCCGGTGGCGTCGACGGGTACAGGCGCCGGCGTCCTTTCGGGTTTTGAGAACGTCATCGGCGGCTCCGGCGACGACACGCTGATCGGCGACGGCGGCGCGAACGACCTCAGCGGCGGCGCTCGCAAAGAACTGCTACAAGGCGGCT
>CAZQZC010000177.1:0-5448 GCA_964597685.1 uncultured Hyphomonadaceae bacterium | reverse complement strand
TCCAGAGGCTTATTGGTTCTGAGGCCACTCGCGGGCGAAAGTCGAAGACTTCGCCAACTTTCCTCGACCAAACATCGTAATGACTGCCGTACTTGCTGGGCTCCCGAAAAGCGAATATCTGCACGCTTACATTGTGTACGCCACAATCAACGATAATGAACTTGCATCGCTTCTAGCCTGACGCAAGCTAAGTGGTGAGCGAGCAAAGAGGCACGAGAGTGGCAGAAGCTGAATAAGAAGCCGGACTGACTAGTAGTGGCCATTAAGCTGTAAGCCTAACGGCCGCCGATCGAACGAATGAAGACTATTCGTCAAATCGGGCGAGTGTCCATTGTGGGCCACAGGCAGCCGCCCGCTTGCCTCCGCCCACTGTCCGCCCCTGACCCAAAGCAGCCGGGCGCAATGCGATCTCGATCGCCCGCTTCCATCATAAACCAGCGCCCACCTCCCCCGCTGGCCTCGAAGCGGCAAGCCGGCTAAGCCTTGGAAAACGTCGGAGGCGCTATGATCACGGTTTGGCAGGGCAGCGCGAACACCTGGGATTGCGACGAGATGGGGCACATGAATGTGCGCGTCTATGTCGAAAAGGCGCTCGAAGGCCTGGGCGCCATGGCCCACGCCATCGACATGCGCCACGCCTTCAGCCCCAACGCGCCCTCGACGCTCATTCCCGCCGACCAGCATATTCGGTTCCTGCGCGAGGCGCGCCCGGGCCGGCCGCTGACCATGCAGGCGTGCGTGCTCGAGATCGGCGACCATGACGCGGTGATTTATCAAGAGATGCGCCACGGAGATGGAACGCCCGCCGCCGCCTTTCGCACGCGCGTGCTGCACGTCGAATCCGGCGCCGCGACCCCCTTTCCCTGGTCGTCGCGATCGCGCGCCGCATTGGAGCGCCAAATCGGTGAACCGCCGGTCGAGACGGCGCCGCGCTCGATCGTCTGGCCGGCGGCCTGCCTGTCCGACGACCAGGCGACCTTGGCGGAGGTGGAGCGGGTGGGCGCGCCACTGATCGGCCTTGGTTGCGCGCCGGCCGCGCACATGGATCTTCACGGCCGCATGCGGGCCGATTGGTTCATGGGACGCGTCTCCGACAGCGTGCCCAATCTGCTGGCCGACTGGCGGCGCGAAGTCGCCGCCGCCGAACCGGAATCCGAGATGGGCGCGGCGGTGCTGGAATACCGCTTCGTCTATCGCAAATGGCCGCGCGCTGGCGACATCCTGCAAATCCATTCGGCGCTCGGCGACGCGGGTGAGAAGACCCATTCGCTCGTCCACTGGATCATGGACCCGGCCTCCGGGCGCGCCTGGGCGACGGCGGAGGCGCTGGCGGTGACCTTCGACCTCAACACACGAAAGATCCTGCCGACCCGGCCAGAGCAGATTGAACAATTGGCGCAGCTGGCCCCGCGGGGTTTGACAGTGTGACGCGTCCCGCCCGGTCGACGGGCGCGCAGGTCACTTCAACCGGCGTTTCACGGGGTGGTGGTCGGCCTGCGACAGCCCTTCGACGAAATTCGACAGATATGCCGACAATTCCTCGCGCACGGCGTAGGGCGCCTCCATCGGCAGGAAATGCGTCGTCCCGCCAATCCGCCTCATGTGCACATGGGGCGCGATCCGGGCGATCCGCTCCAGCGTGCCCAGGGGCATCACGGATTCCTTGTCGGCGACCAGGACGCTGGCGGGGATGTTATGGCGCCTGATCTTTCGAAGCGCCGCCCAGGGGCGATTGCGCTGCGCTGCGAAGGTCGCCGCCTCCCATTTGGGATCGCACAACAGGCTCCACGTTTGGTCGGCGCTGTCGGGCGGTCCGTCGTCGACACGGTCGATGCCGTCGAGCAGGTAATCGTCCAGGAACGGCTCCCGCCAGGTGGAAAAGACGCGCCGCCCCGCATAAGCGAGCTTCGCCGCCTCGCGGGAGGGAAACTCCCGCCGCCGCCGCAGTGCGCCGCGCGACATGGCCGAGCGTCCAAACTGAAAGATATGCGGGAAGGGCGTCAGATGCGCCCACCGGTAGAGAGTCGGCGGCAAGACGACCGGGTCGGCCAGGACGAGGGCCTTCACAAGGTCCGGGCGCTTGCCCGCAACGAGCATCGCCACCGTCCCGCCCATCGAATGCCCGCCCAGCACGGCGCCGCCGGGCGCGCGCTTCTCCAGCCAGGCAATGACGTCGTTTCGATAGGTCGACCAGGATGGAAACCGGCCATTCGCGGGCAGTGTCGTGCGCCCATGGCCCCGCAGGTCGATCGCAGCCACATGCGCGCGCAACCCCAGCGGCGCGAGCATGGATTGGTAGGTCATGGCGTTGAAGCCGGTCGCGTGCAGAAACAGGGCCTCGATCGGGCGAACCGGGTCGCCGATCTCAACGCCGCAAATCAATCCTTCGCCGGTCTCGTGGCGAATGCGCCTCAGCATCTACACCGTCTCAGCATCAAAGCTGGCTTCCAAACACCCGGCGCAGCAGGTCCGTGGTGCGCGCGGCGGGATTTTCGCGGATCTTCCGCTCCTCGTCCGCCACATACAAGAACATTCCGTCGAGTGCGCGGCTCGTCGCCTGCTCCGCCAGGTCGCCGCGCAGGCTGGACGTGAGGCCCGACAGCCCATAGCGACCGGTCACATCGTCCAACGCCTGAAACGCGCCCGATTGGCCAAGCGCCTGGTCGATCTGCGGACGGAACGCGTCGACCAAACCGGGCTCGGTCCTTGCGCGTAGAAAATCGGTCGCCGCCGTCTCTCCGCCTTGCAAGAGCCCAAGCGCATCCTCAAGCGTGATCGAAGAGACCGCGTCGACAACCAGATCCCGCGCAACGGGCATGGCCGCTTCCGCGCCGCGATTCATCAAGAGCTGCAGATCGTCCAGCGGACCTGAAGCGCCCACGGCCGCCAGATTGTTTTGCAAGTCCGCCAGGCGTCCCGGCAGCGGGATCTGCACGCGCGGATCCCCGAAAAAGCCGTCGACGGCGCCCAACTGGCCCGCCACCGTCTCTGTCCCGAGCGTCAGCGCCTGGCGCAGGCCCGCGTCGATTTCAGCGTCCGAGAGGCCGGCGGCCTGCGCGGCCCCGGCGGCGCCTGCAAGCACGCCGCCCAGCGTTCCGGCCGTTTCACACCCCGCCAAAGAGACCGCCGCCGCGGCGGTCCAAGCAAATTTCGACATCGTCGCTCCCTCCCCCGCCCGAAGACTTCGATTAACCGTGTTTCCCAAGCCACGTCAAAGCCGTAATGCGGCGGCCCTTGCCGAAGCGACTTTAATGCGCATATCAAGTGCGCATTAACGAGGGCGCCCATGCGGCTCAATCTCCAAACCGATCTCGCCTTGCGGACGCTGACCCACCTCGCGGTGGTGGACGGCCAGCTTGTCCCGGCGAGCGATGTCGCCCGTGTGTTCGACGTCTCCTCCCACCATTTGATGAAAGTGGCCGGCGCCCTGACGCGCGAAGGCTTTGTCGAGAGCGTCCGCGGCCGCCATGGCGGCCTGCGCCTCGCCCGCCCGCCCGAAGCGATCTCGGTCGGCGACGTGGTGCGCCGGATCGAGCCCGATTTCGCCTTGGTCGACTGCCAACGCGCCGACGGCGCCTGCCTCATCGCGCCCGGCTGCCGCCTGCCGCGCCTTCTGTCCCAGGCGACGGAGGCGTTTCTCGCCGTGCTCGACGCCGCCACCCTGGCAGACCTCGTCGACGCCAATCCAATCCTCTCAGACTTGCTGCAACAGGAGCCCGCATGACCGCCGCCCCCATCGCCAGCGCCTCCGAACGGCGCCAGGAAATCCAGGACCGCGCTGCGGAAATGGGTATCGACGACGCCTTCATCGCCAACCTCGTGGACACGTTCTACGAGCGCGTCCGCGCCCACGCTTTGCTCGGTCCGATCTTCGAAGAGGCGGTCGACGGAGACTGGGACCGCCATCTGTCGCGGATGAAAGATTTCTGGGCGTCCGTCGCCCTCAATGCGGGCCGCTACACCGGGAAACCCGTTCCGGCTCACCAGAAGCTCGTCCAGGCCGAACCCTGGCATTTCAATCTCTGGCTCGGCCTGTTCCGTCAAACCTTGGAAGACATCGCCCCAAAGCCCGCTGTCGTGCTGTACTTCATGGAGCGGGCTGATCGCATCGCCAAGAGCCTGCAACTCGCCATGTTCGGCGCGCCGGGCCTCGGCCGTCCGCCGGGCGCGCCAGCGCGATGACGCATGCCAACTGGCCCGACGGCCTGGAAAAGTACGCCGAGACGCCGGTCTTCACCGATGCGACCGTGCCGGCGAAGCTGACCAGCGTACACGACACCAAGCCCGGCGTCTGGGGCCGGCTGGTCGTCCTGACGGGCGCGCTCGACTACATCCTCGCCGGCCCGCCTGAGGCGTCGACGCGGGTGCGCGCGAGCGAATTCGCCGTGATCGAGCCGACTGTTCCCCACCGCGTCGCCCTGCAGCCCGGCGCCAGTTTCAAGGTCGAATTCCACCGCCGCGCCGACTGACGTTGCGGCGCCTGGCGGCAAGCGTAAGGCGTGGTAGGCTCGCGCCCAAAGGGAGGCCGCCATGCTGAAGAAGACCCATGCCTGCTTCGACGTCGAGATCGAAGACAAGATCGCCCACATTCGCCTGAACCGCGGCGACGCGTTGAACACGATGACGCGGGATTTCTGGAACGAGCTTCCCGCCATTGTCGACGAGATCGATTCAGAGGCGCTCGCCCGGGTGATCGTCATCTCCTCAACCGGCAAGCATTTCTCAGCCGGCATGGATCTCTCGGTCTTCGCCCAGGACGGCGCGGTGAGCCACCGAAACGCCGACCGCTATGTCGCCGCCGAAGCCTTCCGCTCGAACATCAAACAGATCCAGTCCTCGTTCAACGCGCTCGAAAACGCCCGGATGCCCGTGCTGTGCGCTATCCAGGGCGGGGTGATCGGCGGCGCGGTCGACATGATCTCAGCCGCCGACATCCGCTGGTGCGTGGCCGACGCCTTCTTCTGCATCCAGGAGATCAATATCGCCATGACGGCCGATGTCGGCACCTTCCCGCGCCTGCAGCGTTTGATCCCCGAAGGATGGGTGCGCGAGCTCGCCTATACGGGCCGCCGCCTGAGCGCGGCCAAGGCCAAGGAGCTCGGCCTCGTCAACGAGGTGTTCGACACGCAAGAGGCGATGCTGGACCACGTTCTGGCCACGGCCCGTGAGATCGCGACCAAGGACCCCCTCGCCGTCACCGGCTCCAAGGTCCTCATCAATTATGGCCGCGACCATTCGACCGCCGATACGCTGGATTATATCGGCGTCTGGAACGCCGGCATGCTGCCGCCGCCGCGCATGCAAGAGGCGTTCACGGCGCAGGCCGAGAAACGCGCTCCGGACTTCTCAGACCTGATGAAGCTGCGCAAAACGCCGATGTAGGTCTGATCTATCCCCGCCCCGCGCACCGCTCCGCCCCGCCGGGCCAAGCGCTTCCACGGAAAACCC
>CAZQZC010000176.1:0-5471 GCA_964597685.1 uncultured Hyphomonadaceae bacterium | reverse complement strand
GGTTCGTGAAAATCCTCGACCAGAAGACGCTCGCGATTCCGGATCGGCTGGGCAACAATCGCGGCGATACGTTCCATAACATCATCGAAAATCCTCGGGTCGGACTGATGTTTGTCATCCCCAGACGCAACGAGGTCGTTCGCGTGAGTGGATCCGCGCAGATCGTTCAGGACGACGACATCCTCGCCATGATGGCCGTCAACGGGAAGGGGCCGAACATGGCCCTCGTGGTTCACGTGGAAGAGGCCATGTATCACTGCGGCAAATCCATGATCCGTTCGAAAATGTGGAAGCCCGATGACTGGCCGTCGATCGATGGCCTGCCGTCCTATGCCGCAGCTGTGAAAACCCACGCGGCCATGCCCGAGCCGCTCGAGTTCTATGAAAAGATGATGAAGTATAACGACGAGAAAAGACTGTACTAAAACTCTGATTGGACGGAACGCCGCTCCAGACACCGCAAAGGATTGATCCAATGACCGTGAGTACCTTTAAAATTCTTCCGGGAACCGCAGATGGGAAGGCCCCTTCCAATTTGATCCCGAAGCCCTTTTTCACCACCGAGGAGACGGACGAGACGACCATCCCCTTCTACCGCGCCGAAGATGGCTCCGTTTCGGCTGGCATTTGGGAATGCCCACCCTGCAAGCTTGATATCGAGAGCTATCCTGTGAACGAAATGATGACGGTCATCGCGGGTTCGCTGACCATTACCAACGCCGACGGCGTGGAAGAAACGTTTGGTCCAGGTGAAGTGGTCTTCGCATCCAAGGGGTCTAAAATGACTTGGCACATCACAGAGCGGCTCAAGAAGTACTTCATGACGGCGGCGTCGGCGTAGGGGGTTAGGAAGACCATGGTCAGTCAGCGATTCCGGGAGGCGTTGCTGGACGTCTACCACGGCGAGCAATTCGGCGAAGCGTTCTTCGAAACGCTGTTGCCCCATGCCGAGGATGGCGAGCAGCGTTATGTTCTGGGCTCGCTTTTGCAACTTGAATCGGAGGGCAAGGCGGTTCTGAGACCTGTCCTTGCGAAGCTCGGGCTTCCCCTGGACGAAGACCCCGCCTCGCGACCCCGGGGCGTTTCGACATCGGCGATGTTAAAAGAGATGCCCTGGACGGACAAATTCGCTGCGATGGCCGATGGCATCCGTGGCAAGGGCTTGCCGCAATACGAGGAACTCGCAACGCTGGTGACCGCCGAAGAAGATCGCGAGGCCTTCGCGCTTGCATCCTTCATGGCAACCCACGAGCGCGCGATCCTGATGGCGTCGGAAAACGTCGCAGCCAAGCGCGAGGATCCCATCGCCCCCGTGGTGGAAATCCTGCACTTTCCGCTCGCCAGGCCAAGTCCCTTGTCATAGCAGCGCAAGATAGCCACAGCGCCCCCACACCTCGTCCGCGGGCGTCTTGTGCACGTCGTGTACTTACTTGGTTGCCAAGCTTGTGTCCAACGGCTGCCTTTGGATGAGGTTCAGACATGGGTCACGACATGGTCAGCCGACCGCTAAGGGCCAACCCCAGTCAGTCGACATGTCTCTGGGGCGTCCTTTTCTCGCCCCAAAACGGACGCCCACCCAACGCAGCAGATGATCCCAAGCCCTAGGGGCACGCGGTCCGCTTCGGCTCGGAGGCGAATGGTGTTTCGTGTCGAAACGCGTCGGATGTGCGAGGTGCGGCGTCATTGGCGGCGCGAAAAGCGCATGAGACCGTGTTGCCGCCAATGTTCGGTCCGTTTTTTGAGCTCGGATTGGACTATGCGATCCATAGAGTTTGACGTTGAAACTGGGGATCACGCCGGCAGGGTTTGTCCGCATCAATCTGCTTAACGGGGACCGGGCGCACGCTCTAATCGCGGTTGCGCACACCGAGTTCCAGCATTAATGACAGAAGTTTAAGTGAGCGTTCGCTCATTTTTTGTTGATCTCCAGGATCGATGCGGTTACGTCTCAAAGCGATCGATCGCTCACTCACGAGCGAGGCGGCTTTGGGAGCTTATCATGTCGATCACGGCCAGCCTGGCGGCGAAATCCGCGGGGCAAATCTTGGGCGGCCTCGTGTTGGCCGATTTCATTTCGGGCTTGTTCCACTGGTTTGAGGACCGGTATGGGAACCCAAAATGGCCTATCCTGGGTCATACGATCCGCGAAAACCAACAGCACCATTTCACCCCGCGCAGCTTCCTCAAAGGCTCGGCGTTCGCCCGCAACAAGGAGGTGTGGGCCATCGGCCTCGGCTTTCTGGCGGCGTTTTGGGCTGTTGGTTGGCTCAACCTGTTCACGGGCTCTGCGGTTGTGTTCGGAATGTTCGCCAACGAGATCCACGCCGCGGCCCATCGCAGTCCGACGGAGAACGGCCGCTTGGTGACATGGCTGCAGAAGATCGGCCTTCTGCAATCGCACGCCCACCACGCCCATCACCACCGCAAGGGCAAGGATAGCCATTATTGCGTGATGACGAATTACGTGAATCCGGGCCTTGAGCGGATTGGCTTCTTCCCGGGCCTGGAGCGAGCGATCAAAGCCTTGTTCGGGAAGACGCCGCGCCTCGATGAAAGCGTCAATCCGCGCTACCGCGCCGCGATATGATCCGACGCTTCCTTTCGCCGGCTGAGGCCTTAAGCTTGCGCCGGCGAAAGACAATTACGGGAGGCGCGCCATGGGCGTTCTGGATGGCAAGGTCGTTCTGATCACAGGCGGCGGCAATGGGATCGGCAAGGAATGCGCGCTTCTGGCCGCGCGCGAGGGGGCGAAGCTCGTCGTCAACGATCTCGGCGGCGGCGTGGCGGGCGGCGACGAAGGCGACGCCGGCCCGGCCGAGCAAGTGGCCGCCGAGATCCGCGCCGCCGGCGGCGAGGCCGTCTCAAACTCCGACAGCGTCACCGACATGACCGCCGTCGAGGGGATGGTTGACCAGGCGAAGGACGCGTTCGGCGGCCTCCACGCCATCATCAATCCGGCGGGCATTTTGCGCGACGGCATGTTCCATAAGATGAGCGAGGCGGATTGGCGCTCCGTCATCGACGTGCACCTGCACGGCAGCTACAATGTCACGCGCGCCGCCGTGAACCATTTCCGCGACCAGGAAGACGGCGCCTTTGTCCTCTTCACATCAACCTCCGGCCTGATCGGCAATGTCGGCCAGGCGAACTACGCCGCCGCCAAGCTTGGCATAATGGGGCTGTCGCGCATCGTCGCGATGGAGGGCGAGCGGAGGAATGTCCGCTCCAACATCATCGCACCCTTCGCCTGGACCCGCATGATCGCGACAATCCCGGTGAAGGACGAAGCCTCCGCCCAGCGGGTGGAGCGAATGAAGAATTCCATGCGCGCCGACCAGGTCGCCCAGCTCGCTGTCGCGCTCTGCGCCGATAAGGCCAAGCACGTGTCCGGCCAGGTCTTCGCCGTGCGCGGCAATGAAGTGGTCCTGTTCGACCAGCCACGTCCCGTGAAATCGCTCGCCCGTCTGGAAGGCTGGACGCCGGAGAGCCTGTTGGATCAGGCCCTGCCGGCGATGGAGGCGTCCTTCTTCGACCTCGGCGCGACGACGAGCGTGTTCCCGTATCCGCCGGTCTAGACCGCGCCCCGCGCCCAACGCTTTGTGGCCTCGGCCACGCGCGCGCCGAAAAGGCGGGCGGTTTCGAGGTCGGCGGCGTCGGGCGCGTCGTCGGCGGATTGGTCTGTCAGCGCCTGGGTGCCGAGGCCGGTGAAATGGCCCGCGCGGTTAAGCGCTGCGCCGAAATCGTGCGACGTGGCGTTGTAGCCGGACTTCATGCCGAAATTCACCCAAACCATGCCGTGCTGGCCGGCGAAGGTCGCAAATTGCAGCAGCGTCGCCTGCTTGTCGCCGGCGAGCGAGCCGGAATTCGTGAAGCCGGCGGCGATCTTGTCTTTCCAGGCGTCGGTGAACCAAGCCTTCGACGACGCGTCCATGAATTGCTTCATCACGCCAGAGGCCGACCCCATGTAAGTTGGCGCGCCGAGAATGATCCCGTCGGCTGCGGCGAGCGCGTCCCACGGGCCCGCGTCCGGGCTCGTCAGATCCTCGGCCTTGTAAGACGTCGCCTCTATGCCGGCGACCGCCGCCGCGCCCTGCAGAACGTGATCGGCGACCTTGGCCGTATGTCCGTAGCCGGAATGATGAACGATGGCGAGCTTTGCAGGCATTTAGATCTCCTTGGATTTGCCGCGCCAGATCTAGGCGACGACGCGCCTGTCCGCCGCGTGGAGATTTCGAATAGGACTTATGGTGACGACGGGGGCGATAAGTCGCCACCCGTCGCGATCCTTCTCTCCTAGAACTCCAACACTTTTACAAACCGCACATGGGGCAGGGCGTTCAGGCGGTTGACGATATCCTCCGGCACGGCCTGGTCGACGCCGACCAGCGCGATGGCCTCGCCGCCAGCTTCGTCGCGGCCGAGGTGGAAGGTGGCGATATTGATCTTCGCTTCGCCAAGCATGTGGCCCAGCGCGCCGATGAAGCCCGGCGCGTCGGAATTGTTGACGTAGAGCATGACCGGCAGGAAATCGCCCTCCAGCTCCATGCCCTTCACCTCAACGATGCGTGGGCGTCCGGCCGACACCGTGCCGGCAAGCGTCCGCCAGCCGTCGGCGACCTTCACCTTGATCCGGATGAGGTTGTCATAGACCGGGCTCTCTTCGGTCTTTGTCTCGGTCAGCTTGACGCCGCTTTCATGCAAGATGGCGGGGGCCGACACTATGTTGACGTCGCCGCGCGAGGCGTGGAGCAAGCCAGCGAGCGCTGCGGCGGTCACGGGTTTGCGGTTAAGGTCCGACACCTCGCCCTCATATTCGAGCACCACCTCGTCGAAGCCCTCTTCGGCGATTTGACCGGCGAACAGCCCAAGCTTTTCGGCGAGATTGGTGAACGGCTTCAGGCGCGGCGCTTCTTCAGCGGTCACCGACGGCATGTTGAGCGCGTTGGTCACTGCGCCTGTCAGCAGATAGTCGCTCATCTGTTCGGCGACCTGAAGGGCGACGTTTTCCTGGGCCTCGTTCGTCGCCGCGCCAAGGTGGGGCGTTGCGATGAAATTCGGCGCGCCGAACAGGACGTTGTCCTTGGCGGGCTCCTCGGCGAACACGTCGAAAGCCGCAGCCGCGATATGGCCGCTGTCGAGGCGCTCACGCACCGAAGCTTCGTCGACCAGGCCGCCGCGCGCGCAATTCACAAGGATCACGCCCTCTTTCGTCTTCGCCAAGGCGTCGGCTGAGAGGATGTTGCGCGTCTGGTCGGTCAGGGGCGTATGCAGGGTGATGACATCGGCGCGAGAGAGCAGCTCGTCGAGCTCCACCTTCTCGACGCCCAATTCCACAGCCCGATCCTCGGTGAGGAAGGGATCGAACGCCACCACTTTCATCGACAGGCCTTGGGCGCGCTCGGCGACCCGCGAGCCGATATTGCCGCAGCCGATCAGGCCGAGCGTCTTGAAGCTCAGCTCCACCCCCATGA
>CAZQZC010000175.1:0-5533 GCA_964597685.1 uncultured Hyphomonadaceae bacterium | reverse complement strand
GGTCCGCCAGCGATGTTCGATCATGCGCGGATTCTAGAACACCGGATTGGCGTCGTTAGGGCTGCCCGGCGAGCAAGACGCATAGATTTCAAGGGGTTCATAGGGCCTTTCCGCATTCGGCGCCACGACAGTCAGCCGTCCGTATTTGGGCAGAAGCCGGGCCTCGGCGTCGACGAAGCTGTAGACCCAGCCAAAATCGCGCGCGTTGAAGGGATCGGATTGGTCTAGCACAATCATTGTGTGGGCGGGGTCCCGCCGGTCTAGCCGGCAGAAGGTGGCGGGGTCCGTCTGCGGCGGCGCATTGAATGCGGCGAGCGCGAACAGCCCAAACACGCCGGCCGTCATTCCTGCGATGGAGTATCGCCAGAAGGCCGGACCTTTTTCACGTTTGCGGGGCATGGCGCAGTCTCCTTAAGGGCCCTTAGCCAGCTTTCTTCAGATCGGCGTGCTCAGCTTTCTTCCGCAACGTCCGGATATCGGCGCCGCTGACGGCCGCCCGGTCAGAATCGATGCTCGACAGCTCCTGCTGGACTGTCTGGACGTGGCCTTCCAGCCATTCCCGCGTGATCGAGAGGGTCATCATATTGTCTTCGATCGTTTTGATGGAGCGCTGGGCGAGCTCTCGGTCGGCGCCATAATCGAAGCTCGGAAGCTCCGGCGTGAGAATTTCGTCAAAATAGAGCGGGGCCGCCGCCTGTTCGCCGAGTTTGTCGCGGAGCGCGTTGCGCGTGCGGCGGTGGGCTTGGCGATAGGAGACCTTCAAGCTGCGCTCCTGATCTGCGCAGCGCGATGCAACCGCCATCGCGTCGGTCCGACAGGCCTCCAAGCTATTGAGCGCCTTTTCGATTTCACGCTTGGCGTCGGCGTGGCGGGTCTGCTGGGCTTCGAACCAGATCCGGCATGACGTATAATAATCGGCCAGATCGTCGCGCAAAGTGTTGCGCACTTCCTGGCGGCGCTCATAGGCGATGCGCTCTTTGCGCCAGACGCGGCCATACCCTGGATACTTGTCCGAAATGCGGTCGTAACCCTCATACACGGCGATTGAGAAGACGACCAAGCCCACAAAGAGCAAGCCAAAGGCGACCATGTTGTCCAGCCCGAAGATGTTCGGGAACATGGAGGCGATCACCGAACCGGGGCTAAGGTCGAACAGCGAAAATCCTCCGAGCGCGCCGCCAGCTTCAGACGCCCGAAGGGCGGCTTCGACCGAGTCTCGGAAATGGGCGACAAAGAAGTTCAAAAACAGACCGGCGAGCACGAGAGCGCCCGTGATGGCGCCTCCCATGATCTTGAACGGCTTCTGTGGATGGTTCAGGTATCGCAGCCCGAAATAGCCAGCGGTCACGCCAAGAACGACGTTCACGGCGCTGACGCCGAAAGCCACCAACAACCCGCCCAACAGACCGCCAGACTGCGCGTCCTTAAAAAGCAGCGCGTTGAAGGCGCCCTCGACGATGAGGATCAGCATTAAGATCGCGATGGTCTGTTCGACGTTTTTCTTGATGTCAGGCGTACGCTCGCCGATCAGTTCGCCGTGTTTCTCGCGAAAGGCCTGCAGTTCGATGATGCTGGCTTCGTGACGCTCCTTGGCGTCTTGGACGTCGTCTTTTTCATAATGACGCAAATCGTTCTCGCCACTCTTGATCACTTCACGGAGCTGATCATGCGAGAATTCAATCGGCGTCAGGTCATAGATGAAATTGCGTACAGCTGCGGCGCAATCTGCGAACCACGTGCCGAGGCCGCGACGGACGTCTTCGGCTTGCTCTGCGGTCAGCTGCTCCCGCTCGCTCCATTGGTCCTGGGTGGCGGATTCTGAGACCGGCAGGCCTTCGGTCGCGTCCTTTCGCGCTTCGCGGCGGGTCGCCATGCGGCTGAACGAGAGCCGACCCTCTGCGAGACGGCCCTTTAGGCCATGGCCGCTTGGGTTGATGTTCAAATCAAGCGTGCGGATATCCTTTTGGTAGCCAAGCTCTTGGCCCCAGCGTGGAAATTTGTTCGGCATCTCCCAGTCCCTTAACGTATTCGTGGAACGCGTTAATACAGGTACGCAAATCGCCGACAGGCTCCTAAGAAACGGATAAGTTTCTGTGGCCGCATTATGGCGGGAATGAGGGACCGAAAACTGCCGAATTCAGCCGGTTTATCTTCAGCTGGGGACCGAAAGGGGGAGAAACTCTAAACCCGTCAGATGGTTTTGAGGAACTCCGCGCGCAGTGGAAATTACGGCCGGAATGCGGCGTCTTTCTTAATTACGCATTCGTAATGTCATTCGGCTGTCGCCGTAGACCGGTCGCGCAATTGGCGGCTTATGTCGGCCTGAACGTCGCGTGTGATGGGGTATCCCCAGGCCATGGCGGCGGCGGCTATGTAGGCGGCCACGGGGACGCCGACGAAGATCAGCATCAAGCCGCGCACCTCGTCCGGTCCGTTCTGGGCGTCAGGCGCCGGGTCGAAGCCGGCGACAACCTGAAGCAGGAAATAGCTTATGCCGACCGCCAGGCTCGCCCCCGTTTTATACGCGCTCGACATGAAGGCGTAGTATAGGCCAGAGCGGTTCTCACCCGTGCGCAAGCGCTCCATCTCGATAACGTCGGCCATCATGGATCGGGCGAGGGCGAAGGGCGCGCCGAAGGCGAGGCCACTGACGACGGCGCCCGCGATTAGCGCACCAAAACCAGATCCTCCCGAAAGCGGCAGGTAGCTGATGTATGCGAACGCCGCAAAGGTGCAGATCGTACGCATGGCGACGTGCTTCTGCGTTCGTCGCGCAAGCGCCAGCCAGAACGGCAGGGCGCAGAAGCCGGCGATGAAGAACAACATCAGGATCGCCGATGCGCCCTGATCGACGCCAAACCCCCACTTGGCCGCAAACAGATAGGTCGCCGCTGTGCTTGAGATCGCGATTCCAACGCAGATTTCCATCCCCACGATGCGCCAAAGGGTCGAATTACGGACGGCCTGGCGAACGGCCTTCGGGCTATAATCCGGCGCGGCGCCTGCGCTTCCCGGCATGGGGGGGTCGGGCGTCAAAAAGAGCGCGCTTCCAATGGTCAGCGGAAGCGCGATGATCAGGATCCATCCCATCACCATCACTTGTTGACGCCGATCAAAGCCGAAGGATTGCGCGAGGATCGCAGGCAATGCCAACAACGCCAGCAGCGACGCGATATTGACGATCTCTCGCCACTGAAACAAACGAGATCGCTCGTCGTAATCATGAGCTAGAGCCGGCGCCCAGGCGGCATGGGGGGTCTGCAGCATCGTGAAGCCGACAAAGAAAACCGCCATCCAACCCGCGAGGTAAAGCGGGCTCACCGTCTCGCTCGCCGGCATGTAGAGAAATATCGTCGCGATCGACAGGACGGGAATGCTAAGCACCAGCCAATGGCGCACCCGTCCCCAGCGGGAGGGGCGGCGATCGACCAGATATCCCATGACCGGATCGGTCACGAGATCCCAAAACCGGAGCAGCATGAAGATTGCGCCCGTCGTCGCGAGCCCCAACCCCATCTCGCCGGCGTAGAACGGCTGCAAGAACACCGAGACGGGGAGTCCAATGGCCGCCAAAGGCACGCCGATCAGGGCGAAGCCCACAACACTCTTCAGCGGCAAGCGGCTTGGCGATGGCGACATGATTGCAGTGTCGGCCGAAAAGCGCCTGGCGAGCAAGCCGAAACTAGCGCTGTAGCTGTCCAATCAAGTCTTTAGTGACAGGGTCGTCAGCATTCGCCTCGCCCATCAATGCACGTTTAAGCCTGCCCGCCATGGTTTTCCCACGCTCGACGCCCCATTGGTCGAAAGAATTCACGGCCCACAATCGTCCCGCGAAATAGGTTCTGTGCTCGTAGAGCGCGATCAGGGCGCCGAGCGCTTCCGGACCGAAGGACGCGCAGCTCAGGAAGCTCGAGGCGCGACCGCCGGAATGAACCTTCTGGCGGGCGATCGCTTCCGGAAGATCGGGCTCCTCCGCCTGAACCTCGTCGAGGCTGCGGCCGTTGCAAAGGACTTCCGCCTGAGCCAGTGCGTGAGCGGTCAAAGCCGTTCGGCCCTCGGGATCGCCGCCGTCCTCGAGCGCGAGCACGAATTCTGTGGGATGGGCGTCGGAGCCCTGATGAAGCCATTGGTGGTAGGAGTGTTGGCCAATCGACCCTTCGCCGCCCCATAGGGCCGGCGCCGTCGGCATGGGAGCCTGAGCCCCGTCAGGGCCGAACGATTTGCCGTTCGACTCCATCTCAAGTTGCTGCAAATAGGCCGGCAAAAGTCGGAGGCGACGCGAATATGCGAGCAAAACTCGCATCGGCGCACCGAGATAGGACCGGTTCCACACGTCGAGCGCAGCCAAGCGCATGGCGAGATTGACTTCCAACGGAGCGCTTCGAACGTGGTCGTCCATTTGCGCCGCGCCCGTGCGAAAACCCCTGATCAGATCCAAACCGAGTACGATCGAGCAGGCGAGAGATCCAGCTGACCAAATCGAAAACCGCCCGCCGACGCTTTCCGGCAGGTCGAAGATGGCGCCGGGTCCGCCAAGCCACGCCTCTGCGCGCGGAGCGTTTGCGGTCACCAGGGCCATGTGCTGGCGCCAATTGTCGCCGAGTGCGGCCTCCAACCACGTTTTGGCGCGCTTCAGGTTGTAGAGCGTCTCTTCGGTGCCGAAGGATTTGGAGACGCCGATGACCAGCGTCTGGTCAGGCTCTGCGTCTTGCAGCGCCAGTTCGAGATCGATCGGGTCGAGATTGGCGCAAAACCGCAGATCGAACCGCGTGTCGCGCTCAAAGTGGAAGGCGTCGGCCAGGAGGCGCGGTCCAAAATCCGAGCCGCCGATTCCGATATGGACGATGGTTCGGAATGGCTTGCCTCGCGATCCCACAATTTGTCCTGCGCGCACCGCTTCCGCGAACGCGTCCGCCGCGTCCAGCGAGTTTCGGACGGTCTCCGGCGCGCCGCTGAGCGCGGTCTGCGCGCGCAGCGCCCAATGCAGGGCGGGGCGGTCTTCGGAGGGGTTTACGTGGGCTCCGGCGAAGAGATCGGCGCAAGCGGTTTCCAGCCCCGCCGAGCTTGCGGCGCTGAGCAGTTCCGCCTCTGAACCCGCGTCCAATCGGTGACGAGAGAGGTCTGCGCGCCAGCCTGCGGCGCCGATGGACGCCCGCCCGGCGCGGGCGGATGCGAGCGACGCGAGCGGGGTCTCACGGAGTCGAGCCGCGTGGCTGATCAGTGCTTGGGTCATGGGGTCGACGGGGGCCATTGCGGGCTGCGGCTGTCAAGCTGGAAAAGAATGGTCGACCGCACGATCTGGGGCTTGACGACAAGCGGGTCTTGAAAGCGCCGCCGCCGTTCTGTATGCCGCGCGGTCAGCGAAGCCTGCGGGTTTCGGTTACTCGTCAAAACAAGGCCCCGGCGGTCCGGGTGCGGAAAAGAGGAGAGGCTCGCGTGGCCAAGGAGAAGTTCGAGCGGACGAAGCCGCACGTGAACATCGGCACCATCGGTCACGTCGACCATGGCAAGACGACGCTGACGGCGGCGATTA
>CAZQZC010000174.1:2571-5574 GCA_964597685.1 uncultured Hyphomonadaceae bacterium | reverse complement strand
AGCGGGTGCTGGAGGCGTCGGGCAAGTTGACCTTGCTCGACCAGAACCGCGTCAACGCGCCGAATTCCTGTTTCCGTCTGTTTGCGACGACGAACACCGTTGGCTTGGGAGACACGACCGGGCTCTACCACGGCACGCAGCAGCTCAACCAAGGCCAGATGGACCGCTGGTCGATCGTCACGACGCTGAACTATCTCGAACACGACGCGGAGGTCGAGATCGTCTCCGCGAAAGCCCCAACGGTCGACAAGGACATCCTGTCGAAAATGGTGCGCCTCGCAGACCTGACGCGCAATGGCTTCATGAACGGCGACATCTCAACCGTGATGAGCCCCCGGACGGTGATCACCTGGGCTGAGAATTATCTCATCTTCAATGATCTCGGCCACGCTTTCCGGATGACGTTCCTGAACAAATGCGACGAGCTTGAACGCCCCGTCGTGGCTGAGTTCTACCAGCGCTGCTTCGCAGAGGAGCTGCCGGAGAGCGCATTGATGGTGAAGGTGGCGTAGGACCGCCGTCAGGCCCGACGGTCGGCCGGTCCGCCGCGCAGGATGTAACGGCGGTCGCAATATTTGCACTGCACCCAGCCGTCGTCGCCCATCTCATACCAAACGAGCGGATGGCCGAGCGCGCCGCCGCCCCCGTCGCAAGAGACCCGGTGGTCGTCGACGAGGATCGTTTCAGGGGCGTCTTGGAGCGGGGTGTCCATGTGATCGTTCAGTCTCGATAATGATCAGTTGCACGTCCGACGTTTCGCGGCTTTCCTAAGCGGCGTCAATCGGGTGTGGTCCGATCAAGCTGGGGCGGGGCCGATGCCGATCTTGTACCATTGTGTTGACGCGCGCTCCCTGCGTCCCCTGTGGGCGCTGGAGGAGTTGGGGGTGGACTACGATCTGGTCACCCTGCCGTTTCCGCCGCGCGTCCGACAGAAGAGCTATCTTGGGGTCAATCCGCTCGGCACGGTGCCGTACTTTGTCGACGGCGACGCGCGGATGACGGAATCGGCAGCGATCTGCCATTATCTGACACATCGCCATGGCCCGACGCCGCTGGCCCTCTCGCCTGAGGACGCCGAATACGGCGCGTTCCTGAACTGGCTGTATTTCAGCGACGCGACGCTCACCTTCCCGCAGACAATCGTCCTTCGGTACTCCGCGTTGGAGCCCGCTGAGCGACGCCTGCCCCAGGCGGTTGAGGACTACGCCGCCTGGTTCGCCGGGCGGCTGCGGGCGGTCGAATCCGCCCTGACGGGACGTTCCTATTTGTGCGCGGATCGGTTCACCATCGCCGACATCTGCGTCGGATACGGCTTGTATCTGGCGCATCGGATCGCCCCCCTGAGAGAACGCTTGACGCCCAATTGTCTCGATTACCTAGAGCGGCTGACCGCGCGCGAAGGTTTTCAGTCAGCGCTCGCCAAGCAGGATGGACCATCCCCCGTCTGAGGTTCCAATCGACCTCAACTGGGTTACATAGCGACACCTCGCGCAAGGACGACGCATGACTCTGCCCGACAACGCCATCGCCGTGGCCGGCCTCGAAAAGGTTAACCGCGCCTCGGGCAAGATGCCCGAGAAGCGCGCCCTGAAGGCGATCGACCTCAACATCCCGCGGGGATCCATGTTCGGCCTCCTGGGGCCGAACGGAGCGGGGAAATCGACCTTCATCAACATCCTGGCGGGTCTTGTGGTGAAGACGGCGGGCAAGGCCCGGATCTGGGACATCGACATCGACGAGCGCCCCCGCGAGGCGCGCGCGGCGATCGGCGTGGTGCCCCAAGAGATCACCATGGATCCCTTCTTCACGCCGCTCGAGGCGATGGAGCTGCAGGCCGGCTTCTACGGCGTGCCGAAGTCGGAGCGGCGATCAGATGAGATCCTCGCCGCGCTGGGCCTCGCCGATAAGCGCGACGCCTATGTGCGCCAATTGTCCGGCGGCATGAAACGCCGGTTGATGGTGGCGAAAGCCTTGGTCCACACGCCGCCAGTGCTGATTCTCGACGAACCGACAGCCGGCGTGGATGTGGAGCTGCGCCGCCAGCTCTGGGACTATGTCCGCGAACTCCATGCGCGGGGCACGACGATCATCTTGACAACCCATTACCTCGAAGAGGCGCAGGAGCTGTGCGACCGGATCGCGATCGTCAATCATGGCGAGATCATCGCTTGCGAACCGACGGAGCAATTGCTGCGCCGGCTCGACCAGAAAACCCTCTGCGTCGTTCCGTCGGAGCCTTTGGACAAAGTTCCGGACGCGCTTGCCGCGCTCGACGCCAAGTTAAGGCCCGACGGCGCCCTCACCATCACCTATCGGACGGGTGAGACCGGAATTGGCAACTTGCTGGAGCAAGTGCGCGCCGCAGGCGTTTCGATCTCTGACCTTGCGACGCAGGAACCTGATCTTGAAGATGTTTTTGTCTCAATGACGGGCGGGTCGACTCCCGCGTGAGCGCTGCGCTGCGCGGCAGGCCAATTGGGGGATAAGCTCCCGCCAATCCGACTCAGGCGCGTCCCGGTCCAATGTGGAGCCGCTTGGGAGGCCGCGGGGCCGGGACGGACCGACCGGACCTCGCCTCTCAGGGCGGAACGGCTGATTGGGCGCGATGCAGGCAACGGACGCATCGGGCCCTAGGCGCGCCGATCTGGGCGGTCGTGGAAACACGGCTGGGAGGCGCCCCGGCCTCCGGACGGTCCCCCGTGGCGACACGGGCGGATGTAGAAGAGACGTCCGGACGAAGGCTGAGGCCCAGCGGGACAGCGCCGAAAGGCCGCAACGCGGTGCGGGGGCGGCGACGTCTCCTAAAATTCATGCAGAGACCGACCCGTCTCCGCACCGGCCCCGCAGGGGGGCGCAAGCAAATACGGAGGCGCCGCGCCGTCCGTCCCTCGGCGCTGCGCGCAATCCGGCTCGGCGACTATGGGTCTTTGTTCTTAAGCATTTCCGGACGGCGAACCGGCATCCACTTCGCCTGGAAATGCTTTAGGGTCCGTCGATCGCATG
>CAZQZC010000174.1:0-2471 GCA_964597685.1 uncultured Hyphomonadaceae bacterium | reverse complement strand
CGGCGAACCGGCATCCACTTCGCCTGGAAATGCTTTAGGGTCCGTCGATCGCATGACCGCGATCCCGCAGCATGTCGATCACGCTGTCCGGGCCCGCCAAATGGGCGGCGCCGACGGCGACGAAGATGACGCCAGGCTCGTCCAGCAAGGCTTCGATCCGCGGGATCCAGGCGGTGTTGCGAACCACCAGCATCGCTTCATAGGCGGCGGGGTGTTCGAACCCGTCAGGCGAGGCCTGCTCGCCGATCGCCTCGATGTCGCCCTCCAGCCAATCGGCGACGAGGTCCCGAAACTCGGCCTCGATTTCGGCGACCACGGCCTCGGCGTCGTCGGCCTCGCTGTCGGCGTCGTCTTCGATCAGGCTTGCAATCTGCGCGTCGAGCGGTTGTCGGGCGAGCGCCGTCATCTGTTCGTCGACGGTTTCAAGTTCGCAGAGCGTCTTGCCGCTGGCGAGCACTTCGGGGTGGAGCGTAAATTCGACGCCGTCCTCCAAGCCGATATGGTTTGCAAAGTATTCCTGCAGGATCAGGCTGGCGAACCAGGGCTGCATCACATCAAGGCTGGCGAAGGGCGCGCCCAGAAACTCAGCGATTTCCCTAAGCTCTTCGACGTCCTCGTCGGGCAAAAGCTTGGAAAGGCGCTGCCCCGGCGGCAGGGCGCCAAGCTCGAACATCTGCCCTGCGACTTCCAGGGCTCGGCCGACGGCGTCCAGCTCGAAACAGACGGTGTGGGCGTCCTGGAACGCCGCGTCGATCCGCTCCGTCCGCCAGGGCGTATCAGGCGGAAGCAGGTGGACGGTTCCCATGATGTGGACCGTCGTATCGGCGTCGGACAGGGTCCACAGCGCCGGCTCCGCCGAAGCGGTCGACCCCGCCGCCATGCCGAACGCCGCCGCTGTCAGTGCCCCGCGAAACGACATGGGGTCGCCCTCCTTGATGCGTCTCAAGGATTGAACACCGGAGCCGCTGAAGAAGGCAAGCGGCTCCGGCAGTGCGGCTTAGGGTCCTTCGACCTCGTACCCGTCGGCGCGAAGCATGGTGATGACGCTGTCGGGCCCCGCGAAATGGCCGGCCCCGGCGGCGATGAATTTGACGCCGGGCTCCTCAAGCAGCGCCGTGATCTTCGGAACCCAATTGCGGTTCCGATCGACCAAAAGCGCCTTGTAGAAGTCGTTGTCGCCAGCCGCATCGGGATTGGCGGCGAGATTGGCGATGCCGGCAATGTCGCCGTCCTGCCATTCGCCGACGATCTCCGTAAGTGTCGTGCTGGATTCCGAGAGCACCGTTGCGGATTCCACGAGGAGGTTGACCTGGACTTCCTCAGGCAGATCCGCGAACACGGAGGCCTGTTCCGCCGCAGTCTCGAGAAAGACCAGATCTTTCCCGCTTTCGGCCGCCGCGTTCAGGAGCACCGTATCCACGCCGGCGGCGGGGTCGAAACCGTCCTTCTGAAATTGCGAGATGGTCATCTGAAGCGAGACCAGCCAGGGTTTCAGCTGGTCCACCGCACCGATCGTCAAGCCGACGCTGTCGAGCGCGCCTCCGACAATGGCTTCATCCTCGTCGTTAAGGGTGGCGCTCAACGTGCCGCCGTCGGTGTAGACGCCGCGGCTGATAAACGCCTGCTGAACCGCCAGCGCCCCTTCCGGGCTAGCCGTGTCGAGCTCCACCACCAGCGTGTCGGCGGCGTCAAAGGCCTCCCCAAACGCCGACGAGCGCCAGTCGAGACCTTCGGGCAGCAAATGGATCGTCCCGAAAATGTAGATCGTCGTGTCCTCATCGCTCAGCGACCAGAGCGCCGGGGAGCCGTCGCCCCGCGTCTCGCGCGCCTTCTGCACGGACGCGTCGATCGCCGCGACGATTTCAGGTTTCGTTCGCCGATCGGACCCCGCCGCCTCGTCTTCGGCCTGCGCGCACGCCCCTGCGAACGCCAGCGCCGCAACGGCGGCCCCGACCTGTTTCAAATAGAGCATCCAGATCCTCCATCACCTGCTCAGATGCGTATTGCCTATCTATATAAATGTTGTATGTCTACAATAAATTTCGATACAGCCTTAATCGAGAGGTTGGAATGCACAATCGTATCGCCATGCTGCGCGCAGAACGCGGATTATCCCGGAAGGATCTCGCTGAGGCGGTCGGCGTGAATTATCAGACGGTCGGTTATCTTGAGCGCGGGGATTACAATCCCAGTCTGGAGCTGGCGTTGAAGCTGGCGGATTTTTTCGGCTTGCCGGTCGAGATGATTTTCTCGCTAAAGCCCTTTCCGCGGCTGTCCGAACAAATTGCCTGGCCGAAAGCGGGCGAGTGATCGCCGATAAGACGCAGCGACGGGCGCCACGGCGGCGCTCCAGCGCCTAGCGCGGCGACCCCCGATTGCGCGTGCGCACGGCTTAGCCTACAAGGCCAATCGGCAAGCACCCATAGCTCAGCTGGATAGAGCGCTGCCCTCCGAAGGCAGAGGTCATAGGT
>CAZQZC010000173.1:0-5745 GCA_964597685.1 uncultured Hyphomonadaceae bacterium | reverse complement strand
GTCCACCTAGGTGATCACGACGTGCTGCAGCCCCATTTCGGCCACCGCCTCACCGACACGGCGCGGCTCGTCGGGATCGAGCGGCGCGGGCTTGCCTGTGGCGACGTTGCAGAAGGCGCAGGCGCGCGTGCACACCTCTCCCATGATCATCATCGTGGCGTGCTTCTTGGTCCAGCACTCGCCGATATTGGGGCATCCCGCCTCTTCACAAACGGTGGCGAGCCCTTTTGACTTCACAATCGCACGGGTCTCTGCGTAACCGCGGCTGGTCGGAGCTTTAACGCGGATCCAGTCCGGTTTGCGCAAGACCGGCGTGTCCGGCTTATTCCGCTTCTCCGGGTGTCTCAGCGCGCGCTCTTGCGCCTTGGTCTCGATCAACGTCGCCATGCCAAGATACATGGACCGACCATTGCGCCGCATCAAGCGCGGGACGCGCATGCCTGTTCTGTCCTTATTGCGTTGCCTCGCAACAGGTTTATCTAGTGTGACGATTTGTGACAGGCGTTCGCGCCAGGACCGAGAGGAAGACGTTATGACCGCCCTGGCCGAACCTGTGATTCAGCCCCTGCCCTACAAGCCAGTGCGAACCAAGGTCGATCTGTTCGCGGGATTGATGCGCGCCGCCAAGGAGTTTGGAACCAAGTCGACGGCGATCGTCGACGGCGATGAGCGTAAACTGAGTTATCAAGAGGTGCTTCGCGCCGCTTTCGCGCTTGGCTCCGCGCTCAAGGCTGGAACGCAGCCCGGAGAGGCGGTTGGCGTTCTTCTACCGACCGGCGCTGGCGCCGTGATCGCCTTCTACGCCCTAGAGGCCTATGGCCGCGTTCCGGCGATGCTGAACTTCACAGCCGGCGCGCGAAACCTGAAGTCCGCTCTCAAAGCTGCAGAAGTGAAGCGCATTGTGACGGCCCATCGTTTTGTCGACATGGGCAATCTTCAGCCTTTGATCGAGGAATTGGAAACCAATGCTGAGATCGTTTATCTCGAAGACGTCCGAGAGAATTTAAAGCTGACACACAAACTAGCCGGCGCACTCGGACCACTCGCGCCATGGCTGTTTCGCAGCGCGCTTAGCCCGTCGAAACCCGGGGTCGTTCTTTTCACGTCGGGCACCGAGGGAGAGCCTAAGGGCGTGGTCTTGAGCCATGAGAACGTCATGGCCAATGTCGAACAAGTTCGCGCGCATATCGGCTTGGATCCGAAGGTTGACACAGTCTTCAATCCTCTCCCGACGTTTCATTGCTTCGGCCTGACCGTGGGCGCTGTCCTGCCGCTAATCGCAGGCGTGAAGGCGATCTTCCACCCTACCCCGCTCCAACCCAAGGAGATCGCCAAGCGGATCCGGAAGACCAATTCGACCATCCTGCTCGCCACCGACACGTTCATCTCCCAATACGCCCGCGCAGGCGACCAGGGGGACCTCAACAGCGTTCGCTTGGCTGTTTGCGGGGCGGAACGGGTCAGGGACGAGACGCGTCAGCTCGTGCGCAAGAAATTCAATATCGAGATTTTAGAGGGTTACGGAGCGACCGAGGCCGCGCCCGTGATCGCGGCGAACCGGATCGGCGGCAATAAGCCGGGCACCGTCGGTCAGCTCATGTCAGGCATGGAATACGATCTGGTTCCCGTCGAGGGGATTGATGACGGCGGCAAATTGCGGGTTCGGGGACCGAACGTGATGCGTGGGTATCTTCGGGCGTCCAATCCTGGCGTGCTGGAGCAGCCCGACGATGGTTGGCACGACACCGGCGACATCGTCTCAATCGACGACGACGGCTACATCCGCATTCAGGGCCGCGTAAAGCGCTTTGCGAAGATCGGCGGCGAGATGGTCTCCCTCGCCGTGGTCGAAAATTGCGCCAGCGCCATCTGGCCGGACAATATGCACGCGGCCGCCACGGCGCCGGATCCCCGCAAGGGCGAGCAGGTCCTCCTCTTATCCGATTCTCCGGACGCCAATCGCGAAGACATCATCGCATGGGCCCAGAACCACGGCGTGCCGGAGATTTCAGTCCCGCGGAAAATCTTCCACGTTGACCAAATCCCGGTCCTCGGCACGGGGAAGGTGGACTACGGAGCCGTCCAATCGCTCGCCAAGGACTTGATCGAGGGGTGACGCCGGTCGGCCTAGTCAGGGATCGCCTTCGGCCCGTCCGCAGCGACGAACACCAACGTTTCCAGGCCGTTTGGCGTCGCGATGTTAACAAGCGCATGGGCGCGCGGATCGTCCACGAGCAAGAGATCACTGTCGACACGGCGCGGCGTGAGGTCGGCGGCTTCGAAATAGACAAACACCATATCGCGGTCGAGTTCGGCGCCGAGATAGGTTAGCGCCGCCTCCCCCTCCGGGCCGAAGATCGTGAAATGCGCATCGACATATCGACCAATCGCGAGCACGCCGTCGCGCGTATCATAGAGCCCGTCGAGCGGAACGAGATCGACCATAACCGCTTCGAGATCGTGGGCTGAGATGCGATGAACGACTTCCCAGAGCTCCGTGCGGTCATTGTACTCGATGGTTGTCACCGGCACGCCAAGGCGGTGCGCAGCCGCCGGCGACGCCAAGGCTGCGAGCGCAATCGCTGCGGCAAAGGCCTTAGTCTTCTTCGTCATCATCTTCGACCTCAAGCGTACGCAGGTCGCCCGGCTCCACCTTCAGATCGAGCCGCTGCATTAGGTTCTTGGTCTGCGACCGTTTGAACGTTTCCAACCGCGAAGGTTCGATCTTCTGCGGAAAGTGATTGTTGGACCGGTCCGTGTCAGCCGTCTCCCACCGAGGGTCGAGTTCGACGGAGACCAAATCCTTGTCGGTCACGATCATCTTGGTCACTTTTTTCGGGCTCCGCCGCCAGATCTCCGCCGGCAGGCGCAACATCTCCGTCTCGCCGGACGCGTAGGTCAGTTCCAATATTATTGGCATGACCAGGCCGCCATGATTGGAGAAGGTCAAGAAGTAGAAATTGTCCGCGACGTCGAGCGCCTCGCGCTCCCAATCTTCGAGGCCTTCCCGCGTCTTTTCGTAGCCCTCACGCTCTGTCTCGCCGACGGTGAATTCGTCGTTTTCATTATAGAAATCGAGCAATGACGGGTCGTCCTCGACCGCCTTGGGAAAGTCTTCATTGCGCTCAACCGTGATCGACAGCGGTTCGTCGGCCTTCTCCTCGCGTTGGCGTTGTTTTTCGACGTCTGGATCCTTCGTATCGAGCGTGCCCTTCACAACACTGTCGATGGAGATGTCGACATGATCTGTCGAATAGAACCAGCCGCGCCAGAACCAGTCGAGATCGACGCCGGAGGCCTCTTCCATGCTGCGGAAGAAGTCATACGGGGTTGGGCGTTTGAACTTCCAGCGCTCGGAATAATCCCGAAAGGCGCGGTCGAACAGATCCCGGCCGAGAATCGTTTCGCGGAGGATGTTCAGGGCTGTCGCCGGCTTGCCGTAGGCGTTGTCTCCGAATTGAAGGATTGAGTCCGACTGGGTCATGATCGGGACCTGATTACGGCTGACCATGTATGGGATGATGTTTTTCGGTTCGCCCCGGCGCGATGGGTAAGCCTCTTCCCATTCCTGCTCGGCGACAAATTGCAGGAATGTGTTCAGTCCTTCGTCCATCCACGTCCATTGACGCTCGTCGGAATTCACCGTCATCGGGAAATAGATGTGGCCGATCTCATGGATGATGACGCTGATCAGGCCGTACTTCGTGCGCCGTGAATAAGTGAGGTTGCCGTCGTCGTCCTTCACGGGCCTGGGGCCGTTGAAGGTGATCATGGGATATTCCATGCCCCCAACGGGACCGTTGACGGACTGAGCGGTCGGATAGGGATAGGCGAAGGAATAGCGCGAATAAACCTTGATCGTGTGCGCGATCGATTTCGTCGAATAGGCTGACCAAAGCGGTTCTGCTTCGTTCGGATAGAAGGACATGGCGAGCACGTCCTCGCCGTCTGACTCTTCCTGGGCGACGTTCATCGCGTCCCAAATGAATTTCCGCGAGGAGGCCCACGCGAAATCCCGAACATTCTCCGCCTCGAAGATCCACGTCCGCGCCGCGCGGGCTGGGCGTTTTTCGTTCTCGAGCGCCTCCTCCGGCGTCACGATGTAGACGGGTTCGTCGCTCTCGCGCGCGTCGGCGAGGCGTTCGCGTTGGTCGGCGTCGAGGACGTCGTCCTCGTTCTGCAAGACACCGGTGGACGAGACGACATGGTCTTCCGGCACCGTGATCTCGACCGTGTAGTCGCCGAACTCGAGCGTGAACTCGCCGGAGCCCAAAAAGGCCTTATTGTGCCAGCCTTCATAGTCGGAATAGGCGTGCAGACGCGGAAACCATTGCGCGACGAGATAAATGCAGTCGCCGCCGTCTTGCTCGCCGTCGAAGCACTCATAACCCGCACGACCGCCGATAACCCGGGTATCGATCATGTTGAACGAGAAGTTCAGCGAAAATTCGAAGGTTGCACCGGGGGCCAGCGGCTCCGGCAGATCGATGCGCATGTTTGTGTCGACGATGACGAAATCGAGCGCTTCGCCGAAGCCGTCCTCAACATTGCGGATGTCGTAGCCGCCTTCGAAATCTTGCAGCGTCTTTGCGCGGCGCACGGCGTAATAGGAGATCCGTTCGTCGTTGGATGCGGTGCGGCTGCGATTATCGAGGGAGTCCGCGCGAAATCTGTTCTGATCGAGTTGCAGCCACAGATAGCTGAGCGCATGCGGCGAATTGTTCGTGTAGGTTATCGTCTCCTGGCCGATCAGGCGCTTATCGCGTTCGTTGAGGCGCACTTTGATGTCGTAATCGACGTCTTGCTGCCAGTAATCCGGTCCCGGCGCGCCTGAAGCCAGCCGCACTTCTGTGGGTGTCGGATAATCCTCGTCGAGCTGACGGAATTTGTCTTCGAAATCGACCTTGGTTTGACGAAGAGCTTGCCCCTCGGCCTGGACGCCCAGGGTAAAAATCCACGCGAACAAAATGAAAAACCGCATCAGCACTCCCCGTATTCCGCCTCACCGTAACAAGCGCGCAGCCAATTGCCAGCCGTCCGCGACGGGATTCAGCTGTGAGGCGACCGCTTTGTCTCCGCTTCGCTTTTCCGGGGATGACGGGGGAGAGGACCAAGTGTTGGATAGAGCGTCGCCTATCCCCGAGCATGGATGTCCAATTTTGACTGGTTGGCGCCGAAAACGAACGCATCACCGCCGTGGCAAGTCAGACGACTCAATCGCGCGGCCGTCGAAGCCGCCGCAAAGGCCGATCTTGACGCCCAGCTATCTTGATGGCCGCCGTCATGAACGGTAAAGAACACCTATGGGGACATCTTTGGGCGGCATCAATCTTTCACTCGGCAACATCGCGATCGCCATGCTCGTGGTCGCGGGGGCTTCCCTCTTGCTTGCTTGGCTCTTCGGGTTCGCCACGAAGACAGCGTTCTCCATCCGCGTCTTCATGGCGGCGATGTTGGTCGCGATCCTCTGCAATATCGGAATGGCGGTACTTGAGGGACCGGACGCCGCTTTGATGAGCGGGATCATCTTTTCTATCGCCGCAATCCTGGTGACGGTGGTGGCCGGCATTGTCGAGGTGTTGATGGGCGGCGCGAAGGCCTGACGCCGCCTGCCGGCCTTTCCTTTAAACGTGCAGAACCCGCCCATAGGCGTCGAGCACCGCCTCGTGCATCATCTCTGACAAGGTCGGATGCGGAAAAATCGTGTGCATGAGGTCGGCTTCGGTCAGTTCGCCTTGTCGTGCG
>CAZQZC010000172.1:0-5783 GCA_964597685.1 uncultured Hyphomonadaceae bacterium | reverse complement strand
ATCGGGGGATATAATTGCGCGCGGCGCACCATTGGCGCCCGCACGGACAATCACGACTCCAAAGCTCGACCCCTCGGCGATGGGCTTGACCACATAGGGGGGCGGAAGGGGATGGTCGGCGGCGGCCTCTGCGCGGGTCACGGGCGTGTCGCGCGCAATATCGAGCCCGCATTGGGCGTAAACCGCCTTCGATTTGCGCTTGTCCATGGCGACGGCCGAAGCAGCAACGCCCGAATGGGTGTACGGAAGACCCATCCACTCCAAGAGGCCCTGGACGCAGCCGTCTTCACCCCACGGCCCGTGGAGGCCATTGAGGACAATGTCCGGCGCCGCCTCCGCCAATTGCGCCGGCAGGTCGCGATCAGCGTTGATCTCGACAACGTCGTAGCCTGATTTGCGCGCCGCCTCGGCCATCTGACGGCCGCTTGAAATCGAGATGTCCCGTTCAGACGACAGGCCGCCATAGATCACCGCAACGCGTTTCATGTCCTGTCCTTTCCGACGACGTCTTGCACCCGATAAGGTGCGACCACCATCACGCCGGTTCTGGGGCGATGTGGAAGCGATGGCGCGGCAATCTAAACAAAGTGTCACTTGAACGGATGCGCAAAGTTGCGCGTTACACTTGTAGCGAAGCACGGGGAGCGAAACGGATGCGGGTTGTATGTCTTGCCGCTGGCTTAGCCGCCAGCGCCGCGTCCGTCGCGCTCGCTCAGGAGACGCCCCAGGCCGTCACACGGGTTTTCACACCGGAGGATTTTTCGCGTTTCGCGCCGCAGACCGCGCTGGACATGGTGATCGAAATCCCCGGCTTCACGATCGAGCGAGAGGATTCATCGCGGGGATTCGGCCAAGCCAGCGGCAATGTGTTGATCAATGGCGAGCGCATATCCGGCAAGTCGAACGACGCCGTCGACGCGCTGGGACGGATCCCCGCCGATCGCGTCATCCGGATGGAGCTTTCGGACGGGACCATGCTCGACATTCCTGGCCTGTCCGGCCAGGTCGTGAACGTGGTCGCCGACGGCGACGGCATATCAGGCACATGGTCATGGCAGACCCGGCTGCGGGAGCGGCTTGAACCGAACTTCCTGACAGCTGAGGCGTCGGTCTCCGGCCGAACTGGACGATTGGCGTGGACGCTGAGTTTGGAAAGCGATCCCGCGAAGAACGGAAACGCCGGCGTCGAAACGGTGACCGACGGCGGCGGAAACCTGATCGAGATCCGCGACGAGGAGGCGCAATTCATCGTCGACGCGCCGTCCGCCGCGCTCGCGCTCACCTGGACGTCTCCCAAGGGGCGGAAGGCGAACTTCAACGCCGCCTTTGAGCAATTCAATCGAAACAATCGCGAGATCGGTTTTCGCAGCCCTGTCGACGGGGTCGACAGTTTCCGCCTGTTTAAGCAGGGCCGAGATGAGCGCAGCGGAGAAGTCAGCGCGGATTATGAGTTTCCGCTGGGCCCGGGCGCGCTGAAGCTCATCGGGCTGTACACGATCGAGGATGGATTTTCGGTCTCGGACGTTGAGGAGACGCCGGCTGACGGCGCTCCGGCGTTCGGCAGCCGCTTCGAGCAAGACCAATTCGAGAGCGAGACCGTCGCCCGGGCGGAATACGCCATCGCGCCACGCCCAGGACGGGATTGGCAGATCGCGGTCGAAGGCGCGCGCAATGTGCTGGACGTGGAGTCTGGCCTCTTCATCCTCCAAGACGACGGAACTCTCGCCGAGGAGGACCTCGCGAATTCCACGACGCGCGTGGTCGAGCGTCGCGCAGAGCTAACGGTGACCCATGGCAGGTCGCTTGCTTCGTCCGTGAACGTTCAAGCGTCGCTCGGCGTCGAAGTCTCCGAACTGGCGCAATCGGGCCCGGCAGGTCTCACACGCGGCTTTTTCCGGCCGAAAGGATTCGTCTCGGCGACCTGGCGGCCTGGGCCGCGCACCAGCGTCCAAGCCCGCATCGCCCGCGAGGTTGGGCAGCTCAATTTTTTCGACTTCGTCTCAAGCGTGAACCTCAACAACGAGAACGCGAACGCCGGCAATCCCGATCTCGTGCCTGAGCAATCCTGGGCCGCCGAAATCGAGATCGACCGCCGGTTCGGCGGGTTCGCCGCCGCGACGCTGCGTCTTTTCGGAGACCGCATCGAAGACATTATCGACCAGGTGCCGCTGCCCGGCGGCGGAGAAGGCCCGGGCAATATCGACAGCGCATTGCGCTATGGCGCTGAGCTGACCGCGACGCTTCAGCTGGACATCCTTGGCTGGACCGGCGCGCAGCTCGAATTCGAGGGCCAGGCGCGCAATTCACGCCTGGACGACCCGCTGACGGGCCTGCCGCGGCGGATCAGCCGCGACCTGGTTAGCCGCGTTGAAGTCGAGGTTCGTTACGACATCCCAAACACGCCGATCGCCTTGGAGGTTGGATTCAATCAATCCCGCCGTGCGCGGACGTTTCGTTTGGACGAGATCAATTTCAACCGCTCGATTCCCGGCTTCCTATTCGCCGTCGTCGAACACAAGGACATTTTCGGGCTGACGGGCTTTATCGAAGTGGGTAATTTGATTGACCAGCGGGATTTGTTCACGCGTGAGATCTTCGAAACGGACAGGCTCGGGCCGATCGATTTCATTGAAGACCGCAATCGTGATTTCGGCCCGATACTGACCTTTGGGCTGTCTGGGTCGTTCTAGGGCGCCTGCAGCCGACCTATCCGGCGAATCTCCCAGCGCAAATCGACACCGCTCGTCGCGCGAACCCGGGCCCGGACCAGTTCCCCTAGCGCCTCCAGGTCAGCCGCCGTCGCGTGATTCGCATTGATCAAGAAATTGCAATGCTTCTCAGACACTTGCGCCCCGCCAACGCGTAAGCCCCGACAACCCGCCGCATCGATCAGGCGCCACGCGGACCGCTGATTGGGCGTGCCCGGCGGGTCGGGATTGGCGAAGGTGGAGCCGCCTGTTTTCTCTCGGATCGGCTGACTTTCGGCTCGTCGTGTTTGCAGCGCCTCGATCTCGGCGCGGATCGCCGCCGGATCGCCAGCGCCGGACCCACGCAGGACCCGGCCGGTGACGATCTCGTCCTCCGGCAAATCAGAGTGCCGATAGGAGAATGCGATGCGCGCTAATCCTTGGTCGAGAAGCGGGCCCTGATAGGCGCGGCGTTCGCCGGAGCGCGCGACCGTGTCCACCCGCTCCACCACGTCTTTGAGCTCGCGACCGTAACAGCCGGCGTTGGTGCGCAAAGCCCCTCCGATGGAGCCTGGAACACCGGACAAGAACTCCAAGCCGAGGATACCGCTGGCAGCCGCGGTCTTGGCGATGGCGACGTCGAGGGCGCCGGCGCCGGCGTAAATGCGGTCCTCGCCCAGAACCTCCACACGCCCCCAATGTCGCCCCGCCAACCGCACGGCGACGCCGTCTATGCCGCCGTCGCGAATAATCACATTGGATCCAACGCCAAGCGCCGTGACGGGGAGGCGCCCCGGAAGCGCAGCGAGAAAATCCGCCAAATCGTCATCGTCGGCTGGCAAAAACAAGGCGTCCGCCGGTCCGCCGACACGAAACCAGGAATAGGGCGCGAGTTGCGCGTCGTGGGCCAGGTCGCCGCGGACCTTGGGAAGGGCTAGCGCCGGTGACGTCATGAATTTGGCCTCGCTCCGCATCAAGAAACCCAAACGAACGTCTCGCACCAAGCGCTCGGTTGCGCATTTTAGCAAGCCTTCGAAATCAAGACCAAAAATTCAACGCAAACCCTCGAATATAAACCGATCTTCGGTTGGCTGCGGCATTTCAAATTGCAATAAAGAGCCAAATGGGGCCGAAGTTAGAGGATAGGGACATGAATATCGACGTGAGCTTCACATCGGACGGGTCGGACGGCGACGTTGCGGTTCACCCTTTTGTTTGCGGTTGTAGCGCTTGCTCCGACTCGCATGACCATACCGGCGGGTTCGACTTCAGCGTCGATTTTCTGGAAACGCTTAACAATCTCGCGCTTTCGGATTCGCTTGTTCCAATGTCGGAATTGTCCTTCGGCCAGCCACAATCCACCATGGCGACGGGGTTCGGCTTTTCGGTGACCGTGGTCGACTTGGTCGGCGGTACAGACCAGTCGGTGCTGGACCTGTTTGCATCGATCGCCGACGCCGCGCTGGCCGAATGGGCGACGTTCATAAACGGCGCCGTCGACTCGTCGATTGAGGTTGTAGTGAATGTCGGCGGCACCACGGCTGTGGCCTCCGCGGGCCCGGGCACGTTCACGACGCCGAGTTTCTTTGACGATAACGGCAACGGCGTGCTGGACGACGGCGAGATCATTTTCGCCGAGGCTGGCACCATTTCGGAGTTGAACAGCGGTATCGATCCAAATGGCGCCGACTTCGATTTGATCATCAGCGTCAATCCAGACTTCATCGACGACGGATCGTTTTTCTTCGACGACTCGATTGATCCCGGCGACGTCGTTCCGGACGGGCAGATCGATTTCTTTTCCGTGTTGCTCCATGAGATCGCGCACGGTCTTGGCTTTCTCGGGCTGCGGTCTTCTCCGACGCCTGACTTGCCGACGTTCGGCGGCGCGAACCCTTTCGCGACAGCCTATGATCTGTTGACCGTCTTCGACGAAAACGTCCAACCCTTCTTCACCGGCGCAAACAGCATCGCCGGGTTCGGCTCGGACGTCCCGTTGGAATTCCAAGCTGGTCCCGGGTCCGACATTTCGCACTTTGTCGGAACGCTGCCTCTGGATTTCGTCTTCGCCTTGATGAACCCCTTCGTCATCCCGGGCGATCGGGTCGATATCGGCGTCGCCGAGCTTCTGCTGTTGCAAGACATCGGACTGGACATTTCGATCCCGACAACGGGCATCGACTATGTCAATGTTTTCGACCCGCTCGCCAATGCGGGTCTCGTCAGTACTGTGGATTCTGTGGCGATCACCGAATTTATTGGCACGACAGCCTTTGTGACCGTGACGCTCGATAGCCCGAATGCGTTTGTCTCCCTGCCGATCTCGGTCGCCGGCACGGCTTCCGCGGGCGGAGCCCTAACGGAAACAGAGCGGGTCAGCATCGCCGCCGGCGAAGCGTCGGTCGACGACGACTTCAATTTCATCGACATTCTGGGCGCTCCAACGGACGGAACGCTCGGCGCATTCACCGAGACAATCACGATCACCCTGTTCAACCCGGTTCAGCTGAGTCTCGGCAATGGCGAGATCTCCCAGGATTTCACTTTCGACATTACCGGCTTCATTAGCGACGATGGAAACAGCACGTTCACGGGCGACGCAGAGACGAACGTTATATTCGGCAATGGCGGCAACGATCTGCTCTTCGGCATGGGGGGCAACGACTTCATAAGTGGCGGCGATGGCAACGATACGATCGACGGCGGCGGCGGCTTTGACACCGTAAGCTATCGCGACGCGTCTGCGGGCGTTCTGGTCCGGCTGGCGATATCCGGCAATCAGAGCACGTTCGGCGCGGGCGTCGATAATCTGGTGAGCATCGAACTTGCCGAAGGGTCGGATTTCGACGACCGCATTCTCGGCTCTGCGGCTGCCAACGGGCTTATTGGCCGCGCCGGCGACGACGAATTGCTCGGCCTCAACGGCGATGATTTCCTGGATGGCGGAGCCGGCGCGGATTTCCTGAACGGCGGCTCTGGCAACGACGAGCTGGAGGGCGGCGACGGAAACGACAACTTGGTAGGCGCCCACGGCATAGACGTGCTTGAGGGCGGCGCCGGCGACGACGTGCTGAACGGCGGCGGCGGCGACGACAC
>CAZQZC010000171.1:0-5785 GCA_964597685.1 uncultured Hyphomonadaceae bacterium | reverse complement strand
CAGCACGAACGCCAGAGGCCGTCAGCCGACTCAAATTCAGATGAAAGGGCTCTAGGGTGAAAGTCGCCATACTGGCCGTTGGACGGATGAAATCCGGCCCGGAGCGCGACCTTTATGACGCGTATTCCGGCCGGTTCTCAAAGATCGGCGCGGGGTTGGGCCTCAAGGGGCTGACCGAAACCGAGGTCGACGCTGGCGGCGGCCTGGAGGCCGAGGGCCGGCGCATTCTCTCCAAGGTGCAGAGTGGGGCGCGCTGCGTCCGCTTGGATGAGGGCGGTCGATCACTGTCCTCGACGGCGTTCGCTGAAGACCTCGCCAAACGACGCGATTCCGGAGAGCCGTCCCTGGTCTTTGTGATCGGCGGCGCTGAGGGATTTTCCGACGAGGCGAGACGCGCGATCCCCGAGACGATGGCGTTCGGCCGGCAAACCTGGCCGCATCGCCTGGTGCGCGCCATGCTCGCCGAACAGCTCTATCGCGCCGCCTCCATTCTCGCGGGCGCGCCTTACCACAAGGCTTGAGATTTTTTTGATCGGTCCCGCTGGGCCGCGACAAATTGGGTGTCGCGACCTTGGCTTCGTCAGCCCGCGTAAATCGATGGACCGCTTGCCAGCGCGACTTGAAGGATCGCTGCGGCCACGCCGCCCAGGGCAAGAACCGAAACCAACCGGGAGAACATTTTGCTCTGTGTCATGACTTCTGTCCTTATTTTATCCGGCGTCCGCCTGTGACAAGCAGGTGGGCGCCGGCGGATATAATTAACACTCCACAACAGGAATGGGTTCCATGCTTGGCCTGCATAAGGCGAATTCTGGGCGTCCTCTTCCCTCTCTCGGCTCCCCATCTTGACACCGCTTCGGCGAGCGTTACCGGAAGACTGCAAAGGGGGCGCCATGCGAGATTTCCTCAAGATATACGGGCCCTTCATCGCGATCGCCGTGATCGGGGTCATAATTTCGTTCCGATTTGTGGAGCCGGCGCCGCCGAAAACGGTGACCTTCGCGGCCGGGGCGCCGGGCGGGGCGTATTACGCCTTCGCCGAACGCTACAAAAGGTTAATGGAAGTCGACGGAATCCAGGTCGAGCTTCTCTCCACCGCCGGCGCCGTCGATAACCTGCGCTTGGTGAAAGACGACCAAGCCGACATAGGCCTCGTCCAAGGCGGTATTGCGATGGCTGGCGACGCCGAAGCGCTTCGCGCATTGGGCGGGCTGTTCAATGAGCCGCTTTGGGTGTTCACCCGCACGGACGCCGGCGTAGCCGATTTCGGAGATCTGAAGACCGCGCGGATTGCGATCGGGCCCGTGGGATCGGGCACGCGCACAATGGTCCTCGCCTTTCGCCAGCAATGGGGCGATGGATGGGCGGCCGGCTCCAGCGATCTGCGCGGGGGGCGCGAGGCCGCCGACGCGCTCTTGGCGGGAGATTTGGATGCGGCGATTTTCGTCGCCTCGATCGACGCGCCTTATGTCCGGGACTTGTTGTTAGCGCCTGAGGCCTCCCTTATCGCCTTTCCCCGCGCCGAGGCCCTGTCGCGCCGCACGCCGTCGCTGGCGCCGGTGACGCTGTTACAGGGCGTCGTCGACATCGGAGACAATCTGCCTGGCGAGGACGTGCCGCTGATCGCGCCTGTCGCCCAATTGCTGGTGTCCGAGGATCTTCACCCAGCCATTCAAGCGCTTTTGTTGGAGGCCGCGTCGGCGATCCATGCGGAGGGGACGCTGCTCACCGAGCGTGCGACCTTTCCGGATCGGCTTTTGGTGGACGTTCCCCTGTCGGCGGAGGCGGAGCGGTTTTACGATCGCGGGCCGACGGTGCTGCGCCGTTGGTTTCCGTTCGCGGTGGCGAACTTCCTGGAACGCGCTTGGGTGATTGCGATCCCGCTGCTCACCTTGTTGATCCCGCTCGCGCGCGCGGCGCCGCCTGTCTACCGCTGGCGCGTTCGCCGCCGGATCTATGTCTGGTACGACGATTTGCGCGATCTGGAAGTGCGCGCGCGCCACGCCAAGTCGGAAACCGAACGCGCGCTGTTGCGCCGTCAATTGGCCGATCTCCAGGAAGAGGTTGGTCTTGTCGACGTGCCTCTGTCTTACACCGACGACCTCTATCGCCTGCGCAGCCACATCGCCTTCGTCAACGAATTGGTCGGCGGCTTGGCGGTGCAGTCGGCCGACCATCACGCCGCGAAGCCGCCCGCGCAGCTCTGAGGCTCCCCCACGGTCATCGAAGTGTCGCGCACACCCCTTAGAGGGGCGCAGGCAATCATGTTGGAGGGAATACATGAAACCAGGATTCCTGACCGCGGCGCTCCTCGCCGTGTCCGGGTGCGCGGCGCAGAGCGTGACAGAAACGCGCACGGTCGAGACGATTATCGAGCTGCCGGCCACGCCGCCGGCTTCTGCTGTCGACGCGTTGGCGGCCTATTACGACGCCATCCCGGCGAGCGAGCTGCCGCGAGCGCCGCAGGGCGCGCCGCTGCCGGGCGCCGACGCGGTCGTCACCCGCATCCTGGTCGGCTCCTGCAATACGGAAGAACAGCCAAGCCCCGCGCTCGCCCACATCGCCCAGGAAGAGGCGGACTTGTTCCTAATGGTTGGCGACAACGTCTACGGCGACCGCGATGGGCGGTACTACGCCAATAACGAAGCCGATCTCGACGAATTGCGCGAATCGTTCGCCGACCTCGCTAAGGACCGGGACTTCCAGGCCGTGCGCGCCAAGCATCCCATCATGGCGACCTGGGACGACCACGATTACGGCGCCAACGACGCCGGCGGCGAGTTTCCGTTCAAGCGATTGGCCGAACGCGTGCATGAGAATTTCTGGCATCTGGAGACAGAAGAGGCCGCCGCGCATCCGGGCGTCTATTACGCCAAGACCTTCGGCCCCGAGGGTCGGCGGGTTCAGGTGATCATGCTGGATACGCGCTATTTCCGCTCCACGCTGAAGCCGACCGACGAGTGGAACGCGCCCGGCAAGCAGCGCTACCTGCCGCAGGACGGCCCCGGCCAGGTCATGCTGGGCGAGGCGCAATGGGCGTGGCTCGAAGGTCAGCTTCAGCAACCCGCCGATCTTCGCCTTATCGTCTCGTCGATCCAGGTGGTTACGACGGACGGCCACGGCTTCGAGCATTGGAACAATCTGCCGGCCGAGCGGGACCGCCTCTACAGCCTGATCGACGAGACGGGCGCGGAAGGCGTCGTGTTCGTCTCGGGCGACCGGCACACGGGCTTTCTCTACGCCAAGCAAGACGTCCTGCCCTATCCCGCCTACGAGCTGACCTCGTCGTCGCTGAACCTCTCCTTCGCGGAGAGCTCCGACGAGGCGGACAGCGCCCAGATCGGCCCCGGCGTCGCGGTGGAGAATTATGGCGAGATCGCCATCGATTGGGACGCGGGCACGGTCGGCCTCGCCTTGCGCGGCCTGGATGGCGGCGTGCTTGGCGAAACCGTGATCAATATGGCCGATCTCGCCCGCTGATCACGCTGATTTCCGCTTGATTTCCGGCGCGCGGCGTAGGAAGCCGCGCGCCGGGTCGTCATCCCGGCGCCCATCTTGAGACGCGCCAATGGCTGATTATCGCAACGTTTGGGCCTTGATCCTCGCCGTCGCGCTGTTGCAGCTCGCGGGTGGCGCGCTTGGCGTCGTGACGCCCCTCGGCTTGGAGGCGTTGGGCGTCAGCCCGCTTCCCATTGGATTGATCGCGGCGCTGCACGCGGCGGGGTTCATGGTTGGGGCTGCGACCGCGCCGAACCTGATTGTCGGCGTCGGAAACATCCGCGTCTTCGCAGCGGCGGCGGCGGCGACGGCGGCTGGCGCCTTGGCGATGCAATTGGCGCAGGATCCCTGGGCCTGGACGCTGATCCGATTTGTCCAGGGCGTCAGTTTCGCTTGGATGTTCGCCAGCGCCGAAAGTTGGCTGACCGCCGCCACACCGGCCGAAAGCCGGGGCGGGGTGACGGGCGTCTACCACGTGGCGGCCAAGGCGGCCCTCGTGATCGGCCCCTTCTTCGCCGCCGGATTGGGGCCGCTCGCGCCTCAGCCATACATATGGTGCGGCGTCTTTCTGGCCTTGGCGCTGATGCCCGTCTGCCTGACGCGTCGAAATCAGCCGCCGCCGCCGAGCGCCGACCCCTTGCCGCTGATGGCTTTGGCGCGCTTGGCGCCGGCGGCCGTGGCAGGCGCGTTCCTGGCGGGCGTCGTCAATACGGGCACGCTGGCGCTTTTGCCGGTGTTCGCCGTCATCCTCTCGCCAGATCTGGAGCGCGGCGCAACCGAGGCCGGCGCCCTCGCCATGGCGGCCGCCTGGATCGGCGGCCTGGCCAGTCAATGGCCGGCGGGGCGGATCTCCGATCGGGTCGACCGCAGGCGCGTCGTGGCGGTCATGGCGGCCGCCGCCGCGATCGCCGCCCTCGGCGTCGGCATGCTGGCGGGCAGGGCGCCTTTTGCGGTGATCCTGGGATTGTTGGCGGTCTGGGGCGCTGGATCCTTGTCGTTCTACGGCGTGTGCATCGCCCACGCCGCGGACCGGTCCACCCCCGATCAGATCGCGCGGGTCATGTCAGGCCTTCTGTTCGTTTGGGCGGCGGGGTCGGTCGCCGGTCCGCCTCTGTCTGGCTTCGCCATGCGGATCGGTTTGGGCCCGGGCGGGCTGTTCGTTTGGGCGGCGGCGCTGACCGTGCTTCTCGCCGTCTTGATGCTCGTGCGCCGCCAAGCCCGGGCCCCCGCCGAGGAGGGCGCGCGCGAGGCCTGGCTCTTCACCCAGCCGACGTCCGTTCCCGGCGTCTCCAACGACCCTCGCAGCGATGTGATCTGATCCGTTCAATTGCACACGGAAAGGCGTTCGCGAGCCCCGGTTGCACGCCGATTCGCCCCTGTTATAAGCGGCGTGACCATCGGGCCGGCTCGGCCCTCTGAACGATTTCGCAGGGAAGGCCGTTCCGCACATGAACATCCATGAATATCAGGCGAAAGCCGTTCTCAAGTCTTACGGCGCGCCTGTCGCCGACGGCTATCCGGTGTTCTCGGTCGAAGAGGCGGCCGATGCGGCGGCGAAGCTTCCCGGACCGCTCTGGGTCGTGAAGAGCCAGATCCACGCCGGCGGACGCGGCAAGGGCAAATTCAAAGAGGCGGAAGCCGGCGAGAAGGGCGGCGTGCGCCTCGCATTTTCGCCGGACGAGGTTTACGAGCACGTCAAGGGAATGCTCGGCAACACGCTGGTGACGGCGCAGACGGGCCCCGACGGCAAGCAAGTCAACCGCCTCTACATCGAAGACGGCGCCGATATCGACCGCGAGCTTTATCTCTCCGTCCTGGTCGACCGCGCCACGGGCAAAGTGGCCTTCGTCGCCTCCACGGAAGGCGGCATGGACATCGAACAGGTCGCCCACGACACGCCGGAGAAGATCGTCACCGTCCAGGTCGATCCGCTGGCCGGCATGACGGCGGAGAATGCGGGCGCGCTGTGCGACGCGCTGAAGCTCGACGGCGCGGCGCGCGAAGACGGGATGGGCCTGTTCCCAATCCTCTACAAGGCGTTCATCGAGAAGGATATGAGCCTGTTGGAGGTGAACCCGCTGATTGTCATGAAAGACGGCCGGCTGCGCGTTCTGGACGCCAAGGTCTCCTTCGACGACAACGCCTTGTTCCGCCATCCCGACATCCAAGAGCTGCGCGACGAAACCGAAGAGGACGCGAAAGAGATCGAGGCGTCCGAATGGGACCTCGCCTCCATCGCGCTCGACGGAACGATCGGCTGCATGGACAACGGAGCCGGCCTCGCCAT
>CAZQZC010000170.1:0-5831 GCA_964597685.1 uncultured Hyphomonadaceae bacterium | reverse complement strand
GACCGGGCCGGGCGCAGGGCGCTCCGGCGAAGCCGGAAACGCGCCCGAGCAAAAACAAAGAACTCCACGCGCAAACGAAAACCGCTAAAGCGCGCCGCAGCGCCGTTCGTATTCCGCGACGGCCTGAGGCATCCAGCGGCGGAAATTGTCGGCGCGGGTTGCGCTGGCGGGGTGGGTCGACATCCATTCGGGCGGCCTTTGACCGCCGCCAAGGGCGCCCATCCGCTCCCAAAGCTCGGGCGCTTCGCGCGGATCGTAACAGGCGCGCACAAGAAGCTGCAGGCCGATTTCGTCGGCCTCGGTCTCGTGCTCGCGAGAGAATGCGTTGAGCCCGCCCATGGTCGCGACCCCCATGGCGCCCATCACGGCCTGGCGTTGGGACGGGTCCATATCGCCGACCGCGACCCCGACGGCGAGCTGTCCGAGCTGCGCGAGCTTGCCTTGGCTCATCCGCTCGGCCCCGTGATGGGCGAGCGCGTGGCCGATTTCGTGGCCCATGACGACGGCCAATTTGTCGACATCGACAAGGTCCTCGTCCGGCTCGAAACGCCCGTCATTGTCGCCGGTGACGTCCATGATGCGCGTATAGACCGCCACATAGCCGCCCGGCAGGCAGAAGGCGTTCGGCTGGTCGGAGGGCACGACATTGAAGGTCCAGTCGAAACTTTCAGAGACGGGATCGAAGTCATATCCGGCGGCGAGCAGATCCCGCTCCAGGTCGATGGCGGCGCGGCGCAGCCGGTCGCCGATCTCGCGAACCGTCTCGACGACGCGGCGATCGACCAAGCCGCAGGACGTCGTTTCGCACAGAACGCCGCCTGGCTCTTGCTGCAGGATCTGAACGTAGGATTGGGCGCCCAGCCGCGAGGCTTCGTCGATCGGGATGGTGTTGAATTGGCTGCGCCCCGTGAACGGCACGGTCTGCTGATTGGAGAACCAATATGCGGCGAGCCCCGCCAACGCGACCAGAATGATGACAATCCGATTGCGTCCCACAGCGTCCTCCCGCACCTTCTACGGGGTTTAGCAGATGTGTTGCGCCGGGAAACCGTTGACGACGCCCCCTGCGATGGCGACAGTCCGCCGCGGAGACTGAACAATGACCGACACGCCGACCCCGCGCCCCAAATTGGAGATCCGGATCATTCCGGTCACGCCGCTGCAGCAGAACACCTCTCTCATCTGGTCAACGGCCACGATGGAGGGCGTGTTCATCGATCCCGGCGGAGAGGTCGACCGGCTGATGGGCGCCGCAGACGAATTGGGGGTGAAGATCGTGGCCGTCTGGCTGACCCATGGTCATCTCGACCATGCCGGCGCCGCCGCGGCGGTGAAGGAGCGCGCGAACTGCCCCATAATCGGCCCTCACCCGGACGACCAATGGCTGCTCGACGAGATCGAAGCCCAGGGCGCGCGCTATGGCATCGCAGACGGGCGCAATGTGACGCCCGACCGCTACCTCCAGGACGGCGACACGCTGGAGCTCGACGGGCTGGAATTCGGCGTGGCGCATTGTCCAGGCCATACGCCCGGCCATGTGGTGATCTATCAGACAGAGGGTCGGCTCGCCTTTGTTGGGGACGTGTTGTTCCGCGGCTCAGTCGGACGGACGGATTTTCCACGCGGCGACCACCAGCAGCTGATCGACTCCATCACGCAAAAGCTCTGGCCCTTGGGGGACGATATGCGCTTCGTGCCAGGCCACGGGCCGCTGAGCACGTTCGGCCAGGAGCGCCGCGACAATCCGTTCGTCGCCGATTCGATCGTCGGCGCCCGCTAAGCCTAGACCAGCCCCTGTGGTGTGACGTTGTCCTCGCGGTGAACGTCGACCGACAAGATCAATCCGAAAGCGGCCATGACGGTGATCATCACCGAGCCGCCATAGGAAATCAGCGGCAAGGGCACGCCGACGACGGGCAACAGCCCGCTGACCATGCCGATATTGAAGGCGACATAGAACGCGATCGTCGCCACCGCGCCAATGGCGGCGAAACGGGAAAACGGCGAGTTCGCCCGCGCAGCGATGGCCATGCCCCATCCCAACAGAACCGCCCACGCGATCAGCAATCCGGCCGACCCGATGAATCCGAATTCCTCGGCGACGACCGTGAAAATGAAATCGGTGTGCTGTTCGGGGATATAGTCGAGTTGGCTTTGGGTGCCCTCAGTGAAGCCCTTGCCCTGGAGCCCGCCGGACCCGATGGCGATCTTCGCCTGTTCCGATTGGTAGCCCGCGCCGAGTTTGTAATCCTCCGACTCGCTGGGCGTCAGGAGCGCGTCCACACGCGCGCGCTGGTAATCCTCAAGCCCGTAATAGTAGACGATCGACCCCACCCCGAGCCAGCTCGCCGGCTGGGCGCGGTCCTCGGACGGGACGACGGTGAAATGTGCGAGCGGCACCGCGATCATCTGGAGCAGCAGAACGCCGCCGATCAGTTTCCCGCTGACGCCCGCCATGAAAATGATCGCAAGCCCTGTTGCGAGCAACATCAACGTTGTCCCGAGGTCGGGCTGAATCAGGACGAGCACGGCAGGCGCAGCGATGATCAGCATGGCGGGCAAGTGCACCAGGATCTTGCCGCCGACCTCGGGCTTCAGGACCATCAGATAGTACTTCGCCAAGGCCAAGGTGAGGGCGAGCTTCATGATCTCCGAGGGTTGGATCGCGATCGGGCCAATTTGGAGCCACCGCTGGGCGCCGCCGCCCGTGACACCCAGAAACTCAACCGCCACCAGAAGGGCGAGCGTCGCCAGATAGGCGGGAAACGCCGCGCGCATCCAAATCCCGATCGGGGTCAGGGCCAATCCGATCATCATGACGAACGCGATCGCGAAACGAATCGCGTGTCGCATGGGAAGCTCGGCTTCAGTCGGGTTCGTGATGGTGGACGAATACAGCATCATCGTGCCGAACACGGCGAGCCCGGCGATGATGAAAACAAAGCCCCAAGGAAGACGCGCCAATTTGTCGGACAGAGCGCCGTACCGCCCGAAGCGCATGCCGGCCGGCGACCGGCTGGTCGCGGTGCGGCCGCCATAATCCGAGAAGCCCGTCACAGCGTGTCGCTCCCGCCGGCGACCGAAGCGGTGCGCTCGTATATCGGCGTGCGTCCGCTGTCGCGGCGGAGCGCTTCAGCCATGATGTCGCGCGCGACCGGACCGGCCACTCGGGAGCCGCCGCCGCCGTGCTCGACGACGACCGCAATGGCGCAGCGCGGCGCGTCATGCGGCGCGTAGCCGACGAACAGCGCATGGTCGCGCAGTTTCCAGTCCAGGTCTTCGTTCGAGATGACGCCGCGCGCACGCTCAGCCTGGGAGATATAGCGCACTTGGGCGGTGCCGGTCTTGCCGGCCATGCGCGGACCGCCCAGGCCCAAATCGCCGGACCGCAGCGCGGTGCCGCCGGCCTCCGAGGTCACGCCGTACATGCCGTCCTTCATGACCTGGGCGAATTCGGGATCGATCGGAGCTTGCAGGGTCTCGCCGGGCGACGGGCGCGGGCCGTCGCCAATCAAGACAGGCTCGATCACCCGTCCCTCGGCTGCGATACGCGCCGTCATCAAGGCCAATTGCAGCGGCGAGGCGTTCATATAGCCTTGCCCGATCCCGATATTCAGCGTCTCGCCCTCATACCAGGGCTCCTTCAAGGCCTTCCGCTTCCAGGCGTCGTCTGGAACGATTCCGGCCTTGCCGCCGGTCATGCCCAGCTCCCAGCGATTGCCGAAGCCGAGCCGTCGCGCGGTGTCGGCCAGCGCTTCGATGCCGGTCAGGCGCGCAGCCTCGTAGAAGTAAGTGTCGCAGCTGCCTTTGATCGCCTGGTGCATGTTCACAGGCCCGTGGCCGCCGCGTTTCCAGCACGACCAGGTGCGGTTTCCAAAGCGATAGCGCCCGGTGCAATTGACCCGGCGTGTCTGCGAAATCGCGCCCGTCTCCAGCGCCGCGATCGCAGCGACCATCTTGAACGTCGAGCCCGGCGGATAGAGCCCGTCATAAGCCTTATGGTACAGCGGCGCGCGCTCGTTGAACCGCAGAATGTCGTAATCGGCCTGGCTGATCCCATTGACGAAATCGTTGGGGTCAAAGGCCGGCGTCGAAACGAAACAGAGAATATCGCCCGACTGAATGTCCAGCACGACGGCGGCGCCCGATTCCGCGCCGAAGCGCTCAATCGCCTTGCGCTGCAAATCCGCGTCTATGGTGATGGCGAGTTCGCGCCCCGGCACCGGGGCGGTGTCGTCGCTGGGCAATTCATCGATGATGCGCCCGGCTGCATTTGTCACCAGACGGCGGCGGCCAACGTCGCCGCGCAGCCATTCCTCGGCGTGGAATTCGATGCCCGACCGGCCCGTGCGCATGTCCGGGTGTTTGAAGAGCCGCCGGAACAGTTCGACCTCAGCCGGCGTCGCGCCTTCGGTCAAGCGCTTGATATCGTCCTCGCTTGCGCGTGCGACATAGCCCAGGACATGCGCGAAATCGCGTCCGCGCGGATAGGACCGCGTCGCCGACATCTCCACCGTGACGCCAGGTAGATCCAACCCATGGATCGTCATCCGCGCGAAATCTTCGTAGGTCAGTTCGTCGGCGACAACCGTCGGCACGAAAGCCGGCTGACGACGCGCTTCAGCTACGATCCGCGCCTGTCGCTCGGGCGACAAGTCAATGAAATCGGCGATGCGACGAACCACCGCTGAGACGTCGCCGGTCGCTTCTCGAATCAGAGATACGCGTCCCGCCTGCCGGTGCGCGGCGAGCTCGGCGCCGAAGCGATCCACAATGCGGCCGCGGCGTGGGGGCGCGAGGTCGAAGCGGACCCGATTCTCTCGCGCCAGCTCGTCATAGCGGGCGCTGTCGATCATCTGCAGCTGAAACAGGCGCGCCAACAGGCCGCTCCACAAGACGCCGCCCGCGCCCGCTGCGATTGCGGCGCGGCGCGTGAACAGTGATTCCAGATCGCCAACACCGCTCATGCTTACGCCCTCTCGATATCCACCGACCGCGCCCCCAGTCGGAACACGGGGGCAACCAGGAAATAGATCAGAGCCGTCGACACGAACACCGCAGCGAGCGGCGCCGCCTTCACGGCGTAATCGGCCGTACCGCTGGCCAAGACCCAAAGCGCAGCCACCCCTGCGCCGATCGCCGCGCAAGGGGCGAGGATCCGCGCCGCGGGATCACCGTAGACGTCGAAAGATTGCGCAATCGCAGCGCTCACGCCGTAGGCTGCGAGATTGACGAGCATAAACGAACCGATCGGGCCGGCGATGAACAAATCCTGCGCGACACCGAACGCGGCCAACGCGAACATCGGCCGGAACGACAGGCCGGCGGCGCCCCACCCGGCGGCGCCCCAGAGCGCTGCATAGGGCCAGGGCAAATCCATACCGCCAACCGCCTTGGGGGTAAGCCCTAGCACTCCAACGAGCGCGATCAGGGCGGCGCCGGCGGCGAAGCGGCGGTTTGGGCCCCATTTCGCCCAGGTTTGCGCGATGGCGGATCTCGACCGGACCGTCATCGCGGCCTCGCCGGCGCCGAGGCCGCGCCAGAATCGGCGATCGGCACTTCTTCTGAATCTTCGATCAGCGGGTCGTCTTCCGGCTTTGGAATAGATCGGGGCGGCAGCATCCGAACAAAACCCGACGTTCCGGAGCGCATAGCCAAAGGCGTCCGCCACTCATCGCCGTCCCGCACGGCCACGCCCACAACGAGGCCGCGCGGGAACAAGCCGCCCTCGCCAGAGGTCAGGATGCGCTCGCCTTCGAGGAAATCGTCGGCCTCGGGCCGATCCGTCAGCGTGCCGCCGCCGTCTCTCCCTCCATAAAGGATCGCACGCC
>CAZQZC010000169.1:0-5903 GCA_964597685.1 uncultured Hyphomonadaceae bacterium | reverse complement strand
GTTGAGCGGAATGCGGATCTTGCCGCATGGGCTGGTCATCGCCTTGGAAACAAGGCCTGTCAGTTTCCCCTCGATGTCGAAGTATCGGATCTCGCGGAAATTGAAGATCCGCTCATAGTAGTCGGCCCATTTATCCATATTCCCGCGGTGCAGATTGTGGGTCAGGTGATCGAGATAGGTCAGGCCGGCCGAACTCGCCGCCTCGTCAGCACCCTCAATAGGCTTGAAGTCGATATCGTAGATTCCGTGGGCGCCGTAGCGGTCAACGAGGTAGATATTCGCCCCGCCGATGCCCTTGATCGCCGGAATGTTGAGCTCCATCGCACCGACCTGCGTGTCGGCGGGCTCAGCGCCCCGCTGCAAGGCTTCATGATAGGCTTTTGCGGCGTCCTTCACGCGGAACGCCATGGCGTTTGCGCCCTGGACGTGCGCGTCTCGGAAATCCTTCGCCTGGCCGTCCGGATCCATGTTCACGATGAAATTGATGTCGCCCTGCTTGTAACGCACGACATTCTTGGAGCGGTGGCGCGCAACGGCCGTGAATCCAAGCTGTTCGAACAGCTCGGCGAGTTTCTCCGGCTCCGGCGAAGTATATTCAACGAACTCAAATCCGTCCGTGCCGAGCGGGTTCTCGAACAAGTCAGCCATGGCCGGCTCCTTCATTGTTGCGAAATCTGCCCGTGACATAACCCCGTCGGGTACGGCCTGCAACGCCAGGTCATGCGGAGGCGCGACCATGTCCCAAAATCTCGAGGCGCCCGATTGGGCCGCGCTCGCCGCCCGACGTCCCGAGTTTGCGGAAGCTGAGCATATCTGGACGACCGTTCTGGAGCCGGAGCTGCGCGAACGCGAGCGACGGCGCGCTCGGCTGGTCGGCGGGGTCGTCCGGCGCGCCGCATCCTACGGAGCCGTCGGATTGCTGGCCCCACAAGTGTTCACACTGACCGTGTTTGGCGGCCTGAGCCTCGCAGGGCTAGGTGTTGGATCGACGGCTGCGCTGATTGTCGGCGCCTTGGCGACGTGGCGCGACTGGCTGCGCGTCTTCAAAATGAAATCCGACACGAAATCGCTGATCCTCAACGCTGCAGCGGGCCCATACGGCTTTCGCTACGAGACGCTTCACCCCGATGTCTCGGACGTGAAGACGGCCAGAGATCTCGCCAAATTGGTGGAAGCGGAGACCAAGCGCGGGAAGGCGAACGACGAAACCGAAGCGCCAACGCCCGCCTACAAGACCCTCAAGACCGCCGACCTTCTGCCCGTTCACCATGATCTGCGCTTCGAAGATCGGATCACCGGCGCCCGCGCTGGCGCAACCTTCGCCCTCGTTGAAGCCAAACTGGTCGACAGCGGCGGGGATTCAGCAACCACGGTGTTCGAAGGGATCCTGTTGTCCGTCGATTTCCCGGCCCGTTTCCTCGGCCGCACAATTATCGCGCGCTCCGACAAACGGATACGGACGAAGGCGCGCCGCGGCCTGGAACGCGTGAAGCTCGTCTCCCGCGAGCTCGACGAGACTTTCACCGTTTATTCCAGCGACCAGGTCGAAGCGCGCGCAATCCTTACGCCGGATCGGATGGAGCGCATGATCGCCCTCGAAGCCATTTTCGAAGGCGGTGAATTGCGCGGCGTCTTCGAGGATGGGCGTATGACCCTCGCCCTCGAAGCGGGCGACCAGTTCGAGGCGGGATCCATATTCAAACCCCTTGTCGATCCGGCACGCTTCGTTCTGGCGCTCGAAGAAATCAGCAAGGTCTGCGATCTGATCGACGGCTTCCTGGATCGGTCCTGGCGCCCAGACGCCTGAGCCGGCGCGCTTTTTGCTTCTCGACGTCCCGGGCGGCGGATTCGGCGATCGAGCCGGTCCGCCAAAGGCTGGACGACCGGGAGCTTAGATGTCCGCACAGACTGAAGATTTGGCGACGGAGGGCGTGGCGCTAGGGCCGCCTGTAAGGCGCGCGAAGCTTCTGTCGACCGCGCCGACGCGACCGATCGCAACGCCTCGCTCAGCGCGCGCCTTGCTGTCGTTCATCCCATCACCGGCCGCCCTTCGCCTAATCGCCAAGATCGCTGATGTCGTAGCCGCTTTCTCGGCGTCCTTCGGCGTCATGGGCCTGTTGATTCCCCAAGCCTGGTCTGCGCCTCTCAGCGCGGCGGCGCCCTTCGCCGCGGCGGCCGTCGCCGGCCTCGCAGGCTTGTCCGTCGCGGAGGCGTACCGGCTCACGCCCGCGCGACCTGTGGCCCGGCACGTTGTCCAAACGGCGCTTGGCGTCGGTTGTCTTCTTTGCCTCCTCATCGTCGCGGCCGCCTTGGCGCTCGGCGCGGACGCGGTGCACAAAGTCATGCTGGCCGGCGTGGCGGTCTGGGCAACGCTCACGGGGCTACACCTGATCTACGCGCTGGCCACCCAAGTGCTCCAGCGCCTTGGCGCGCTCTCGGAGACGGTGATCATTGTCGGCGCCACGCCGCGCGCCGAAGCCCTCATTGCGCGCAACGCCGGAACGAATGATCTGAACATCCTCGGCGTGTTCGACGATCGGCTTGCGCGGGCGCCGCGATCCCTGTCGGGCGCGCCCGTTCTTGGGGATCTCGACGACCTGCTCGTCTGGGATCGTCTCCCGGAGGTGGACCGGATCATCATCACCGTCTCATCGGACGCAAAAGCTCGAACCAAGGCGCTGATCGACCGAGTGCGGGTCCTGCCGCAACGGGTTGTTCTGTTGTTGGACCTCGACACATTCGAGCCAGAGACCCGCAGCTTGGCCGAAATCGCCCGCGCGCCGGCCGCCTACGTCTCTGGCGCTCCGAAAGACATGCGTCGCGCCACCCTGAAGCGCGCGTCGGACATCGTGTTTGCGCTCGCCTTATTGGCCGCCTTTGCGCCGATCATGGCGGTCTGCGCCGCATTGGTGAGACTTGAGGGGTCCGGACCAATCCTATTTCGCCAGAAGCGGCATGGCTTCAACAATCAGATCATTCGGGTCTGGAAGTTCCGCACGATGCGCCACGATCCCGCCGCAGAGGAGCGCATGCGCGTCCAGGCGCGGCCAGACGACCCGCGGATCACGCGAATTGGCAGGTTTCTACGCCAAACGTCGCTCGATGAGCTGCCGCAATTGTTCAATGTCCTAAAGGGCGACATGTCGATCGTCGGTCCGCGGCCTCACGCGTTGGGCATGGCGGCGGAAAACACCGAGGTCCACCACATTGTCGCCGACTACGCGCACCGCCATCGCGTGAAACCTGGCATCACCGGCTGGGCCCAGGTTAACGGGTCGCGCGGACCGGCGGTCACCAGAGCCGCGATCGAGGAGCGGGTTCGCCTGGACCTCGATTACATTCATCGCGCCTCCTTCTGGTTGGACCTTCGGATCATGGCGATGACGGCGCCCCGCCTCTGCGGCGACGCGATACGGGCGCGCTGACCATGGCGGACGGACAAGCGCTTTTCAGCCAAGATCAGAACATGCCGACGCGGGTTCGCCCGACACTTTCGATCGCGATCCCGACCTATTGCGACGACCCGACGGATTTGATCGGCGCCCTCGCCCTGGATCCGCAGGCCGCGCTTTGCGAAATCATCGTCTTTGACGACGGCAGCGCCGATCGTGGCCTCGTCGACAAGATTGAGACGGCGCTCGCGGCGTTTCCGTCCTGGTCGCAGCTGATCGTCTCGCCGAACAACAATGGGCGCAGCGCCGGCCGAAACCAATTGGCGAAGGCCGCGCGCTCCGATTGGATCTTATATCTGGATGCAGATATGGTTCCTGCAGACCGGATGTTTCTCGACCGGTACATTGCTGAAGTTGAAACCGACACCAGGCCGCGCGTGATTGTCGGCGGGTTCAGCCCGCCCGACAAAGTGCCCAGGGGACGCCGCCTACACGCCGCACTGGCCCGCCGGTCTGACTGCCGCCCGGCGGCGATGCGAAATTTGGACCCAGGCCGGCATGTTTTCACGTCAAATATGTTGGTCCACCGCACCGTGCTCGACTCCATCACGTTCGACGATGGATACCGCGGCTGGGGATGGGAGGACGTTGATTGGGGGTTGAGGGTGGTCGATTGGCATCCCGTCGTCCACATCGACAATGCCGCCGTGCACACGGGACTTGACCCTGATGCGGCGCTTCTGTCCAAGCACGCAGGTTCAGGCGATAATTTCGCCCGGCTTACGATGCGCCATCCGAAGGCCGCGCAACGGATGCCGTTGTACCGGGCCGCCCGGGCATTCAAACGAACGCCGCTGCTTGGTGTTGTAAAGGCCGTCTCGGCGCGCCTTGCCGTTGCGCCGGGCGCGCCCATGAGCCTGCGGTGCGTCGCGGTGAAAGCGCATCGCGCCGCCGCATATGCCGAAGCGCTGAAATGAACGCGTCGCTCGCGCCGCTCTACGCGCCATCTCGCGCGCCCCTGGCGCGGGCGGCGCGGCGGCTCGTTCAATGGCGAACGGCCGCGCCATTGCCCGCCACGCCCCGTCGTTTGATCGTCAGCGTGACCTTTGACGACTTTCCCAAGTCGGCGGTCGAATATGGGGCTGACATCGTTGAGTCCGTTGGAGGACGGGCGGCTTTCTTCGCGGCAACCGGGCTCGCGGGCCGGCAAACGCCGATTGGACATATGTTCGACTCAGACGATCTGAAGGCGCTCGAACGGGCGGGCCACGAAATCGGCGCTCACAGCCGTCGCCACCGCAACGCCGCCACAGCCGACGCTGAACAAACGCTTCGCGATGTGCAGGACAATCTCTCGGACCTTGCAAGACTAGGCGTGTCCAGCCCCATCCAGAGTTTCGCATATCCCTACGGCGAAACGACTTGCCTTTTGAAACACCGTTTGAAGACACGCTTTACCTGCGCCCGGGGGGTGCTGGCGGGGGTCAATCGGCGCGGCTCGGACGCGATGCAATTGCGTGCGATCGAGTTGACGGAGACAGGAGGCGGAGAGGCGCTTGCGCACAGCGCCATCCGGGCCGCAGCAAGTCGGCCGGCGTGGGTGATCTTGTTCACCCACGATGTCCGCCGCGCGCCAAGCGCGTTTGGAGTGACGCCGGAGCGTCTGCGCCGGGTCGTTCGACACGCCCGTGACGCTGGGGCTGTGTTTCTCACGCCGCGCGAGGCGATGGCCGAGATTGGGAGCGCGGTATGACACAGAGCCCGGTCACGCTTGTGATTCCCACGCTAAACCGCCCCGAAAGCCTCGCCCGCGCCATCCGCAGCGTGTTCGGTCAATCCTATCTCGCGCGCCAAGAGCTGACGCTTGTCGTGTCCGATAACGATCCTGAGGCAAGCGCCCGCGCACTTGTGGAGGATTTGAGAGCAGAAAAACCTTCAAACCTCTCAATGACTTACGTCCACGAACCTCGCACCGGCGTGGCCAATGCCCGCAACGCGGCGTTGGAGGCCGTCAGAACCGATCTGGTCGCGTTCCTAGACGATGACCAATCCGCGTCGCCCGATTGGCTGAACGAGATGCTTGCCGCTCACGAGGCCTGTCAGGCCGCGGTCGTTTTCGGCCGCATCGAGGCTGCCTTACCCAACGACGTCCGCCGCCATCGCGGCTATTTCGAGCGCTTCTTCAGCCGGCGCATGACTGCCGAAACAGGCCTGATCGGCGCCTATTTCGGTTGCGGCGCCGCCTTGTTGGACCTGTCCCGAATCCCTTTCTCCGCCCCGCTGTTTGATCCCGCCGCAAATGAATGCGGCGGCGAGGACGATAGGCTGTTCTCCAAACTCCAATCGATCGGCGCCGCCTTCGCTTGGGCGCCCAAGGCATGCGCCTATGAACACGTTCCAGCGCACCGCGCGCGGTTCGCATACACGCTGAAGAGAGCGTTCGTGTTCGGTCAGGGACCTTGCCGACTGGCGCAGCGGTCGCGTCGGCGGCGGGTTGCCACAATCCTGGCC
>CAZQZC010000168.1:0-5915 GCA_964597685.1 uncultured Hyphomonadaceae bacterium | reverse complement strand
GCGGAGCTGGCGGCTTTCCTTCTTTATCCTTCCCGTAAAGATCGCACTGTCTGAGCAATCCTCATGTAGACGACAAGCGGAAGGGTCTGCCACTCCTGACGCCCGCCACCTTATGTTAGTATTCATTCCGTCTCCTCGGATCTTAATTTGAGACCGCAAAGCCATACGCCTAAAAACGACAAACCTCACGGACATCGATTTTTTATCGAGGAGCCGGCGATCAAGATGATCGAATTCCCTGCAGGGCCCGTCCGCTATGGGCGTCGCATCGCCGACGCTCTCGGCGTTCAGCCGCGCGACGGCCTTGCCGGCCGGCGAAATCGGGCCGGTGCTGTTCTGCGCGTTTTTTCTATTCGCCTCGACCTGGCGGGCCGTCGCCATGGCGGACACTCCCGAACACTTATGGATACTCGTTCCGTTAAAATAACAGGAAAATATTGCAGCCCCAAGGCGCCGTGTCCCTGCGCAGAAAAAGCGGGTGGCGCCAGCGATCGGCTTCGTTTGGAAATCCAAGCCGACCTCGCCAAAAAAATCCGACCGCGCTTCGCGCGGTTCGCTGGTCCCCAATCACACCCCTCGGCGCAGGGTGGAGAGCCGTAAAGGGGTGAGGATAAAGGGGGTAAGCTCAGATAAGTCCCTTATCTGAGCGGGCTCCCATGCGCGTTTGACGCCGGATCGAGGGCGGCTCTGGCTGAAACGTCAGACAGGCGTCAAACGCTCATGGGTTCCCGAGCGTCCGGGAAACGCGCGCAACACGGAAGCCGATGAAGTTGAGCCGGTTGCCGCGAACGCTCCTGCTGCGGAAGGCGGATCGAAGGCTCCTAGGGCTGCTGAACCAGGAGCCGCCGCGCAGAACGGCTAGGGAACAATCCCCTCCCCGGGTTTCCATCCAAGCAGCACCATCGGTCGGTCGCCCCTCATAGCCCGCGTGGTAGCAGTCCTCGACCCACTCTGCGACGTTGCCGTGCATGTCGAACAACCCGAACGCGTTTGGCCGATAAGCGCCGACCGGGGCCGTGAAGGCGTAGCCGTCGTCGCAGGTGAAATATTGCCTTGCCCATTGTTCATTGGCGCGGCCGGCGCTCGCGTCGCCGCCATTCATGAAGGCGCAGGCGACCTTGTCGGGATCGCCCTCGAAGGAATAGGCGGTCGTCGTCCCCGCCCGCGCCGCGTACTCCCATTCCGCCTCCGACGGCAACCGGTACGCGACGCCGCGATCCGCCAGCTTGCGGTTCAGCCAAGCAACATAAACCTGCGAGTCCTCCCAAGACACCGTGATCACCGGCCGCAAGCCCCGCCCCCAACCCTGGTCGCCAAACGCCAGCTGATAGGTCTGGCCCTGGAATTCCACCTCGAGCAGTTGTTGACCCCGCGGGATCTCCCGGCAGCGCTGCGCGTCCGGCAGCGCCGCGGTCGCCGCCACGCAGGCGTCCCACTCGCGGAACGTCACCTCGAAGCGCCCCATGGCGAAGGGCGCGACCGTCACCTCCGTCTGAGGCCCCTCCAAGATCCCGAAGCGGTCCTTCAGCGGCTCGCGGCCCTCCTCGTCCTCGGGCGAGCCCATCCGAAACGAGCCGCCGGGGATCGCCACCATCTCCGGGCAGACATCGCAGTCCTTGAACACCGTCCCCGGCGCCAGCTCCGCGTTCGCCACGCGTTGGGGGACCGCGAGCGCCTGCGTCACCTCCGCGGCCGCAGCGCCGAGGCCGAGGATCACCCCCGCGGCGACATAGCCGAGCGGCGCGATCGGCCGCGCGCGCGTATCCACCGCCGCGCCCAGCGCCGACAAGCCGCGCCGCCGCGTCCAGGACAGCAGTCGCACCACCGGCGCGAACAGCAGCGCGAACCAAAGCCAGGCGCTGGTGGTGAAGGTGGTGACGAAGGCGATCAGCAGCGCGGTGTTCGGCACGTTGGCCTCGCCCGCGACCGCCGACAGCGCCTCGCCCGGCCAGCCGACGGTGACGAACACCCAGAGCGTGCGCCAGATCTCCTCGGCCACGGACCAGGCGGTGGCGATGGCGGCCTCATCCACCCCGCCCTCCAGCGCGGCGAGGCCAAGCACGAAGGCCACGGGGCCAAGCGGCAGGCAGGCGACGAACACCGCCCCGGTCAAAAGCGCGTCCAGAACCACGCCGAGCGACAGCGGCGCGCCGCCGGCGCTCCAGCGCAGGATCGCCCGCGTCTGCCAAAGCGACAGATAGTCGACGACGATGTTGGCGATCGGCACCGCCAGGAACAACAGCGCCGCGTTGGTCTCGAGCAGCCCGCTGCTGACATAGGTGTCCCCCACGATCGTGACCGGCTCGGGAACCTGGGGGCCGTTCTCCCACAAATCGAGCGCCAGAGGCTGCAGCACATCCACGGGGACGAACAGGAACAACAGCGCGGCGTAGAGGCCGACCGAGGCCAGCGTCGACGCCCAGAGGCAGCCGAGGCTGAGATGGCGCGCGCCGAACACCGCCTGGAACATCGCCAGGAACGCCACCGCCGAGCGCAGGGGCTTGGCGTTCGGTTGCGGGCGCAGCCAGCGGGCGACCATCGCCTTCACATGCGGCGCGAGCTCCCGCTCGCCGGCCCAGAACAGCAGCAGCGCCGCGCCCGCCAGCGCGAACACGCTCTCCCAATAGGGCCCGAACAACTCGACGCGCCACCAAACCATCGCGCCGAGACCCCCGAGCGACAGCAGCGTCAAGAGCAGCGAGGCGGCGGAGCGGAACGGCCCCAGGCGGCGCGCAGACGCCTCCTCGGCCTGGGGGGCGGCGCTCAACGCCGTGGCGTCGTCCCGCGGCACGAAAGACGCGGCGGCCACCCCGTCGCGCAGCGCCACCAGCTGCGAATAGAGATCCTGGAACTCGATCGCCGCGGTGTCGCCGTCCCAGTCCGACAGATCCTCGAACTGGATCCCGCGCGAGAACAGCGGCGGCTTCACCGCGTCCACCCGAACCGGCGTGAGCTTGCCCTGATCGAGCCCTTCGCGCGCCTCGGCCCTCACGGCGACGCTGTTGAGACTGGCTTCGGACCAGACCGCGATCACCGCCTTGGCCTGATCGAGTTGGCGCTCGATCTCCATCTCGAACTCGGCCCCGGTCTCGAGCTTGCGGTCCCACCAGACCGACAGGCCGAGCCCTTCGAGCACGTCAGACAGGCGCTCCACAAAAGCCGCGTCTGCGCGCGCGTAGGAGATGAACACGTCCGCCAAAATCGCCCCCGACCGACGACAGAACCCCGCATTCATTACCACTCGAAGACGGCCGAGTCCCTCGGCGCGGCGCATTGGTTGGCCACAGGTCTGCTTTGGTGCGCTGAGCAGCCGAGCCACGGAGCCGGCGAAACGTCGGCTGATGACCCAAAGGCGAAGTTTCGACGAGCCTTTTGCAAAAACAGTAGAGATCAATGTCTACGGGAGCGATGCGTCCTCCAACACCACCTCCTGCAAAAAAATACTTATATAAAACACCTATTAGGCAATTCGGATGTGGCTAGGTACTTTCGATGAGAGTCTTTTTACGTGCTCGACAATGGTTGAGGTGTCGAGGCCTAGCGCCGCGGCAGCTTTGTGTGTGCTGGCGAACCCCTCGATCATTGACGCGATCAAGGTCGCCGCGAGCAAGACGTCGCTCTTCGTCAGATCCGGGTGGTCGTGTTCGATGGCCTCAGCGTAGCCCTCCAGTGAAGCGCGCCAAAAGACATGCACTGCTTCCGCCGTCGATTCATCGTGCTGAGCGCGTGCTTCAATCATTGCGAAAAGCCCCCCTTCGGTCGTCTTCAGCGTTTCGTCGATTGAATACTGCAACATGTCAGGAAGGCAGGGTGCGCCGTCAGCTTTACGGATGATGTCTTCTCCATCCCTTTCATAGCGTTTGATCGCGCGCTGGACGAAGGCGTCAATGAGGGCGGCTTTGCTCGGATAGTGATACTGCAAGGAGGAGAGGGATATTCCGATACGCGTGGCGACGTCGCGCATTGAAAGACTGTCGAGCCCTTTCTCCATCGCGATTTCCTCTAGGCAGTCGAGCGCTCTGTCGGCGGTGCTGCTTGATGCGGCTTTTCTCATATGGCTTCCTTCCAGGCGCGAAGCTCGACCGGTCACTTGACCGGCGGCGGCGACCTGCCTATCGGTCGACTGACCGGTAGTATAAAATCGGTCAGCCAACGAGGCTCTTCGCCCGCTGCATGGTGGACGCGCCTCAGAACGCGAGATCAGGCGAATGAATAGACGAGATTTGATCGCTGGCATCGGTTCCGTGCCATTCGCAGCCGCTGCGCCATCGTTCGCGTCCGCCGCAACGCCGTCGCCGCTGAAGGGTTACGTCCGAACCAACTGGAGCAAGGATCCGCTGTCGTTCGGCTCCTACTCCTTCCTCGCGGCGGGGTCAGGCGATGCGGACCGCATCACACTCGCTAAGCCATTGGGAGACAAAATCTTCTTCGCCGGCGAAGCGCTCAATCCGAAGTACCAAAGCAGTGTGCACGCCGCCTACGAGTCCGGACTGCGCACTGCGCAAGCGCTTCTGCGCACCCCTCACAATCGCATCGCCGTCATCGGCGCCGGCATGGCTGGATTGACCGCGGCGCATTATCTCGCCGGAGAGGGGCGCAGCGTCGCCGTTCTCGAAGCCAGAGATCGCATCGGAGGCCGGATCTGGACGGATCGCAGCCTCGGCGTCGCTTTAGACCTCGGCGCCACCTGGATCCATGGGCCTCTGAACAATCCGATCACCGCGCTAGCTGACCAAGTCGGAGCCGAACGCATCACCACAGGCGACGAAGCGATCGTCCGAGGCGGTGACGGACGCGAAATCTGGCAGATGTTCATGCCAGACTGGTTGGCGGAAGTATCGCTTGAGACGTCTGTCGGCGCCGAGTCCGACGAGATGAACCTTGAGGAAGCTCAGGCGGCGTTCGAGAAATATGGACTTGGCTATGAAGGTCCAGATGTGAAGTTTCCAGCTGGATACGATCAAGTCCTCGCCGCCCTGTCCGGCGACTACGACGTCCAGCTCTCGATGTTCGTCGACCGGCTGTCCTATGCTGACGCCGGCGTTGTCATCCATACAACGACGGGCTCTCCTCAGCGGTTCGATGCCGTGATCGTGACGGTGCCTTTGGGCGTACTAAAGCGAGGAACTATCAACTTCGATCCCGCGCTTCCGGTGGAAAAGACCGCGGCGATCGCCAGGATGGGGATGGGCACGCTCGACAAGCTCTACTTGTTCTTTGAAGAAGCGTTTTGGGATCGGGATGCGACGGTGATCCTAACGCCGGAGAATGGTTTGCCGCAGCGGCAATTCAACTATTGGGTGAATTTTGAGAAGTACCTCGGCCAACCAGTCATTCTCGCATTTAACTATGCGAAACAGGCGCGCGCCTTAAGCGAGGCGTCTGACGAGCAGATGTTGGAGAAAGCTCTGAACACGCTGGGCCGCGCATATCCAAGATAACGTCTCGGCCGGTTGACTGACCGAAATCATGCCGCCGTTTGTCCGGTAATGGCCCATGGCCGTCGAACCGGGGTACGCCCACGATATCTTGCTTCGCACCAAAAGCGGACTTTGTGAATGCGGCGTGGCGCTTCCGGTTATGATCCGCCGTCCGCTATCTCGATTGAAAAAACCCAGATCCACCGATTTGCGGTCGGACGTGTCGGACGTGTCGTAACGACCTGATTTTAATTGCATTTTTCGCGTCCGACAGATTTTCGCCTGTCGGACGTGTCGGACGGCATCGCCCGGACGACGTCCGACACGTCCGACATTCGCGCTGTCGCTATCCGGCGCTAAGAGGCTGTTATTAAACAGATTTCCGACATGTCCGACACGTCCGACGCCAAAACAAGCGACGTGGATTTTACTCGGCGAACCGTAACCGGCCGATCAGGACCGCCTTGCGTCAATCGACGACCTTCGCGTTGACGT
>CAZQZC010000167.1:0-5960 GCA_964597685.1 uncultured Hyphomonadaceae bacterium | reverse complement strand
GCCCCCAATCCGCCCCGCCTATCCCCCTCTTTGCGCGCCCGGTCATACTGGCTTGGCTTCGTCGTCAGCGGGCCGGGTCTGGACCGACCGGGCGGCGGCGGGGCGCGGCGGTTGGGCCGGGACGGGGCGCGGTAACGCAGCGCCCGCGGTCTCGGTCCGCCGGCGAGGTTGCGCGCCCCCGCGAGAGCTCGAACAGCGCTGGGGGACCGGGACGCCGGGTAAAGGCTTCTTCCTCGCCGCCCGCCGCGGGGCGCTCGATCGCGGGCGTCTTTTTCAGCCTCGGCGAAAGCCAGGCATTAACGCGGCGTCCGCCGCGAGCGCCCCGGCCCGCCTCCAAAGCGGGCCAAGCACGGAGAACCGGAGGCGGAGACGCCCGCCGGACCGTCCGCCTGCCTCACGCAAATTGCGGGGCGATGCGAAGATTCTTCGCCCAGCCAAGCTTCTCGAACACGAGGAGCGCGGTGCCGTTGTAATCCACAATCCGGTTCCAGAGGCCGCGGCGAGGGCGGTGCAGGGCGCTTGAGGGCTGGTCGTGGTGGTGGTCGTGGAAGGCCTCGCCGCCGGTGAGAAGCGCCATGACATGGTCGAGCCAGGCCGGCGTCTTCAGATGGCCGAGCACGTTGATGCCCAAGGTCGTCGCGTGGAAATGCAGGCCGCGGCCCAGCACGGCGCCGGCGTGCATGATCGCCGTCAGGGCGAGCGATCCGCCGGCCGCCCAGACAATCACGTAGAGCGCCGCCGGAATGAACAGATGGATGACGAGGGAGATGAGATTATATTGATTGTCCAGAAAGCGAACGATCGCATTGTCCTTCAGCCACAAGGGCATGGGGCGGCGCATATCGTCGGGGTCGCGAAACAGGATCCAGCCAACCCAGGCCCAACGTTTCGATTCGAAGGGATTGTGGGGGTCGCCGGGCTTGTCGGCGAAACGATGGTGCTGGGAATGGTAATTCACCCAATCCTTGATCGACCCCTGCATGGCCAGGGCGCAATTGACCATGACGATCAGCTGCGCCGGCCATTTCAGCTCGCCGGCGCCGTGCTGCCAGATCCGGTGCAGGGGGCCGATGCCCATATTGCAGAGGAACAAGGACCCGCTGGCCGCAGCGAGGGCGGCGAGCGCATACCACCACTGAATACTGACGGCCGGCGACAGCAAACCCGTCAAGACCGCGGCGAGCAACAGGATGAGACCGAGGGCGGGGTAGAGAAAGGCGGAAAACAGACTTGCGATGTTGAGCGTTTTCCAGGTCTTCGGGATCGCGATGGAACGAGGGATCATTGTTCGAGGCCAGCCTTTATCTGTTATCTGAGAACCAGTTGCAGACGCCAAAGCGACGCGCAAGCGCGGCCGGCGCCAATTCTCCGTGATGTTTCGGGGCCGCCAGGCTTGATCAGCCAGACATGTAGTACTTTTCGTAGTCGCTGTAATTCGAGCCGCCATAACCGTGGCGGTGATAGCGGTTCATGTCGACCTGGTTCAGCACGACGCCGGCGATGTTCGACTTGAACTCGCCCAGGACGTTCAAGGTCTGCCGCAGCAAGGGTTTGGTTGTTTTCCGCCATCTGGAGATGACGACGACTTGATCCGACTTGCCCGCCAGAACACGCGTCTCCGCCATGAGCAGGACCGGGCCTGTGTCGATAACGATCAGGTCGTAGGAGGTCTTGAGCTCTTCGATCAGTTTGTCATAGGCGCGCGATCCGAAGACGTCGCGCGGAGTATGCTTGGTCGGCGTCAGCGGCAAGATATGCAGGCCGGTTTCCGAATCCTCGTGGATGGCCTCCTCAAGCGTGGCCTCGCCGAACAAGCATTCGAGAAATCCGGCTTCAGGCACGATGCCGGACGTCTCGGTAAGTTGTTTACGGCGGAAGTCGCCGTCGATCACAATGGTCTTTGTACCAGAAGCCGCGGAGATGCGGCCAAGACCCAGGGTGATGGTGGTTTTGCCTTCGTCAGGCTGGGACGAGGTCACGGCGACGGTTCGAACGGTCGTGTCCAAATCTGCAAACATGATAGAGGCGCGCAGGTTTCGAAACGCCTCGGCGTAAGCCGACATGGGGTTCTCAACGAGATAGGTCGCCGGCGCGCGCCGCGCCCGTCCATGAAGCTTGGGAAAATTGCCGAGGAACGGCACGTTGTACGCGCTTTCAATCTCGTCGCCCGCGCTGAGCTGGTTGTCGAAAGACTCCGCGAGCAACACCGCAACCGCGCCCAAACCGAAGCCGAGGATCAGACCGAGGGCGAGGTTAAGCCCTTTCCGCGGAAACGACGGGCCAAGGGGAACGGCGGCGCGAGAGAGGACGCGGGCGTCGGCTTCGGTCAACCCTTCTTGCTCGTTGGTCTGTTTGAACCGCGCGAGAAACGCTTCGTAGATCGTGCGCGACGCTTCTGCATTACGCTCCAGCTCACGAAGCCGCACCATGGCGCGGTTGTTCGATGCGATGGAGGTGCGCAAGCCGGCCAAGCTGGAGCGCAGGGCGCCCACGCGTTGCTGGGAAATTGCGACCTCGCTCTCCAAGCTCGTGACAATCCGATCCATTTCAGCGCGGATCTGCTGCTCAAGATCGGCCTCTTCGGACAAGACGCGTTGGAGCGACGGATGTCGCGGACCGTAGCGCGTTTCGAGGTCGGCCCTTTCGCGCACCAATTCGGCCTGTTGCCTGCGCAGATCCGAGATCACGACGGAATTCAGAACTTCCGCGCTGGTCTCGGCGGTGGCGCCTTGCGCCAATTGGCGCGTTACAGCGGACAAACGCGCCTGGCGCTCGGCGAGCTCGCCTTCCTGGACCACGAGTTGGCCGTTTATGTCGGCGATTTGTTGTTCGTTGAGGGTGCCGCCTTCATTGGGCGCCGCAAACAGATTCTCAGCCGAACGATAGGCCTCGACCCGGCCTTCCGCCTCGTTAACCTCTTGGCGCAGGTCGGCCAGACGCTCTTCCAGCCAGGCGTTCGCGCGCCGCGTTGCGTCGAATTTCGCGTCGAGCTGTTCGACCAGATATTGGTCGGCGATCGCATTGGCGATTGCCGTCGCCAAGAGCGGATCCTCGGAGCGGGCGTTGATTGCGATGCCATACGTGGTGCCGATCCGGCGGGCGCTGGTCCGGCCCAAAAGGGTCGAGACAACCGCTTCCCGTTCAACTTCCCGCTTGCGTTCAGGCGTCCAAGGATCGTCCGCCGGCTGTGGCGGAGGCGGCGACAGGCTATTAATAAACCCGCGCACCGCGCCCTTCGCCTTGTCCGTAAAGGATCGCGGGCGCAAAGCGCCGTTGAACTCAGGCTTGTCCATCAATTCCAGTCGATTAACGATCTTTTCCGCAAGCGACCGGCTGCGGATGATTTCCACCTCCGTGTCCACGACGGCGGAATCCGGCGGAAGGCCGGAGACGACCGCTTCGAGATCGATGAATTGGGTCTCCCTCGGGTCGATGATGATGCTGGCGGTCGCCGAAAAGACAGGCGTCATTTGGAAGGTCGCCACGGCCACCGCCAAGAACACCGCGACCGCGGTTGCAACAAAAATACCCGAACGCCTGCGAAGTATCCCGATCAAGCGCTGCGGGCTGAACAATTCGTCGCTGTCGTTTGTCGCCGCGGGATACCGGTACGGCCGTTCAGCATAATCGAAGGAGATCGCCGACGGTTTATTCAAGATCGTTCTCCCGGGGGCGGACAGGTGGCTGAGTTAAGACGGCTACGGAAAAATTCGAAGGCCGAACGAGACGGTGTGAGCGAGGAAGTCGATGTCTGCCGCGGCGCCGCTGGAAGCCTGATTGTCCAGCCGGTAATTGCTCGACAGATGCAGTCTTGGGTTCACTTTGTAAGTGACGCCCGCCTCAAACTGGATACGGTCGTCGGAGCGGTCGATATCAATGAAATCGAACTGATCATAGCCGAAATCCAAGCCGATGAGGATGTTGCGGCGCAATTCATGGTCGACCCGGGCGCCGAAACCCAAAGCCTCCCGGCCCGCCGACCCGATGATGCCCGATGCGTCGACATCGCGCCGCGCCCGCGCGCTGATCGTGGTCAATTGGGTGATGAACCATTCGAAAGTGGCGTCAACGGCAACGCCGGACACATCCGTCAACAACGGATCCTCAAACGACGTATCGACGAACCCCACCGCGATATCTCCGCGGATCAGCTGCGGCAGTTCAAAATCAAATCCCGCCTGGATCGTGTAGGATTCATTGTCCCGCTCGATCCCGTCGATCAGAGACGGAAGGTCGTGCTCAATCACTTCGTACCGCCCTTGAACGAAAAACGCCCAATCCCGCGACGGTGCGAAGGCCGCTCGCAATCGACCGCGGCCCTCGTCGCGGTCACGGAAGTCCTGGTCGGCGTCGCCGCCCGAGGCCAGTCCGACATCATCAAAGTCAAGTCGGTCGAAATCGATGTCGCCGCTAATCCGCAGCCGCCCTGTTGTCAGGTTTGCGCCGACCGAGCCGCCAAATCGTTCGAGTTGGATCGGCGCTTCGGCGTCGGGAAGCGCTTCGGCCGAGGTTCGCGGTTCAAAGAACCGGCCGCCTCGTCCTTCCGCCGAAATCGAGAATCCAGAGCTGAGATCCAGTCGTCCGTTTGCCGCGCCCGAGAATGCAGTTGTCGTTTCAGAGCCAAAATCGACAAACTGACGCCTCAGAAGCGAACCGTTGAACCCGATTTCATGGCGGCCCCAATCGGACCGAACGCGCAACGCTGGCGCGATGCCGAAAATGAAGTCGTCTTCGCGGCCGGTCTCCGCAGCGAAGACGTTCGACAAATACAGCGACCGCAATCCCAATTCAGGGCTGGCGAGGAAGCTGCCAATTCGGAGGGGCTGAGGATCAAAGGCGGGTTGCGGGCGTTCCCGCACGTTTTGGTAGCGATCACGAACAAAGAAATCTTGTGCGACGGCCTGCTGCGCCGCGCTCAATAGAACGATCCCGAATAATGCGAATGAAGCCCTCATTGCGTTGATCCAGCTTGGCGCATGTCGCGCAGGTCTACTGGCGTCTCTGCAATCAGGGGGCCAGCGGCGAAGATCTTCGCCGCCCCCTTTTCGTCTGAACTTCCAAAACACTCCGCGTCGCCAGGGAGGCGAGATCGCTTTGCCGCCGAAGCTGTCGATCGAAGACCAGAATCCTTGAAATCCACCCACGTCACTCTCCCACTCGGCGTCTTATACGACGCCCGCGTGGTCAATCCAATTGGTATTCCGTCCTCGGACTGACTTCGCGTAATAGGAGAATCGCGCAGCTAGAACAAACGCTCGCGGATGATAATCGTGTCTCCGGGAGCGACGAGCGTGCTTGGTGTCAATCGGACGCGAATTTCTTCGTCCGATTCGGCTTCACGTATCAGGACCACTTTTTTGTTTGCACGAAAGGTGAAGCCCTCGGCGGTCGCAACCGCGTTGAAGATTGTCAGTCCAGACGTGTACGGATATTCGCCAGGCCTGTTGACCTCGCCAAGGATGTAAAATGGTCGGAAGCTCAAGACTTCCGCACTGACCTGCGGGTTGTTGAGCAATCCGTCGGCCAAAGCGGTCTCCAGATTACGTTGAAACTGGCGTAGCGTTAGTTCGGAAGCCTTGATTTCGCCGACAAGCGGGATGGAGACAAAGCCCAAGCCGTCGACGACAAATTCGCCCGACAAGTCTTGTTCCCCAAATACTGTAACGGCGATCTCGTCGCCGCTGTCTAAGCGGTACTCGTCGAGGACGCGCGAAGTCACGACGTCGCCGTCTGACGCACCGCCGGATGCGCAAGCGGCGCATATCGCCGCGAAAGCCAGCGCGGCCACGCCCATATTATGTCTCTTGATCATGCCATCGCTCCCAAACGCCTATTGCGTCATGATGAAGGTCACATCGCTTTTTTCCAAGCGCGCTGCAGTTAGTCTGCCGGTCAGATAGGCGCCCGTGTCAATTCCGATCCTGCGCTCGTCGATGTGGGGCCGCTGCGAAGGTGTATGG
>CAZQZC010000166.1:0-6043 GCA_964597685.1 uncultured Hyphomonadaceae bacterium | reverse complement strand
GCGCGCGGCCGCCCACATTCTGCGTGCCTAAGAGACGGAGTTTGTCGCTCTAGACCGCATTGTGGCGCGCGTTGCGCGGGAGCGAGAGGCTGGGTGGCGCGTCTATCTGGGCGATGCGGCTCGGCCGGAGATATTGATGCGCGCTGGGGCCCGGGGCGCGGCTTTGTTCATTGTCACCGTCGATGATCCCGCCGCAGCCGCCGCCATGGTGCGCGCCGTGCGCAGCTTGCGCGCTTCGGCGCCGATTTTCGCGCGCGCTCAAGACGTCGACCATGCCCAAGAATTGCGCGAAGCCGGCGCTGACTATGTGATACCGGATGCGATCGAAGCCGGCCTTCAGATGGCGGCGCGGGGGTTGGAAGTGTTTGGATATCCAGGCGAGACTGTGCGCGACCGCCTAGCGGCTGAGCGCGAGACCGAATACCGACAGGCGGCGGAATAGGAGGTCGCTACGCTATGCCGGACACGCAGACTGAGCCGCGAATTGAACGCGGAATCGACGCACACGGCCTGCTGACCGAGTCCTGGTACTTCGCGGCCACCACGCAGGAGCTGAAGGCGGGCCGGCAATTCCGGCGCATGATCCTTGGCCAACCCGTCATGCTCGGCCGCACCGAATTGGGCGAGGCGTTTGCATTGCGGGATATCTGCCCTCACCGCCTCGTGCCGTTGTCAGCCGGCAAGCAGGTGGACACTGACGGCGCGGCGACAATCGCTTGCCCGTATCACGGCTGGCGCTTCGGAACCGACGGGGTATGCCGTCACATGCCCAGCCTTGTCGAAGGCCAGGATATCGACGTGTCCCGCATCCGCGTTCGCCGATATCCCGTCCACGAAGCGAACGGCGCCGTGTTCGTGTACGTCGCCCACGACCCCCGCGCGCTGGCGGCGCCGATTGTCCCGCCGCCAGACTTCGGCGACCTGCCGGCGCGGCCGAAATTCGTCGTATCCCGCGTGTTTGACGCGCATATGGACAACGCAATCGTCGGCTTGATGGACCCCGCCCATGTGCCTTTCGTACATTCCCAATGGTGGTGGCGGCCGCCCTCAACGGGTCTGCGGCTGAAGGAAAAGAGCTTCGAACCGCGCACGCGCGGCTGGGTGATCGCCAAGCACGCGCCGAGTTCGAACTCCATCGCCTACAAAGCAGTGTTCGGCGGCGATGTGACCACCGAGATCGTTTTCCAATTGCCAGGGTTTCGCTGGGAGATTGTGGAGAACCAGCGCGCGCGCCTGTTGACGCTCACATGCCTGACGCCGGAGGACGGCGCGCGGACCCGGATCACGCAATTGACCTGGTGGAGCGGCGCTCCGCTCTTGAACCTGGCGACGCCGATCCTGAAGCCTGCAGCCCGCCGCTTCCTGGACCAGGACGGCGACATGGTGGACCTTCAAAATGAAGGGCTGAAGTTTCAGACGTCGATGCTCTGGATCGACGATATCGACGTCCAAGCGAAATGGTATCAAACGCTGAAGCGGGAATGGGCCTCAGCTCTGGCCGAAGGACGCGAATTTCAGAACCCTATTCAGCCGACGACGCTGAGATGGATGAGTTGATCGGCTAAGCGGCGTCGGCGACGGCGACGGCGTCCGCGTCGAGGCCTTCAGGCTCAAGGTCGCAGACCGCGCATCCCAAAACCAGGCTGGTCAGCGCGTAGGAGAACAGAGAATACGCAGCCGACAACACCGTCAGGGCGCCGATTTCAAGCGGCGTGGCGCCCAAGATCGGCGCAGGGGCCAGATAGACGTCGACACCAAAGACAGCGCCGCCGAACATCGCGCCAAACACAAGGCCATACCCTGTCGCCATGCGCCAATCGCCGCGGTCGAGCGCGGGCGCGACAGCGACAGCCGCCAAGCCGAACACGAAGGCTGCAAGGCCTGCGCAGGAAACGAGCATCGGGACGCCCGACAATGGCTGCGACCAGACGAAGTCCGTCAAAACTCCAGCAAATACAAGAAATCCCAGGCTGACCAGCGTGCGCATGAAGAGTTACCCCCGATTAAGGCTTACACTACATAGGGGCGGCGGGCTGTGATGCGCCCCACACCTGCGCATACGCGTTATGCGGCTTCGGAATGCGCTCGCGCACGCTCACAACGCCTTGACGGCCTTGGCTTTACAACGCCGCCGAAACCGAGAAACTCTCGCCAGCAAAGAACCAAGTTTAGAAGGAAACGCCATGCGCACCTGGTTATTGAGCGCCGCATCCCTGGGAATCATCGCAGCATGTGGCGACGGCTCGCCTCGGGTTGCGCCCCCCCAGGCGCCGGACATCACCCAGGAGCAAATCCAGGCTGAGACCGATCGCATCAACGAATGGTTCGAGGCGAAGTTCGAGGAAGAGCTGGCCTTCAGTCCCATCCAGCAGACCTTTCTCGGCCGCAAGACGGCCTATGGCGAGCTAGACGACGCCTCGCGTGAGGCCGCCCAAGAGCAGCTCGACTGGCGGCGCGCCACGGTCGCCGAAATGAAGGCCTCGTTCGACTACAACAAGCTGTCGCCTGAAGCGCAGACGTCCTACGACATCTGGGCGTATCAGCTCGACCAATCGGTCGCGTCGTCCGAATATTGGTCCAACGATTATATCTTTGAGCAAATGTCGGCGGTCCATTCTTTCCCGCCGCAATTATTGATCGCATTCCACCGCATCGACGACGCGTCCGACATGGAGGCCTACATCTCCCGGATCGTGGAGACGGAGCGCTTTCTTGACCAATTGATCGAACAATCCCGCGCCAACGCCGCCGGCGGCGTGCGGCCGCCGCGCTTTTCATTCGACTTCGTCATCGATGAATCTCGTAAAATTATCACAGGGGCGCCGTTCGACGAGTCCGAGACAGACAGCGCCATCTGGGCCGACGCCAAACAGAAGATCGCCACCCTTCTGGAACAGGAAGCGATCGATCAGGCGCAAGCCGACGCACTGACGGACGCGGCCCGCGCCGCCCTCGTCGACCATTGGAAGCCCGCATATGAGCGTCTCATCGCCTGGCAGGAGGAAGATATCGTCAACGCGGCTGACGAGACCCAGGGCGTCGGCGATCTGCCAAACGGGGCGGCGTACTACAATGAACGCCTCGCCAACCAGACGACGACGGACCTGACGGCCGACGAGATCCACGAAACAGGACGCGCCGAGGTCACCCGGCTACGCGCCGAGATGGAGTCGGTGAAAGACGAATTCGGCTTCGAGGGCGACTTGCAGGCCTTCTTCGCCTTTCTGCGCGACACGAAGGAGGACGAGCGGCTCTACCTGCCGAACACCGACGTTGGCCGCCAAGCCTATATCGACCAGGCGACCGCCGCGATCGACCGGATCAAAGCGAAACTGCCGGATTATTTCGGAATCCTTCCGCAGGCGGATCTCGAAGTGAAGCGCGTCGAAGCCTTCCGGGAGCAAGACGGCGCCGCGCAACATTACTTCCCAGGCACGCCCGACGGCTCTCGCCCCGGCATTTACTACGCCCATTTGTCCGATATGAACGCCATGCCGCTGCGCGAACTGGAAGTGATCGCCTATCACGAAGGATTGCCCGGCCACCACATGCAAATCTCCATCGCTCAAGAGCTGGAGGCCGTCCCAACCTTCCGCACGCAAGCCGGCTTCACGGCCTATAGCGAGGGCTGGGGCCTCTATTCGGAATGGCTCGCCACGGAGATCGACGGAACCTACGCCGATCCCCTGTCCGAGTTTGGCCGACTGGGCTCGGAAATGTGGCGGGCGATCCGCCTTGTGGTCGACACTGGCCTCCATTCCAAAGGCTGGAGCGAACAGCAAGCCGTCGACTACTTCCTCGCCAATTCGGCGATCACCGAGGCCCAGGCCCGCTCTGAAGTGCGCCGTTATCTTGTCCTGCCGGGACAGGCGACGAGTTACAAGGTCGGCATGCTCAAGATCCAAGAGCTCCGACGGGAGGCGGAGGCCGAATTGGGCGAAGACTTCGATATTCGAGGCTTCCATGACACCGTGCTCGGCGGCGGGGCCATGCCGCTCGCGATTTTGGAGCGCCGGGTGGAGAACTGGGTCGAAACGCAGAAGACGTCATAGACCGCGCGACGCTGCGCCGCAGCATAAGGCCTGACTTCCGCCCGTCGGCGCACTATCATCTCGAGCCAAATTCTCGGGAGGGCGATATGGACGGCGCAGCCGGCGAAGTGATTGAGACGTCCGCAGTGATGGGCGGGCTGATTCCCGCTATGGCGGAAGCGGTGGCCGCGTTGGAGGACTATTTCTCCGACGCCAAAGCGTCTGTCGCCGCCGTTCTGGCGCCAGCGGGCAAGCCGGACCGGAAACTGCTCGACGCGCACCAACACATGGCCCACGGCCTCGCCTGGACCGCGACCTATGTCGAGACGTTGCGCGAAACCGCCCGATGGGCGGCGCGCCTGGACGCCGAAGGCGCGTTTGGAGAGATCGAAGCGCTGCTCTCTCAGATCTTGTTCTCAGAATACGCCCAGCAGCTCATAGGCGGCGTTCCGATGAACCAGGGTGAGTTTGTCCGCCCCGCGGATTTGGGCCTGCCGCCCGCCTCCATGCAAAAATTGTTCGCGCCCGCCCTGCAGCGTTTCATCGCCGAGGGCAAAACGCCTGGCGCGCTTGAGGCCGCCGGCCGCTTGCTGCCGGATGCGCTGGGCCGCCCGACCGTAGAGGCGACGGGTCTCGATGAAACCATGGAGATGGTGCGCGAGACATTTCGGAAGTTCTCCGCCGATAAAGTCACGCCTTTCGCGCACGAATGGCATCTCAAGAACGAATACATCCCGCTCGACGTCGTCGCGGAAATGGGCGAGCTGGGCGTGTTCGGGCTGACGATCCCGGAAGAGTATGGCGGCGCGGGCATGGGCAAGACGGCCATGTGCGTCGTCTCCGAGGAGCTTTCGCGGGGCTATATCGGCGTCGGGTCGCTGGGCACGCGGTCAGAGATTGCAGCCGAGTTGATCCTCATCGGCGGCACCGAGGCCCAGAAGGCGAAATGGCTGCCCGGCATCGCCGCGGCCGACATTCTGCCGACGGCGGTGTTCACCGAGCCGAATACGGGCTCCGACCTCGGCTCCCTGCGCACGCGCGCGGTGAAAGACGGCGAGGATTGGACGATCACGGGCAACAAGACCTGGATCACCCATCCGGTCCGCGCCGACGTGATGACCCTGCTTGCGCGCACGGATCCCGAGACGAAGAATTTCTCCGGACTGTCCATGTTCCTCGCCGAAAAACCGCGCGGAACGGACGAACACCCCTTCCCGGCGGACGGCATGACCGGCGGCGAGATTGAAGTGCTCGGCTATCGCGGCATGAAGGAATACGAGATCGCCTTCGACGGCTTCCGCGTCTCGGGCGACAATTTGCTCGGCGATGTCGAGGGGCAAGGTTTCCGCCACCTCATGGCGACCTTCGAGAGCGCGCGCATTCAGACCGCCGCCCGCGCCGTCGGCGTGGCGCAAAACGCGTTTGAACTTGGCCTGCAATACTCGCTGGACCGTCAGCAATTCGGCCAGCCCATTTTCGCCTTCCCGCGCGTGCGCAACAAACTCGTCATGATGGCTGCCGAAATCGTCGGCGCGCGCCAGCTGACCTATTATTCCGCCCGTCAGAAGGACGAAGACAAACGCTGCGACCTCGAGGCGGGCATGGCCAAGCTGCTGGCCGCGCGGGTCGCCTGGGCCGCTGCCGACAATGGCGTTCAGATCCACGGCGGAAACGGCTTCGCGCTGGAGTATCCGATCAGCCGGGTGCTTCAGGACGCCCGTATCCTCAACATCTTCGAGGGCGCGGGCGAGATCCAAGCCCACGTGATTGCGCGACGCTTGCTTGAAGACGTGAACGGGTAAGAGCCGCCAAAGCCTGGCTGGCGGCGTCGCGATCTGATTTTTTCGCACACGGCGGGAAGGTTTTCCGCTCTCCCGACGTCCAATGATCATACGGCCGCAATCCCGCGGCCGATGACTTTGGAGTTGGATCCTTGTCACAGACGCTTTCGAAGACACGAAACTGGCGCGCCTTGTCCGCCATCGCCGTCGGCCTTGCGCTTTTGACGTCGG
>CAZQZC010000165.1:0-6048 GCA_964597685.1 uncultured Hyphomonadaceae bacterium | reverse complement strand
ACGAAGCAAGGGGAGTGTGGGATGGGCGCGCCAGGGGGAGGACAGGGTTTCTGCGTCAACCGCAGAAACCCGTGCGCCGCCTAGGCGAATTGGCGCCGCAGGACGGGGATTGGTGTAGCGCTGCGCGCCGTCGCGTTAATCCCCGCCGACCTCGTCGACGTCCGCTTCGCCGAACAGGCGTTGAGCGAGATAGGTGAACTCCAACGCGGCCCGTTTGGCGCTTTCGATCTGGTTCGCCGCCGCGGAATGTCCGCCGTCGATGTTCTCGTAATAGAGGAAGGGCTTGCCGGCGGCTTCGAACAGCTTCGCCATTTTGCGCGCATGGCCCGGATGGACGCGGTCGTCCTTGGTGGAGGTGACGAAGAGCGGCGTGGGATAATCCTTGGCCGGATCGAAATTGTGGTAGGGCGAAATCGTCTCGAGGAAGGCGCGTTCTTCGGCCACGTCCGGCGATCCATATTCGTCGACCCATGAGGCGCCGGCGAGCAGGAGGTGGTAGCGCAGCATGTCGAGCAGCGGGACCTGAACAACCACGGCGTTCCAGAGGTCTGGACGCTGATTGAGCGCCACGCCCATCAGCAGGCCGCCATTGGAGCCGCCCATGATGCCGAGGCGGCTTGGGCTCGTAATCCCTTTTGCCACCAGATCTTCGCCCACGGCGATGAAATCGTCGTAGATGCGTTGGCGGTTGGTTTTGAGGCCCGCCTGGTGCCAGGCCGGACCGAATTCGCCGCCGCCGCGGATATTGGCGAGGACGAAGGCGCCGCCTCGCTCAAGCCACAACTTGCCGAACGTGCCGGAATAGAAGGGCGGGCGGGAGATCTGAAATCCGCCATAGGCGTTCAAGAGCGTCGGCGTCGCGCCATTGAGGGTGATGTCCTCACGGTGGACGACGAAGTAGGGGATGTTGGTTCCGTCTTTCGACGCCGCCTCAAATTGCTGGACCGTGAGGCCGTCGGCGTCGAACTTCGCCGGCAGGCTTTTCAATGGTGAGACTTCGCCGGTTGCGGCGTCGTATTTGAGGAGCGAGTCCGGCGTCAGGAAGCCCTCATAATTGAGAAAGACGGCCTCTTCCTTCTGGTCGGCGAAGGCGATGCCAACCTGGCCCGCGCCGGGAAGGTCCACCGGCTCGGTCGACCAGCCTTCACCGCCAAGCTCCAGCTTCAAGAGGCGCCCGACGACATTGTCGTTGACTGACAGAAGCGCCGCGCCGCGGGCCAAGGCGACGCCGTTGAGCGCTTGTCGCGCGCCGGGACGGAAGACGAGGTCGACCTCCTGAAGGGTTTTGGTTTCGAGGAAGGCGTCGAGATCGAATGAGACAAGGTCGCCGGATTTGAACGCCGCGTCCTGGCCCTCCGGGGTCCAATCCTGCTGCAGCGCCACCAGGAGACGTCCCTTATAGACGCCTTCGGGGTTGGATTTCGGCGGAATGGGCAGCTGCACCGTGTCGCCGCCATCGGATGGAAAATGCCAATAGGTGGACGTGAAGAAGGTGTCGGCCTCGACGGCGCCTTGAAGGGTCCGTCCGTCGTCTGTCTCCAGCGTGAAGGGCCAGACGCCGACATCGGTCTTGTCGCCGCTTATCAAGTGTTCGGCCTCGTCCAGCGGTGTTCCGCGGGTCCAGCGTTTGACGACCGACGGATAGCCCGACTCGGTGAGCGTGGACCCGTCGCCGCCCCAATCGGTGGCGATCAAGAGAGTGTCGGAATCGGCCCAGGCCGCGCCTTGTTTCGCCTCGGGCGTGGCGAAGCCGCCGTCGACGAAGGACTTCGATTCGATGTCGAATTCGCGCTGGACGACGGCGTCCTTGCCGCCGTCGGAGAGGCTGACGAGGCATCGCAAAGGCTCGTCCAGCGTCGGCCGCCGGCAATCGGCGCCCTTGTAAACCCAGTTCGCGCCTTCGGCCTCGGCGAGGGCGTCGATGTCGAGGATTGTCTCCCAATCCGGCGCGTCCGTCGCGTAGCTTTCAAGCGCCGCACGCCGCCAAACGCCTCGGACGTTTGTCTCGTCTTGCCAGAAATTGTAGACCAACCCGCCGCGAACCCGGCCATAGGGGATGCGCTCCTTGGATGTGGCGATCGCGATCGCAGCCGCTTCGAGACCGGCGTAGCGCGGATCCGCCTGCAGGGCCGCCAGCGAGCGTTCGTTCTGCGCGCGCACCCAGGAGAGGGCGTCGTCGCCTTCGACCTCCTCAAGCCACAAATAGGGGTCGGCGTCGCCGGGCGCGACGCGGTCGATGTCCTGGGGCACGTTCGTCTCCTGGGCGGTTGCGAGCGTGGCCGCCGCCAGGGCTGCGAATGCGGAGCTCAGTCTGCGGTGCATGGGCCGTTTCCTCGTTGCAGCGAATGTATCTTAAAGCGCGAATAGACGCCGGCCCGCGCCGAAACGCAAGCCGCAAGGCTCCGCACAGACTTGCATCGGGGACTAGAACGAGAAGCGGCCGAATCGAACGAAACTGTTGCGCCTGATGCGGCGCTCGCTTTCCGCCACGACCCCCTCGGAGGGGATCAGGACGGCGACATTGTTCCGTTGGTCGATTTGCAGCCGGAAATGCTTGAGGTAATCAAGGCCAAGCACCATTGCGGGCTTTTCGTCGAGGCCAAGATGTTCGAAAATCGACGGATCTGCGACTGAGATTTGGACACGATCCATGAAGGAGTCTCCAACCTCGATCCGGTGCACATAGGCGCGCCGCCCGATCGCGCGTTCATGGTTGGCGTCTTCTAGAACAACGTTTTCGGGCTCCGATAACCTCGCGTGGGCCTTCTCGGCGAATTCGCGGTTGATCAGCGTCGCGTTGGCGCCCGTGTCGATCAAAGCCCAACCGCGCCTGCCGTTCACCTCGACCCGGGTCAGCCACAAGCCCCGCAATGGCCGCAACTTGACCTTGAAGCCGATCTTCGACCGCCCACGGCGCTTGCGCTCGTCGTAGACCATCAGGGTTCGGTTCGGGAAGTCGAAGTCGAGATAGCGGGCCGAGAAGGCGCTTGCGGGCAAAATATTGAGCTTGCGGGGAAAGAGAGCCCGATCCGCCACAGCGGTCGGCGTTTCAAACAACGTCGCATTGGAGATATCAAGTCGCGGAACGTCGATTCGGGGATAGATCTGGGCGTCCAATAGGCCTGCGACGCTGACCCTTTGGTCGGTTTCGATATCTACGCCGGCGTCTCGTAATTCTCGCGACCCGACCAGGGCGAAATTCGCGGCTGTATCGACGAGGACGTTCACCGATCCGGAGCCGTTGATGCGCATCTCCGTCATCATGAAGCCGTCGGAGGTTTCAACCAGAGGAATGGACAGGCCGCGCTTGGCGTCGGTTCGCGCATCGGCGGTCTGAACCATCCAAGCCATGGTCATGGCCGCCAATGCGGCGCGTGCGACTGAAATCTGTGTTCGGCTCATAACGCCCCTGCCTTTCCGAAGGCGAAGCCAGAGGGCGGGGCCAAGATGAACCGCTCACTTGTCGAGCGCCCGCCCTGTCGCGACGCCCACAAGAGCACAGTGCCATCATTGCGGTGAATGGCAAGTTGCCATTGCTTATCGGCGCTGACGTCCGTTTCGGATCGAGCTGATCTGTCGATCGGGCGTGTAGTATTGCGCAGGCAGATCGGCCGCCGCCCAAGTGCGCGCAGCCGATGCGATCGACGTCGCCGCATCGGCCTTGGCCTGGGAGTGTGTCGACAGGCCGAGCGCCATCGGGCCTCCAGCGTAAGTCGGCACGGAAATCTCCAATTCATGGACATGGGGGAAGGCCGCGCGAAGCGATGCGAAGGCGCGTGCGACAGCCTCTCTCTGTAGAAAGGGCACGCCGTTCTGGGAGATCATGACGCCGCCTGAACGCAGCGCGCGGGCGCAGGACGTGTAAAACGTCTCCGTAAACAGAACGGCGCCTGGGCCGTCTGGATCGGTGGAGTCGACGATGATCACGTCGTAGGCCGCCTCTCGATTGCGCATGAAATCGGCCCCGTCTGCAATGATCAGTTCGAGACGCGGATCCTCGAAGGCGCCGGCCGAGATATCCGGCATCCACTGCCGGGAGAGGTCGACAACAGACCGGTCGATCTCCACCAAGGTGAGGTCGCGAATTGATGTGTGTCGCAGCGCTTCGCGCGCCACGCCGCCGTCGCCGCCGCCGATGATGAGGACGCGCTCGGCGGCCCCATGAACAATCAAGGGCGTGTGCGCCATCATCTCATGATAGATGTGCTCGTCAGCCTCGCAGACCTGCACGATCCCGTCCAACGCGAGGACGCGGCCCAAATGCTCGTGCTCGAAGACGAGGACCTGCTGAAGCCCGTCCGTCGCCTCGTGGATCACGCGGTCGACGCGCAGGGCGAAGGCGGTGCCGGCGACCGGCGTCTCGAAGAACCAGGTCTCGCCGCCCCGCCGCAGCAGGCTGTCCGCGCTCACGTATCGCCGCCGCGCAGGATGTTTTGGACGTCGACGCGTTGGGGTTTGAACGCGGCCCTGAGGATATCTATGGATTTCATCGGTTCCGCCGATCCGCACATGAACACGTCCAGGGCGGCGTAGTCGCGCTCTGGCCAGGTGTGGATGGAGATGTGGCTTTCAGACAGAACCGCGACGCCGGAATAGCCCGCATGGGGCGTGAAGCGGTGAAGATGGATGTGCAGGAGCGTCGCCCCGCAGGCCTCAATGCAATCGAGGAAGGCTTGTTTGATGACCTGTTCGTCGTCGAGGTGCGTCGCGCCGTGGAGGTCGATGATCAGGTGGCGTCCGGCGTATTCCTCGCCGTCCACGCTGATGAAATGGTCCGCCGCCTCAGCCGCGCCGGCGGACCGGTCGGCAAAGATGGGAGGTTCGTTCCTCGTTTTTCCGTCGAAATCCATGGGTCTGCTCCGTCATGCGGCGAACGCGCCGCGCACCGCCCGGGGGCCGCGCCCCGGATGGATGGGTTAAATTGTCGATACGGGAATGCCGCGTGCGAATTATCCACAGCGCCCTGGCCGCGGGCGCAAGCGTTTAGCAGATGAAGGTTTTGTGACGCAAGGGCTCTAGGGGGGGCGACAGCGAGAGGCTTATTGCCGGCAGTCGCTCATGTCCCCGATGCGGCCGCCGCGGGCGTTGGCATGTTTTGAACAGCTTGCCTGCGCCACCGCTCCGTAAAACAAATGAGCAGATATAGCTGAAGGCAATGTATTTGCTGGAGCACCGATCAAACACGTCTTTGACGTAGCTCGGATCATAGATATCTCGATGTGTGTCCAATGCAGGGCAGCCCTCCAAGTTCGGAAAGGACAACTTGAGGACTGCAATGTCGATGAGGCGAATTCACCTGGTCGTATACTTCGCCCGGCTGCCGAAAGGAGGGCGGCTCGTACCGGCCTGCCAAAGTCCGATCAAAGCGCATCGCCTGACCATTGGGCGAAGAATGCGTTCAGCGTCTCTCTATATGACGCCAAGGTTGGCAGGTTCGCGTGGTTGCCGTCTGGAAACTCGTGGTAGGCGACCGAGACGCCGTGCGCCTCTAGCCCGACGGCGAGGTTTCGGCTGAGCTTGGCCGACAGGATCCCGTCCTGCGCGCCCGTCAGCACCAGAACATCGCCGTTGTAACCCTTCAAGGCCTCGACATTGTCGTACGCCGCCAAGGTCGGCGACAGTCTCAAACGCACGAACGGCCGTAAGATCGCGGGGAGAAGTTGGCGCGCGGCGCTCTTGGCGTTGTGCGCGCTCGATTCGATGATGATCGCCGCGACCTGGTCAACCTCGTCCAACAATTCCGAGCAGACAAAGCCGCCCAAGGAATAGCCCCACAGGATCAGCGGACGGTTCGATTGCGCGCGGCGGCCGTTGAGCTCCCGCGCCAGATTGTCGATCATCGCTTCGAACGCCTCCGCGCTCGGCGCGCCGGGGCTGTCGCCGTAGCCTGGATAGTCAAAGAGCACGAGGTCGGCGTAGGGGAGGACTTTCAGGCCGAACAGCGTCCCGAACCCATAGCGGTCCGAAGAATTGCCGCCGCAATGGACGACGCGCGGCCGGTCGCCGGCCGCCTCGCCGTCTCGAGCGACCGTGAATTCGGTGCCGGCG
>CAZQZC010000164.1:0-6099 GCA_964597685.1 uncultured Hyphomonadaceae bacterium | reverse complement strand
GGCCCAGCTGTGAAAGGATTCCATCGAGGCGTTGAAACCCATCGTCCAGCGCCAGAAGAGGGCGGCGCGCTCCGAAGCCGTGCCGCGGTCATAGATCTGCTCGATCTCGCGCTCGCCGCCATACCGGCCGACGGCCAAGATGGTCGCGCCATGCATCGCGAAGAGAAGGGTCGACCCGTAAAGGAAGACGATAGAGAGCATGTGGAACGGGTTGTAGAAGAAATTCCCGTAGACAAGCGACAAATTGTTCGTCCAATCGAGGTGCGGCATGACGCCGAACGGCACCGCCTCGCTCCAGCTGCCCATGAAGAGCGGCCGGATGAACCCGCACACGAGATAGAGCCAGATCGCCGCTGCGAAGGCCCAGCAAATGTGCGTGCCCATGCCCAGCTGTAGCGCGCGCCTATAGGAGCGCACCCACCAGAGCAGTATCGACAGGGTCAAAAGGAACCCCGCCAGCATCCACCAGCCACCCTCCTCAAGCGGCATGAACGGACTGATCCCGTGTTTCTCCAAGGGCGCCTCAAGGGCGAGCCAAGGCAATTGGCCGAAGAACTTCATCGGACTGTAGTCGACGCTGGCGGCCATGTTCATGCCAATGATCACAATCGCCAGGCCGCCCGAGATGATCGAGGCGAGCCCCGTCCAACCGAGATAGATCGGACCGATCTGAGCGTCGCCGAGCCGACCGAAGAAGTGGTTGAACCCGGTGATCAAATCGCGATCAGAGTCGCTGTTGGGCGGCAGAGGCACGCCATGGTCGACATGGCCGCGCACCTGAACCTGCGTCAGAATGTACTGATAATCAGCCATAATCGTTACTCCTCCAGGCGCCATAGCGGCAGGTTGCGCCAATTATCCCACCACGCGACCCACGAGCCCTCGTAGAGCGGGCCTGAGATCACGATGCAGATCGCACTCCAAATCCCGGCCGACAGCGCGAGGAACAGGCCGAGTCGGTGGATACCGACCGTGCCGATCGAATAGCCGATGAAATCGCGGAAAAACGCGTTCTCATGCTCGGGCGTCTTCACAACCTTGCCGCCGCCGGGATTGGTGGCCGACAGAACAAGGCCGCCGTGCATCGCCAACGCCAACGTCGTCGTGAAGAAGAACGTAATGGCGACCATATGCGCGGGATTGTAGTGAAAATTCCCATACGAATAGCCGACATAAGAGACCCAATCGAGGTGGCTCATTATCCCGTATGGAAAGCCGTGACCCCAAGATCCCATCAGGATCGGACGGATCACGTTGAGGGTCACGAAGGCGCCGATCGCAACGCCGAACGCGATGGGAACATGGTAGCCCATGCCGAGCTTGCGTGAGATTTCCACCTCGCGCAGGGCCCAAGACCCAAACGCGCCGACGGCGCAGAAGGTGATGATTTGCCAAAGCCCGCCTTGGGCCATAGGCGCAAGCGACAATCCCACGTCAGGATAGGTGCGGTCTGGTCGCGGGCCATACACCGCGCCGGGCGGATCAATACTGATCAGCCAAGGGTTCCATGTATCTCCGAGGGAGGCTCCCCAGAAGATCAGGGCTGTTCCGAGAACCGCGAAAAAGGCGGCCGTAATGCCGAAGAAGCCGACATAGAACGGACCGACCCAGAAATCGAACATATCGCCGCCGATGAGCGTGCCGCCCCTGACGCGGTACTTCCTTTCAAAACTGAGCAACGCCATCGGACGCTCCTATTGAATTGGCCGTCCTCCGCGCGCCATCGCCCGCGTACGCCTTAAGACGCACGCCGCGCGACACACGGCCAGGCGGCCGCAAGGCCGAAGTGTTTCGATCAACGGGCGACGTCGAGCCTGGCCGCGCCGCCCGCCTCACTGATCGACATCAAGCGGACCGCACATCCTCGATAAGTTCGATGGCTGCGTTTTCCGTCGCGTTCGACTCACCGATATCGAACCAATTGTATTCTGGCGTGCTAAGCAGAATAAAGTGGATCAAGATCGCAAGTGTGAACAAGAAGATCGCAAGAGCGACAAGAATTCGTCTTGGATCAAAGATCATCCAAATTCGCCACATGGCAGTACTTCCTTTCTAGTCGCGTTTACTCAATCACGCCCGTCCAAGGCTTAAAGTAAAGGACGATCATGTGAATAATGAACGCATAGAATGTGAAAAGCCAAAACGATCTCATGAAAACACCATGGAACGCTTTTGCTTCTGACGCATTCAGTCCGGACATCGTGTCCGAACTGACACTTGTTTCAGAGGCCATATGAATCTCTCCTCATGTTGACCTTACTGCGCCGCTCTTAACCCAGCGACAGGGGCTCCTTTTGACAACCAGGTCGCCAAAACTCTCTGACGGGCCGCCCCGTTTGCGCGGCCTCATCGCCCTCCGAATACCCAAGGGATAATGCTGCAGGCGTGGGCGCCGGCTTCCGCGAACACAGACCGCCGGCGTTCATTGACGCCGCGATAGACGGTGCGGCCCGGCAAGACGCGGCCTAACGCCGCGCCGATCAGGCAAAACGGAAAGACAAGGGCGACGTAGACGGCGTATTCCGCTCGATCGCGCTTTCGATGGAGATGGCCTTCGCCGACGGTGATTTCGCTCATTTCGTCCTCCTCCAAATTCCCGACTTCAGATCTGTGAGGGTCATGCCGCCCTCGCTCCGCTCAGCTCAGCGTGACCCTCGGTGACATGCTCGACGGAAACGCGTGGCGCGTCGCAGCGGCGCGCCGCAGATTCCGCCCGGTCGCGCAACCTTTTGGCGGCGGAAATCCGGGTCAGCACCGAATAGGTTGCGACGTACTCGTCGAGCGCCGTCTGCGCCGCCGCCTCCCAGGCGATGGCCTGGCGGGCGGGCGTTGGATCGGCGCGGTCGAGGTCGGAGGCGAGCGGCAAGATGTGGAACAACGCATCGAACAACGCGTTGCACACTTCCTGTACGAGGTAGGTCGCCCCGGCATAGCCCATGAAAGGCGTGCCCGTGTGTCGGCGGATAATCGCTCCGGGAAACGAGGCGGGAATGAAAGCCGAGCGCGCGCCGGCCTCCTCGAGATACATGCGCTCGTTGAAGCTGCCGAAGACTATGAAAGGCTTGGTCTCTGCAATCGCTTCGGCGACCGCGTCATTGTCGGGCTTCCGCCCTGCAACGCGCGCAAACGAAAAGGCGCAAGGCACGCCCAGATCGTTCTCCAAGAAATTGCGAACGCCGCGCGCATATGTCTCGTTCGCGACGATGCCGAAGTTCGCGGTTCCGAAGAAATCCTGGGTGACCGAGCGCCAGAGGTCCCAGAGAGGTTTGATTGTTGTGTGCTTCTCGCGCTCGATAAAGGGCTCCGGATCGAGCCCGGTAAGCTCGCCCAGCTTCCGCAGAAATTTCGTGGTCGAATGAAGCCCGATCGGCGCCTGCAAATAGGGTTTGCCCATCGCCTCGCAGAGCGCGCGGCCATATTCGCGGTAGAGGCAGACGTTGACGTCCGCATCCGCCAGGCGGCGGACCTCCGAGATGTGGCTGCCGAGCGGGAAGACCATATTGATCTCCGCGCCGATCCCTTCGACCAGGCGGCGGATTTCGGCGAGGTCTGAGGGCATATTAAACGTGCCGTAGGCCGGGCCGATGAGATTGACCGACGGCTTGGCGTCGGCGGCCTTCTTGCGCGGTTTCGGATCACGGCCCTTGGTCTGGGCGTATTCGGTCCACAACCAGAGGAGCGCGCGATCGGCGCTCTGCCATTGGTCCTCGTCGATTGTACGTGGAAGAAAGCGCTGAATGTTCGCGCCTTCGGGCGTCACGCCTCCGCCGATCATTTCCGCGATCGAGCCGGTGACGACCACGGCTGGAAGCTCTGGATCCAGGGCGGCGCGGGCGCGCTTCATGGCGCCTTCCGTGCCGTGTTGGCCAAGCTCCTCTTCCGCGAGGCCAGTGACCACGATGGGCAATTCGTGCGGCGGCAAGGCGTCGGTGTAATGCAGCACTGAGGTGACGGGGAGATTTTCGCAGCCCACAGGTCCGTCGATGACGACCTGCAGGCCCTTCACCGCCGTGAAGACGTAGCCGGAGCCCCAATACCCCCCCGCGCGGTCGTGATCCTGGATCAGCATCCGACCGGCTCCTCAAGGTTCGCCGCCCGCTTGGCCTGGACGGCCAGTTTGCGCCGCTGCTTGGCGCGGAAATCCGCCTTGATCTCGGGCGTCTCTTCCCAGACGCCAGCAGTGTCGCCGTCCCCCACGCCTTCAAAGAAGTCCCGCATCTCTTCGAAACGAGCTTTGCCGGCGATGGCGGCGTTCACAACTTGCGCCAGAGACCCTGCGCCTGCAGGGCCCATGAGCGGCCGGGCTGAGATCAGATTGGTGAAATAGAGCGCGGGAATTGTCGCCTGCTTCGCCTTTTGCACGACCGGCGTCGTGCCAATGGCGAGATCGGGTTTGACATCTTCAAAGGCGGCGACGTCTTGCTCCAGCGACGCGCGAAACTGGACATGGACGCCACGCGCGGCGAGCCACTCCCGGTCGGGTTCAGACCAGCGTGTGCGCGGACAAGCGGTCCCAACATACTTCACGTCCGCTCCGCTCTCGACCAGAAGGCGGGCGACAAGGAGTTCGGAGCCTTCATAACCGGACACCGTGATACGTCCCTCGATCGGCGTAGCGGCCAATGCGCCTTTGATGGCCGGCAGCGCGGCGTTTTGAGCGGCCGCCACCTTGTCGGCCGCGATCCCGCACGTATCCCCGATTGCCGCAAGCCAATCGGCGGTTCCATCGACGCCCACAGGGGCCGAGCCGACGACAGACCGGCCGGCGGCCTCAAACTCGCGTACGGACGCGGTGTAATGGGGATGAATGGCGGCGACGGCGGCGCAATCGAACGCCGTATAGAGTTCGCGCCATTCCCTTGTGGGAACGGTCGCGCCGGCGGCCAATCCCATAGGCTCCAGCATGCGTCCGACGCCGATCGGATCAGCTGGAAACATCTCTCCAAGCAACGTGACCTTGGGCAGGTCCGCGCTGTCGCTCGGCGCGCGCGGCACGGCGCCCTCTTCCGCCTCGAGCCTTGCGTAATTCAGCATGGCGCCGGCCAGCACGTCTTTCGCCTCGGCGTGCGTCGGCACGCCGAAACCCGGCACGTCAATGCCGACGATGCGGACGCCGTTAATCTGTTTCGGCAAGAGCCGCAGCGGCACGCCGGACGCCGTCGGCACGCAGAGATTGGTGACGACGATCGTGTCGTACTTGTCGGGATCCGCCGTCGCCTCGACGGCTTCCTTAATGTCTTCGAACAGCTTGCCGGTGACGAGGGTTTCGGAATTGAACGGCACATAGCCGACGCTACGTTTCGCGCCGTAGAAGTGCGAGGTGAACGTGAGCCCGTAGACGCAACAAGCCGAACCGGAAAGGATCGTGGCGGTGCGCCGCATGCGCAGCCCAACGCGCAAGCTGCCGAAGGCCGGACACATGCTCTGCGGCTGGTCGTGAGGCCCCTTGGGGTAGTCTGTTGCGAATTGGTCGAGCAAGGCGCTCTGGCCCGCGGTGCGGGCGGCGCGTTGCATCTCATCGACGCCGGCGTGACAACCCTGTCCGTCACTCGCAGGCGTCGTCTCCATCGCAGTTTCCACTGCGCCGCCAAGAGACGCGGGGGCCGCGCCGCCATCGTCGTAGACGATTTCAGTGCGGGGATCGGAGGGGAGGTCGCTGCGTTCGGTCATCGTGAAATCAAATCGCCTCGTACACAACTTCTAAGGACGCTTTTGGAGTCGCGTTGACGCCGCACATATCCGCTTCCGTTGCCGGCTCTAGCTGGAAGTCGGCGCCCGTCTCTTCGGCTGAGAACAGGTCGAGCAGGGCGTCGTGGCTCAGCGGCGCCGGGTGAATTGGCGGCGCGTCGGCGACGTTCTCCGCCAAGGTCTCAAACAGCGGGCCCCAAACTTCGCCCGGCCGTCCGACGATCTGGTAATTCGCGCTCTTGCGGCGGATGTCGTCGTCGGCGGGGATCGCCGAGAGGACGGGAATTCAGACCTTCTCCGCAAAGGCGTGAGCCTCTCCCGTGCCGTCGTCCTTATTGATCACCATGCCGGCGACACCGACATTGCCGCCGAGCTTGCGGAAGTACTCCACCGCCGAGCAGACATTGTTGG
>CAZQZC010000163.1:0-6118 GCA_964597685.1 uncultured Hyphomonadaceae bacterium | reverse complement strand
CGTCAAACGCCGAACAGGGCCTCGCTCCCCTCGCGCAACGCTGCGCCGCCTTCGGTGATTCCGGCCACACGGCCCGGCGCTTCGGCCAAAGCCGTTTCGGCGTAGAAGCCGGCGAGCGCCGTCATGCGGCCGCGCATCACGCCGTCTGAACGCGCTTCGAGGGCGCCCTTGGCGAGAAACGCTCCGCCGACAACATCGCCAGCGAGCGCGAGGTAGGCCGTGGCGCCGGCGAGCCCCGTCTCGCGGTCGGTCTTCATCGTCTCGGCCATCCAAGCCGTGGCGTCCGACAATGCAGCGTTGGCGGCTTCCAGACGTTCGGCGATCTGGACGAGCTGGGGCTCGTTGGAGGACCGCGCCTCCCGGGCCGTGCCTGCGATCTCGTCCAGCATCGCCGCCATGGCCGCGCCGTCTTCGAGGGCGAGCTTGCGGCCGGCGAGGTCGATCGCCTGGATGCCGTTCGTGCCTTCATAGATCGGGAGAATGCGGGCGTCGCGATAGAGTTGGGCGGCCAAGGTCTCGTCCATGAAGCCCATGCCGCCATGGACCTGGACGCCGAGGCTGGCGGTCTCCACGCCCATATCGGTGGACCAGGCCTTCGCGATGGGGGTCAGCAATTCCTCGCGCAACTTGGCGGTTTCGCGGGTCTCCGCATCTGGGGCGTGTTCTGCGAGATCGGCCGCCACCGCAGTTGCGTAGCATATCGCGCGCGCGGCCATCACCCTGGCTCGCATGGTCGTCAACGTTCGGCGCACATCAGCGTGGTGGAGGATCGGCGCGGCGCCGTCGACGCCAGCGGCCTTGCCTTGCTTGCGCTCTTGGGCGTAGCCGAGGGCGGCCTGGTACGCCGCGTCCCCCACCGCCACGCCTTCCAGGCCGACTTGAAGGCGCGCTGAATTCATCATCGTGAACATGCACGCCAATCCCTTGTTCGGCGCGCCGACGAGCCACGCCGTGGCGCCGTCATACTCCATGACCGCCGTGGGGCTGGCGTGGATGCCGACCTTCTTTTCAAGGCCGATGCATTTGACCGCGTTCCGCGCGCCGAGGGAGCCGTCTTCGTTCACGAGGACTTTCGGACACACGAACAACGACACGCCCTTCGATCCCGCGGGCGCGTCTGGCAGACGGGCGAGAACCAGGTGGACGATATTGTCCGCCATGTCGTGGTCGCCCCACGTGATGTAGATCTTCTGCCCCGTGATGGCGTAGGAGCCGTCGCCGTTTGGAACGGCCTTTGTCTTCAAGGCGCCGACGTCGGAGCCCGCCTGGGGTTCGGTCAAATTCATTGTGCCGGTCCACTCCCCGGCGATCAGCTTCGGCAGATAGACTTGTTTCTGCGCGTCCGTTCCATGGGCGAGCAGCGCCTCGATGCAGCCGAAGGTCAACATCGGGCAAAGCCCGAAGGCCATGTTCGCCGCGTGCACGGTCTCCATAACGCCGAGCGCTAGCGCTTTGGGCAGGCCCTGGCCGCCATACGCCTCCGGAAAGGCGAGCCCCATCCAGCCGCCGTCGCGGAACCGAGCGTAGGCTTCGCGAAAACCCGGCGCGGCGACCACGCCTTTCTCTGTCAGGGCGGCGCCGTGCTTGTCGCCGTCGGGATTCAGCGGCGCCAGCACATCGCGCGCGAGCTTCGCCGCCTCGTCCAGGATCGGTGCGACCAAGTCCGGATCATAAGCTTCGAAACCCGCCGCGCCCTCCAGCCGTCCGATCCCGGCGACGCTTTGCAGGCAGAAGGAAATGTCTTCAACGGGCGCTTGATAGGTCATCGGTCCAGTCTCCCGGCGGCATAACATTTATGTGCGACGATTTGTGGCGCTCGCCATGGCGCGCGCTACGTATGCGCTCGTCAACGCCTGATACGGGAGACATTCATGCGTACCATCCTTTCCACAGCCTCGGCGATTGTGCTCGCAGGCTGCATCAGCGCCGGAGCCCAAACGCTGGACGACGTCGCCGCAGACACCTACGAGCTGGAGCGCACGCACGCCTTTTTGAACTGGACCGTCAGCCATTTCGGCCTGTCGGACTACACCGTGAACTTCACCGACTTCGACGCCACGCTCGAATTCAATCCGGAAGAGCCGACCGCGTCCAAAATCAGCGTCACCATCAATCCGCTGGCGCTGCAAACGAATTACCCGGAAGGCGAGCGCAAGGCCGAGTGGGAGACCGAGCTCGCCACCGATGATAAATGGCTCAACGGCGACGAATTCCCGAAGATCACCTTCGTGTCGACCGCCGCCGAAGCCACTGGCGAGTTCACAGGAACGGTGACGGGCGACCTGACCTTCCTGGGCGTGACAAAGCCGGTCACCCTCGACGTGACCTACAACGGCACAGCCAATTATCCGTGGAACGGCGGACGCGATTCGATCGGCTTCTCGGCTGCGACCACGCTGAAGCGGTCTGATTTCGGCAATACGGCCTTCGCGCCGAACATTTCCGACGAGGTGAAGATCAAGTTCACCGGAGAATTCCTGCAGCCTGAGAGCTGATCCGGTCTGACACGACGAGATCCGCCGCCCGTTTCCCACGGGCGGCGGTTTTGTTAGGAAACGACGAATTCTGGAGCCGAGCCCATGACCGCCGAAAGCCCGCGCTACACAGCCGTCGCCATCACGCTGCACTGGATTATCGCAACGGCCATAACGGGCATGATCTTCGCCGGATGGTATATGGGCGACCTGCCGAACGGCGCGCCGGGCAAGGAACAGCTCTATCAGCTGCATAAATCGATGGGGATCACAATCCTCACGCTCACGGTCGCGCGTATACTCTGGCGCATCATGAACCCGCCCCCGCCTCTGCCCGCCGGAATTCCGCCGCTCGAAAGAGCCGCCTCCCACGCGGTGCATCTGGGCTTCTACGCTTTGATGATCCTGCTTCCCCTGACGGGCTGGCTCTATGTCTCGACCGCCTACGAGTTCCAGGTTCCGACCGTCTTGTTCGGCGTCGTCAGCTGGCCGCATCTGCCCTTTGTCGAGGGGTTGAAGACCGAAACGGCCCACGGCGCGATTGAGTTCGTCCATTCGAAGCTCGCCTGGGTGGTCCTCGCTTTGCTCGCCCTCCACATCGCAGGCGGGATCAAACACGACATGGCGGACGAACCGTCTGAACAGGGTGTGTTCAAGCGCATGATCCCCGGCCTGATGGGCTCGACGACCGGCCCGTTTCGGCCAGGCCGGGGCCTCGCCGTCGCCTTCGGCGCAGCGGCGGCGGCCTTCACCCTTGTGGCCGTCCTCCCACTGGCTGCGCGCGGCGCAACGGGCGGAGCTGCGCAAGCGGCCAATCTCGAGGCTGCAAATTGGACAATTGATTACGACGCCTCGGAGATCCGCTTCTCCGGCGTCCACGACGGCAAGGATTTCAGCGGGGTGTTCGGCGCCTGGACGGCCTCCATTGCGTTCGACGCCGCGAACCTCGCCGCGAGCCAAGCGAGCGTCGCCGTCGAGACGGGTTCCGCGCGCACGGGGACGAAGCTCTATGACGACAGTCTTCGGGCGGCGGAATGGTTCGGCGTGTCGAACTTTCCGACCGCAACGGTCGAGGTTTCGAATTTCCGCCGCGACGGCGAAGGCTACGCCGCCGACGCCGCCCTGACCATCAAGGACACGACGCTCGCCAAAGCCCTGAGCTTCGATCTGGAGATCGACGGATCGCGCGCGCTGATGCGCGGTTCGACCTCGGTCACCCGAACGGAATTCGACCTCGGTCAGCAAAGCGACCCCGGCGCAGATTGGGTGGGCGAAGACGTCCAGATCACCATTTTGGTCGAGGCGACGCGAACGGAATGAACGCGCCAATCCTGGCGCCCGGCGACGAGGCGATCGATCGGGCCGTCGAGATTCTCCGGGCGGGCGGCCTCGTCGCCCTGCCAACCGAGACGGTCTACGGCCTGGCCTGCGACGCGACCAATCCAAAGGCCGTCGCCCGCGTCTTCGAAGCCAAGGGCCGGCCCCGTTTCAACCCTTTGATCGCCCATATCGCACCGGGCGACATGGGCGTTCGCGAAGGCCGTTTCGACGAAACGGCGACAGCCCTGTCGGCCGCGTTCTGGCCAGGGCCGCTGACCCTCGTCCTGTCCGTGACAAACACCGCAGAGGTTTGCGATCTGGCGCGGGCCGGGCTCAAGACAATCGCCATGCGCATGCCGGACCATCCCGTCGCGCTGGACGTCATCGGCCGGTTTGGCCGTCCCCTCGCCGCGCCCTCTGCGAACCGGTCTGGGCGGATCAGTCCGACGCGGGCCGAGCATGTGGCCGGCGAACTCGGCGACGCCGTAGATCTCATTATCGATGGCGGCCCCTGTCGGGCGGGCTTGGAATCGACCGTTGTCGACTGCACCGGCGACCGGCCGGCCTTGCTGCGGCCCGGACCGGTCTCGGTCGACGAGATCGAACGCGTCGCCGGTCGGCTGGCGCCCGCCGAAGACGATCCGGCGGCGCCGAAATCGCCCGGCCGGCTCCTGCGCCATTACGCCCCCGACGCCCGCCTCCGGCTCAACGCCTCGGCCCCCGAACCCGGCGAGGCGTATCTGGGGTTTGGTCCGGGCGGCGGCGACCTCAATCTCTCCCCCGGCGGAGACCTCGCCGAAGCCGCGGCGAACCTTTTCGCCATGCTTCGCGCCTTGGACGCAGACTACGACAACATCGCCGTCGCGACGATCCCCGAGCACGGCTTGGGCGCGGCGATCAACGACCGGCTCGCCCGCGCGGCCGATCGGAGCTAGTTTAGGCTTATGAACGCGCCGTTTCGCCAACCGCCGCCCGCTTTCCTCGCCGCCGCGAAGGATGTGTTGGGCCGGGCTGGCTGGACGGACGATCCAGTCCTCCTGGACGACCACGCCACGCCCTGGCGGGGAACGTTCCGCGGAAACACGTCGTTCGCCGCTTACCCTGCGTCGACGGAGGAGGCCGCCGAATTGGTCAGGCTCTGCGCCAGCCACGCCGTCGCCATCACCCCGCAGGGCGGCAATACGGGCCTCGTCGACGGCGGCACGCCCCATGGCGAGATCGTGGTCAGCCTGAAGCGCATGGCGCGCGTGCGGACTGTCGACGCCTTGAACAATTCGATGATCGTCGACGGCGGCTGCGTGCTCCAAACCGCCCAGGATGCGGCCGACGCGGAGAACCGTTTGTTTCCTCTGTCGCTCGGCTCGGAAGGAACCGCGACCATTGGCGGCCTGATCTCCACCAACGCCGGCGGGGTCGCCGTCCTGCGCTACGGCATGATGCGCGACCTGTTGCTCGGCCTGGAGGTTGTGTTGCCCGACGGGCGGGTCTGGGACGGGCTCAACCTCCTGCGGAAAAACAATACAGGATACGACCTGAAGCACCTCTTCGCCGGCGCCGAAGGCACGCTTGGCCTGATCACCGGCGCGGCGCTCAAACTGTTTCCGAAGACAGCGAAAGCGACGGCTTGGGCCTGCCTGCCGAGCGCGGAGGCCGCGATCCAGCTCTTGTCGCTGGTCCGTGATCACGCCGGCGACACCGTGACGAGCTTCGAGCTGATCCCGGCGAACGCCGTCGCCATGGTGACCAAGGACATGTCCGACATTCGCGACCCCCTGCCCCACGACGCGCCGTGGCGGGTGCTGGTCGAAGTGTCGATGGCGCGCGACGACCATGCCGCGGAAACCTTGGAGAACGCGCTCGCCGCCGCGCTGGAACACGGCCTCGCCCTGGACGCTGCAATCGCAGCGAGCCTCGACCAAGCAAAGGCCTTCTGGCGCATTCGGGAATCCATTCCCTTGTCGAAACGCGCCTACGGAACAGCGGTGAACCATGACATCTCCGTGCCGATTTCGGCGATCCCGGATTTCTTGAAACACGCCGGCGAGGCCGTCCGCACCGTCGCGCCAGCCGCCGAGATCGTCGCGTTCGGCCATGTCGGCGATGGAAATCTCCATTATTCCGCCTGCGAGCCCGCCGGGGCCGAACCCCAGGGCCTTGACGCGCTGCGGGACCAGATCACGGCCGCAATCCATGCCTCCGCACGCGCCCATGGCGGATCGATCTCCGCCGAGCATGGGATCGGCCGGCTGAAGCGGGACGAGCTCGCCGGCATCAAGGCCGGCCCGGAGATCGACTTGATGCGCGCGGTGAAACGCGCGATCGAT
>CAZQZC010000162.1:0-6120 GCA_964597685.1 uncultured Hyphomonadaceae bacterium | reverse complement strand
TGAGGCGCACTGGCTGAGCAACGTCGCGCTCGTCGCACAGTTAGCCCAACAAAGCCTGCTCGACTCGGCGATGCAGGATCCGTATCTGGATTGGGTGACGACGGCTGCGGTCCTGAATGCGCAAATGATGCGGCTTAATCCACGGAGTGCGGCGATTTAGTCGGCCGCCGCCAGGGCTTCGTGAGGTTCGATGTCCCCATCATAGAGCGCCCGGCCGAGAATACACCCGGCGATTGACCGGTCTCCCGACCGCACCCTGAGCGCCGCGATGTCGTCTACGCCCCGAACCCCGCCGGAGGCGATAATGGGGATCGAGACCGCATCGGCCAGCGCTCCTGTAAAGTCGACATTCACACCGGTTTTCAAACCGTCGCGGCCAATATCCGTGGCGATGATGGCGGCGACGCCCGATTGCTCGAACGCCTTGGCGAGGTCGATTGCGGCCATGTCGGAGGTCCTCGCCCAGCCCTCCACGGCCACTTGCCCGTCAACGGCGTCTATGCCCACCACCACACGATCGGGCAGGTCCCGTGCGGCGCCTTTTACCAGCTCCGGATCGCGCAGGGCGGCCGTTCCGAGGATCACGCGCTCGACGCCCGCCGTAAGCCAGCGATCGATCCCGGCCCGGTCGCGCACGCCGCCGCCCAGCTGGACCGGCAGGGCTGTGGCGGCGATGATTGCAGCGACGGCCTCGGCGTTTCGGCTCTCGCCCGCGAAGGCGCCGTTCAGGTCCACAACATGGATCCAGGCGAAGCCCATGCCGGCGAAGCGTGCGGCCTGGTCCGCCGGATCCCTGTTGAAGACCGTCGCCTTGTCCATTTCGCCACGTTTAAGGCGGACGCACTGACCGTCCTTCAGATCTATGGCGGGGTAGAGCGTGAAGCCGCTCATGGCGTCCAAAGCACCCAATTGGAGAGAAGCTTCAGCCCTGTTTCCTGGCTCTTCTCCGGGTGGAATTGCGTGCCAAACAGATTGTCCCGCGCCACGCAAGCCGCAAAGGGCGCGCCGTAATCGGTCATCCCCGCGATATGCGCCTCGTCTTCCGGCTGGAAAGCGTAGGAATGGACGAAATAGGCGTGCGCCCCGTCGCCCAGGCCCGCCAGCACCGGGTGGCCGCTCGTATCGGACACTTCGTTCCAGCCCATGTGCGGGATGCGAAAGCCGGGACCGGGGTCCAACGGCGCGACCTGGCCGTGGATCCAGCCGAAGCCACGCGTTTCGCCGTCCTCCAGGCCGAAATCCGCCATAAGCTGCATGCCGACGCAAATGCCGAGGAAGGGCTTGCCCGCCTCCACCACCTGCTCGCGGAGCGCTTCGGCCAATCCGTCGCGCGCCTCGATGCCCGCCTTGCAGTCTCGAAAATGCCCGACGCCCGGCAGGACGATGCGATCTGCGCTGCGCAGCGCGTCGGGGTCGGACGTCAGGCGCACCTCGCGCGTTTTCTTGGCGTTGTTGGCGGCCGCGCGCAGGGCGCGGGCGGCCGAATGCACGTTGCCGGAGCCGTAATCGATCAAGGCGATCATCTTCATGTCTGGCGGTGTAAGGGAGCAGCCCGCTTTCGGCAATGAACTGTCCGAAGCGCGGCAGGCCTACAGCGATCCTTTGGTTGACGGCGCTTCACCGCCGAGCCGCGGATCGATGGTCGTCGCCATGCGCAGGGCGCGGGCTGTCGCCTTGAAACAGCTTTCGGCGACGTGGTGGGAATTCTCCCCGTAGAGGGTCTCCACGTGCAGGCACATGCCGCCATTTCCGCCAAGCGCGTGGAAAAACTCCTTGAACAATTCAGTGTCCATCTCGCCGATCTTGTCGCGCTGGAAAGCGACCTTCCAAACGAGATAAGGCCGTTTGCACAGATCGACCGAGGCGCGGCTCAGCGTTTCGTCCATTGGCACATAAGCGTGGCCGAAGCGCGTTATGCCGGCGAAATCACCGAGGGCTTGCTTGATCGCCTGGCCGATCACGATGCCCGTATCTTCGACAGTATGGTGCATGTCGATGTGCAGATCGCCGATTGTCTTGACGTCCAAGTCCATCAGCGAGTGCTTTGCGAAGCTCTCAAGCATATGGTCGAAGAATCCGATCCCGGTGCTTATGTTGCTTCCGCCCTCGCCATCGAGGTTCAGTTTAACTGTGATGTCGGTTTCTTTCGTCTTTCGGGAGACGGAGGATGATCTTTCGGATTTCATATCGGACATTTCGATTGCTGGACGTTTACCGGATTACAACGTGTCTCTTCACAGATTCCTAAACTGTTTTTGCCACATAGGTGCGGTGGGGTCGATTGGGTATGGCTGCGAAGGTGCTCTCAAGTGTCGGAGATTCAGAACGCGCCCCCGCGCCGCGGTAAGATCAGTCTTAAGCTTGTCCTACCCGCGACCGCGTTTTGCGTGTGCGCAATAATGACGGGCGTTGTCGCCTTGCTCATGGCGTGGACGCTCATATCGGAGCGCGAATCCGAGGCCATGACCGCGGCGACGCGGATCGCCGAACTCGCGGCCCAAGATGTCGCGACTGGACGCCCGGCCCATGTGGCATTTTCGGGTGATCAAGTCCTGGGGCCCACATTCGCATTGTTGGACAACCAAGACCGGGTTTTGGCCGGCGATCCAGCGTTGAGCCAGAATCCAACAGCCGTCGCAGTTCCCATGATTTGGAGCGGCGAGACAGTCGGGCGCGTCGCATATGCGCCAGAGCCTTGGTTCGCCGTGGACGGCGTCTTCCTGACCGTCATCTCGTTTCTGACAGGCGTAACACTGATCGCCACTTTGATTGCGCGCCTCTTCGGCGTCTGGATCGCAGAGGAAAGCCGTTCCCTGACCGCTTTCGCCGATCATATTGGAAGGGGCGGCGCTGCGCCAAAGCGTGAAGAGTTTCCAGCCCACACGCCCGGCTTCTCGGATTTTTCGCGGATGCGGATCGCTGTCGCCCGAGCGGCCCGTCGCCTAAGCGCTGAAATCGACAAGCTCGAAAGCGCCGCATACATCGATCCAACGACGAAATTGCCAAACCGAGCGCGGCTCTTGCAGATTCTAAGCGAGGACCTGCCGCGCGCCGCTTATGATCGGCAGGCCGTTTTCATTCATATCGACTTAGCCGGCTATATCGCAGCGACCGACGCCTATGGCGGACAATTTGCACGAGCCGTCTTGGCCGCTGCGGCGGAGCGCCTCGAGGACTTGCTGGACGCCTGCCCGCACGGCGGCCCAAAGCCAAGCCTCTCGGCCTTGGGGAGCGACGAATTCGCGATCTTCATGCCGCCGGGGTCCAATCGCGAGGAAGCGTCGGTGATCGTGCGCGCCATACGACTTGCCTTTGAACGGCCGTTTCGCGTTGAAGGGCGGAACCTGACGCTTGGAGTATACGGTGGAATCTCCATCGCGCCCGAGGATGGCGACACGGCTTCCGAGTTGATGACCCATGCAGAAATGGCCCTGGATCAGGCCCAATCCGCCGGGCGCGGCGGATTCCAATTCTTCAGCTCTCGGCTCGACCGGATGACCCAAAGCCGCCTCAAACTGGAGGCCGAGCTTCAATCCGCTGTCGACAACAGCGAGTTCGCGCCAGTCTTCCAACCCAAAATATGCTTTTCCTCTGGTGAGATCATTGGAGCGGAGGCGTTGGCGCGCTGGGAGCGTCCAGAGGGCCGAACGGTCTCGCCTGGTGTTTTTATCCCCATCGCGGAAGAGATCGGCTTGATCGACGCCATAGGCGGTCAAATTCTCCGCAAGTCGTGCGAAGCGGCGGCGGATTGGGCGCGACGTGGGCGAGATCTAAGCGTGGCCGTAAATGTGTCGCCCAAACAATTCGAACGAGAAGACTTCATCGACGAAGTTCTGGACGCCATGCGGGCGGCGGGCCTGCCGCCTAAGCGTTTGGAGCTTGAGATCACGGAAACAATGGCGGTCTCTAACCCGCAGCGCGTGATTGAAGTTATGCGTCCCTTGCGCGCCATGGGCGTTAAGCTGGCCTTGGACGATTTTGGCACCGGCCACGCCAATCTCTCGATCCTCACCCAATTGTCCTTCGATACCTTCAAAATCGACCGGCAATTCATTTCTGCGCTGGACGCGGGCGGCGAAGGCCCAGCCATCGTCGAAACCATCCTCGCAATGGCGGAAACGCTTGGACTGAAGACGGTCGCGGAGGGGGTTGAGACCCAGGCGCAAGCGGAGTTTCTGCGGCGGCGCGGTTGCACGATGGCCCAGGGCTTTCTCTATGCGGGCGGGTTAAAGCCGGCGGCGTTCGATGATCTGCTGGAGTCTTGGCAGGATCAGGCCAACGCGCCGCGCGTTCGGCGAGTGGGTTAAGCGCATAGACCTTGCGAAGCGAGATACGATCCGCCACATCAATTAGCTGTGACATATGAACAGCGCCCCCCGTCGCAATCGACAAGCAACGCCGTCTGGCACGGCACGACGATCTTAGCCGTGCGAAAACCCTCACGTGTCGTCTTGATCGGAGACGGCCAGGTCTCGATGGGACAGACGGTCATGAAGGGCACCGCGCGCAAGGTGCGTCGGTTGGCCGGCGGCGACATTCTCGCCGGGTTCGCAGGGGCGACGGCGGACGCCTTCACGCTGTTTGAGCGCCTTGAGCAGCAATTGGAACGGTTTCCGGGACAATTGACGCGCGCCGCAGTGGAACTGGCCAAAGCCTGGCGCACGGAGAAGTATCTTCAAAAACTCGAGGCCTTGCTGATCGTCGCCGACAAGACGGCCACGCTGGTGATCACCGGCCAGGGCGACGTCCTGGAGCCGGAGGAGAATGTCGTCGCGATCGGGTCCGGCGGGAATTTCGCTCAGGCGGCGGCGCTTGGCATCTATGGATATGAGGACGACGCCGAGACGATCGGCCGGCGAGCGATGGAGATCGCGGCCAGGATCTGCGTTTACACGAACACCAACTTCACGATCGAGGCGCTGGATGTTTGACCGGGGCGATCTGCAGGCCGCAGTTGAGGCGGATGTGATATCAGCCGATCAGGCCGCGCGCCTTGAAGCCTTTGTGCGGGCGCGTCGGATGGGTGTCGAGAACGACGGTGAGAGCCTTCGCTTCCTCGCCAACCTGAACGACATTTTCATTACGATTGGCATCCTGGTGCTGACGGCGGGCCTTACCGTCGCCTCCGGTCAAGTGTTCGGCGGTTTTGAGGGCGGCGTCGACGGCTTGTCGAGCGCGCCGGCGCGGGTTTTGTTGCCGGTTGTCGCCGCTTTGTGGGGGCTTGCAGAGTACTTCTGCGGCCGCAGGCGTCTGTTGTTGCCCAGTATGGCGCTGGCCCTGCTGATCTCGATTTACGTGTCCCTTTCGGTCGGGGCCTTGATCGGCGGTGAGACCGTTCAGCGCGATATCGACGGAGGATTCCGAGGGCTCGCGACCATAGCCGGCGTTGGCTACGCGTTCGCCGGCGGCTGGTTGGCCGCGGCTTTAGCGATCTATCTTCGCTTTCGGCTTCCCTTCTCGTTTCTGCTTATGGCCGTCGGCGTCGCAGGCCTCGCCTATTCCGCCGCAGTGGGTGCGGCCGATATCGGCGCCATCTATGGCGGCGCGCTCAGTTTGACGCTTGGTCTTGGCACATTGGCCGCCGCGATCATTTACGATGCGCGCGATCCGCACCGCGCCAGCCTGAACTCCGACAACGCCTTCTGGCTTCACTTCGCCGCCGCGCCTCAGATCATCGTCGGCGTGCGGGGTCTCGTCTCCGGCTACGCGCTGGATGCCGACGCCGTATCGTCGGACGCCGAGGCGTTTCTCCTGATCTTTGTCTTGGCGGCGTTCGGCGCCCTGGGATTGGCGCTCAATCGCCGCGCCTTGATCGTATCCGGGCTGTTGTCTATCGCCATTGGACTGGGCGTCATCGTGGACAACGCCGGCAGCGACCCGGCGACGACCTTTATTATCACCGCGCTGATCCTCGGCGCAGGCATTCTTCTACTCGGGGGCGGTTGGCGGACGGCCCGTCGGATGCTTCTGAAAGTCTTACCGAGCAACGGCCTGGCCGGCCGCTTGTTTCCGCCCGAACCTGCCTGAAGGCGCTTTTATGTCCGAATTCACTCCGCGCGAGACCGTCGCCGAGCTAGACCGCCACATCGTTGGCCAAACCGCCGCCAAGCGCGCCGTGGC
>CAZQZC010000161.1:0-6344 GCA_964597685.1 uncultured Hyphomonadaceae bacterium | reverse complement strand
GTGATCAACACCCATGTCATGATCGCGGCGAACTCCTAGATGATCCGCTCGATCTTGGATGTGGAGCGGCTCGAAGCGCTTGCCGGCGGGCCTCAGGTGATGGTCAATTTCCTGCCCTGGTCCCACACTTATGGCGCGAACGCGATCCTGCATTCGCTGACCGATTGGGGTGGGACCCTCTATATCGATTGGGGCGCGCCGACGCCTGAACGTTTGCCGGCCATGCTGCGGAATCTACGCGAGGTTTCGCCAACCCAGCACACGACGGTGCCCGCCGCCTGGGCCGCGCTCGCCACTGAGTTCGAACGCGACCAGGCCCTGGCCCAGACCTTCTTCAAGCGCCTCATCGTCATGGCCTATGGGGGCGCGGCCATGGGGCAGGATCTCTACGAGCGGATCCAGAAAGTGGCGGTCGCCACGACAGGCGAGCGCATTTCGCTGTCGGCCGGCTACGGCGCGACGGAGACCGCGCCCACCACCTCCAACGTCCATTGGCCGAACGATCGGATGGGCCTCATAGGCCTGCCCATACCGGGCTGCGAGATGAAGCTCGCGCCAGTTGGGCAAAAGCTCGAATGCCGGGTCCGGGGTCCGCACATTACGCCAGGTTATCACCGCAATCCGGAGAAGACGGCCGACGCCTTCGACGAGGAGGGTTTCTACAAGCTGGGCGATGCGGTGCGGTTTGTCGATGACGAGCGTCCCGAGGCTGGCCTCGCCTTTGACGGACGCATCGCCGAGGAGTTCAAGCTGTCGAACGGCACCTGGGTCTCGGCCGGCACGGTGCGGGTTCAGGCCGTGGCGGCTGTCGACGGCGCGCTCGCCGACGCCGTCGTCTGCGGCTTGAACGCGGACTTCGTCGCCATTCTGGGTTTCCTCAATCCTGGCTGGTGTCGTCGCGAATTGGGCGCGGACGCCAACCTCGCCGCGCTCGCCGTCGATCCGCGCATCCGCGCCGCCGTCCAGGCCGGTCTCGAACGCCACAACGCCGCCCACCCGAACGCCGCGGCCCGCATCGCTCGCTGTCTGATCCTGCCGGACGCGCCGCGTCCAGATGCCGGCGAGATCACGGAGAAGGGCTATATCAACCAATCCCGCGCCCGCGATCTGCGCGCCGACGACCTCGCCCGCTTGTTTGCGCCGGAGCCGGATGGGGATGTCTTGGTGCTGTAGGCCTGCCATGTGGGGCCGGTCTGCGTAAAACGTCTTAAGACGGGTTCACTGTCACCAAAACGGGCTCGGCGACGGGCCCATTTCTTGTTCGGCCCGTTATGCGATAACGCCCAGGCGGGAGGATTAGCGGTATGCCCTCGTCGTCAGGAAGTACGAGGAGGCGGTCGCTTGGAACCGAAACGTCAGGTTCGGTCTCTAATCTTGCTTCGACGACGACCGGCGCATCTCGACCGAGGAACGCCTGAGGGACAGGCGTATCGACGCCGCCCGATAAGCGTCTCCAGTCTGGCCGGTTGGCCGTAAAGGCGAGCGGCGGATGGCCGAGGGCGAAATCTGTTTCTGCGATCGGTGCGGTTGACCCGTCGTCCTTCAACAAAGATCTCGTCAGCGTTGCGTCGCCCGTCGCCGACCTGCAGGCGTCTTGCGCGATGGTCAGCGGGTCGAGGCCCGTCAACTCCTTCAAGCGTCGCGCCATCATTTGGCCAGCCCATCCGTCGACATGTTCGAAGACGTGCGCATGGCCGGACAGGACGATCAATCGCGCATTAGGATCGGCGTCGAAGACCCGTGATTTTAGCTTCTCCGCTTGGGCCGCCTCCCGCCCGTCCGGGTGGTCCGAGCCCTCATAGGCGACCAAGCGCACGCCCTTAGCCTTCAAGCGTCGCAGCAGCGCGGCCCCTGCGGGATCGTTTGTGTAAAACACGTCGCCGGCGCGCACAAACGACTCGGCCGCCCGGTCAGGGGCCATGACGCTCGTCTCAAAGCTTTCATATGCGAAGTGCGTGAAGCCCGAATCGACCAGTGCTTCGATCAGTCCGAGCGTATCGGCCCGATGAAGGGCCATCATGTGGTCTTCGTTGAAAATGACGAGGCGCGTCTCGGCGGCTGCATCCAGAATTGTCTCTAGCGGCGGCCCCACGCTCTCGCCGCAGACGCCGCCGACCCGCTGGCCCAGCCAGAAATCCCGCTCGACCGGGATCAGGTCCTCTCTGCCAAGAATTGCGGCGAATTGCTGGCGTGTGTCGATGGCATAGGGATCGCGATCATCGCTCGCGAGGTAATCGACGCTCTCCCAGAGATAGTCTTCGAGGTTCGTTTGCGCTGTCGCAGCGTTGGCGAGCGCGATCAAAGACAGGAAGCCTACCAGCGCGCGCATCTTATCTCCGATTGATTTCCACACGACGTTAAATATCGGCGCCGCTACGTCAACTCACATGCGCGCTTCAATTCCTCAGCACCCGCCGCTAGCGTCTGTCTGCGGAGGAATCGGGGAAGGGAGCCGCCCATGACATGGGGCTGGGACAATGGGCGGGCGCTCATCGGGATCGCGGTGATCTTCGCAGTTGCGATGCTCTTGTCTGAGAACAGGCGCGCGTTTCCCTGGAAGATCGTCTTGGGCGCGGTGGCGCTGCAATTCGGATTTGCGCTCTTGCTGTTCGGCGTGCCGCCGGTGCGGAGCGCTCTGTTCAGCGCAAATGTCGTCGTCGACGCCCTTCAGGAAGCGACGCGGTCGGGGACGAGCTTTGTGTTCGGCTATGTCGGCGACAATTCGCAATTTGCGGAGAACGTCACAATCATACCGGGCGAAAGTCCGCCGCCGCTTTTTTTCTTTCAGATTTTGCCAATTGTCATCGTGGTCGCCGCGCTCTCGGCGATGCTCTGGCACTGGCATGTCCTGCGGTGGGTGACGAAGGGGTTTGCGCTGATCTTTTCACGCACGATGGGGCTGGGCGGGGCGACCTCGCTGGCCGTGTCGGCGAACGTGTTCATGGGCATGACCGAGGCGCCGGTCCTCATCCGGCCGTATCTGAAGGGCATGACGCGCTCGGAATTGTTCATTCTGATGACCGCCGGCTTTTCGACTATCGCGGGCTCCGTCCTCATCGTTTACGTGACGTTCCTCGAACCCGTGATGGGCAACCCGCTGGCGCAATTGTTGACGGCCTCCATCATGGCCGCGCCGGCGGCTGTCGCGCTGGCCTTGGTCCTGGTGCCGGAGACGACGGAGCCGGGGGAACGGGCGCACGAGCCGGATTTTGAGTATCAGTCGACGATGGACGCTTTCTCCACCGGCGCGGCCGACGGGATGCGCATCGTCCTGAACATCGCGACGATGCTGATTGCGGCGCTCGCGATCCTGTATCTCGTCAACGCCGGCCTTGGCGCGTTGCCGCATGTGAACGGCGAGGCGCTGTCCATACAGCGCGTTCTGGGCTGGGTGTTCGCCCCGCTCATGTACATGATCGGCGTGCCCTGGGAGGAGGCGGCGCGCACGGGCTCCCTAATGGGGGTGAAGACCGTGCTGACGGAGTTCATCGCCTTTCTTGACCTCGCCGCAATCCCCGAAGGCGACATGGACCCGCGCACCCGCATCATCACGGCGCACGCCATTTGCGGGTTCGCCAATTTCGGCTCCATCGGCATTCTGATCGGCGGATTGACCATCATCGCGCCTGAGCGGCGGGAGACTTTTCTCGCACTCGCTTGGAAGACATTGATGGCGGGCACGCTCGCCACGTGTCTGTCGGGCGCGGTCGTCGGCGCGCTGCCGGTTGAGCTGTTTGTCGGGAGGTGAGGGTGCGTCGGGTCTTTGAGTGTTTCGCGCTGGCCCTCAGCGCCTGCATTGCGGCCACGAATGCAGCGGCGCAACAGGTGAGCGACGCGCCCGCTGCCGACGGGTGCAGCGAGGCGGGGCCGAACGGGACTGATGAGTGCGTCTTCATCTGGGAGCCAGCGCCGCTCGCGCGTCTCGACCCCGTCATCGTCAATGGTCAACCGACCTCGATTTATGACACTGCAGCCTCGCTCGCGTTCATCGAAACGGATGCGATCGAAGACCTGAATGCGATCCGCATCGGCGAGGTCTTGGCCAATGCGCCGGGCGTCTTTGTCTCGGGCCTCAACGGGCCGCGGGAGATCGTGCAGATCCGCTCGACGCTCGCCTTCGACAATCGCGTCCTGTTCCTAGAGGACGGCGTGCCGCTGCAATCGTCCATTTTCTTCGATCAATCCGCGCTCGGCTATTCCACCGCGCTCGCAAGCCCCGGCGGTGTTGAAGTGCTGCGCGGGCCTGGCACGGCGCTGCACGGCTCGGATGCGTTCACCGGTGTCATCAATGTCCGCTCCAAGGACCCCGGGTCGGTTTTCGCCGGCGGCGTGCGGGCGCGCTACGGCGAATTCGGCCTGTTCGACGGCCAGGCGGAGGTGACCGGCCCAATCGGCGACAATCAGTCTTTCCGACTCACGGGCGCGGTCAATGGCGAGGACGGGTTCCGCGATGAGACAGCGTTCAGCCGCTTCCACCTCCTGGGCCGGCACACGCTGGACCTCGATCGGTTCTCAGCCGACACCGTGATCACCTACACCGAAAGCGAGACCGAAAGCGCCACCGCCATCCCGCTTGAAGACTTCGAGGCCGGAGAGATTTTCGGCTCTGGTCTTAGTCCGTTGGTCGATCCGGAGGAGGCGATCGAAGAGGTCGAGTACTTCCGCGCCCAAACCAAGCTCGGCTTCGATGTCACCGACAGCGTCCGGTTGGAGACGACGCCCTATTATCGCAGTCAGGAAGTGGAAGCGACGCTGACCTTCCAGCCAGCGACCGCGCCGCGCGAAACGGCGGATGTCGACACATTCGGCCTCTTGAACCGGGCGTTTCTGGACCATGGCGACGGTGCGACGACGACGTTCGGCGTGGATCTCGAAGTCACCGACTTCAGCCTGTTCCTGTTCCAAGACGCTCCCGACGTCGTGGTGTTCGGGGACCTCTTCGTCCAAGGCGTCCAGTTCGACTACACGGTCGACTTCCTCGCCGTTTCGCCCTTTGTCCAGCACGAGCGGTCCTTCGGGCCTGTGACGCTCTCGCTCGGCCTGCGGTTTGACCGATTGCGCTACGATTTCGACAACAATCTGGAGGAAGCCCCAGGCGACGCGCTGTTCCAGGTGGAGGACCGCGTCGACACGTTCAACGCGTTCAGCCCGAAGGCGCGCCTTCTGTGGGATGTCGCCGACAATCACCAAATCTTCGCCCGCTACGCCCGGGGCTTCCGAATTCCGCGCGCGAGCGACCTCTATGAATTGGACGCCGGCCAGGCCGAATTCGAGCTTGATCCGGAACGGTTGGACAGCGGCGAGATTGGCTGGCGGGCGAATTGGAGCCTGTTCGGCCGGAATTTGAACACGGAGCTGATCGGCTTCTGGCAGGTCAGCCGCGACGGGGTCGTCACCAGCGTCGACACAGCGGCCGGCGACATCTCCATCAACGCTGGATCGCAACGTTTTGCAGGGATTGAATTCGCCGCAAACGCGGAGCTTGGCTTCGGGTTCGACGCCCAGGCGGCGTTCGCCTATCAGGATTTGCGCTTCCGCCAATTCGCCGCCGAGCCTGGCAGTCCCTTCGACGGCAACCGCATCGAAGAGGCGCCGATCACTCAAGGCACGCTGACGATCAATTGGGTCCCGCCAGTCTACGAGGCCTTGCGTCTGACCTCACGCCTGCGCCACCAGGGGCGCTGGCCGCTAAACAGCGCGAATACACTGTTCACGGACAATGAGTTCATTCTGTCGCTTCTCGGCGAATGGCGGGCGACCGATTGGCTCGTACTGGAGATTCGGGCCGAGAACGTGACCGACGCTCTATTTCCCGTCTTCGCTGACGCGCCCTTCTTCGCGCCCGCGGGCCGCGCGAGGCCAGGTCAACCGAGGACACTCAGCGGCGGGTTTCGGCTGAGTTTTTGAGCGATGTTTGTAACGCGTCGCAGCTTGAAGCCGCAGGGGCGTCATGGGGCGGCTTTTCGCATTGACGGTCGAACGCCTCCGGTTGAGACGTAGCGGTCTGGTCCGGAATGCGCAGGACAAGACCTCCAACGAGGCTAGAGCCCTTTCATCTGAATTTGAGTCGGCTGACGGCCTCTGGCGTTCGTGCTGGCAAGGAGCATACCGCAGGGCGAGGCGGGGCATCGGCCGAGGATTGCGACGCCGTCCAGCGCGGACGCGAGAGGCCAAGCGCACGCCGGAGTGAGCGGGTTTGTCAGCGCCGACGCTTGCCAAGAATGGCGCGTGGCGCCGCGCGAGTTCGGACTTTGGGGAACATCGGAGGACCGGGCGTGTGCGGCGGACCTTAAAGAGATTGCCTTTCCCACGCTGACGATCGGCGGGACATGGGATACGATGGG
>CAZQZC010000160.1:0-6359 GCA_964597685.1 uncultured Hyphomonadaceae bacterium | reverse complement strand
AAATCGAAAGCCATTCTGCGTTCCCCTCAATTTGGAGCATGTGATATCACCACGCGCAAGAATCGCACGGGTCCCAACGCCACGTTAAGCAGGAGCGGCGCACACTCGTCTACACCAAAAAGTAGAAAGTGGCGAAATGGCGCCAAACGCCGCTCTGACAAAAGTGTGATCCGCTTATCCGGCTGATTTATATTTGTTTTATTACTGTCACACGTGATCCTTGTCACAGTTTGGATGGCAAAAAAGCGCAAGCAGTAATAAATTTGCTATGGCCTCAATACAACCTTGGCGCTCGTGCGTTTCTCGCCCTCGGCGCGAAATCTACGTTTTACGCCGCATGCCTATCCCGCGCGTGGAAGGCGGAGAATTGCTCTTAGCCCTGGCGACGACGCATCTCCGTCGCCGTCGCATAAATCGAGGACGCCCTTGTGAAGTTCGGCCACGGCGTCAACCAAGGCCAAGCCCAAACCCGAGCCCGGCTCGGACCGGCTGGCCTCCAAGCGAACAAACCGTTTCACCACGTCGGGCCTGGCGTGGGCGGGAATGCCTGGGCCGGTGTCCTTGACCGAAAATTCCACATCGCCCCGCGACGTCCGCACGGCGCGAAATGAGATGGCGCCGCCGTCGGGCGTATACTTCACAGCATTGTCGAGCAGATTCGACAGCGCTTGCGAGATCAATTCGCGATCGCCCAAGATTTGCAGATTTCGCGTTATCGCCACGTTGAACGCAACCTTGCGGTCTTCGCAGACCGGCTCGAACAGATCGGCGATTTGCGCGGCGATTTCACTTGCGTCCAAACGGGTCAGCCGACCGCTGTCGCCAGCCTTCAACCGCGACAGCCGCAGGATGGCGTTAAACGTCGCGAGCACCTGATCGACCTCGTCCAAGGTCCGTCCCAGCGTCTCTTCCGCCGTTTCGCGCGACATTGGCTCGGACAGGGCGGTCTCAAGCCGATTGCGGAGCCGCGTGAGCGGTGAGCGTAGATCGTGCGCCAAAGCGTCGCCCGCATGCCGGGTCGCCATAACGAGGGATTCGAGGCGTTCAAGCATGGCGTTGAGACGCTCCGACAGCCGATCGAACTCGTCCCCGGAGCCGCGCACAGGCGCGCGTCGCGACAAATCTCCCGCCATGACCTCTGCTGCAGTCCGCGCCAACGCGTCGGCGCGACGCGCCGCCGTTCTCGAAATCACCACGCCGCCAATCAACGACAAGAGCAAGCCAATGGGCGCGGCGGTCCAGACGGCGCGCGTGATCCGCGACATCAATTCGCCTTGCTCCTGGGTGTCGTAGGCCACCATCAAGACGCCGCCGTTCGGCAACGAGGTCACCCGCCCTTCTGCGCCGCGGGTCGAGCGCTCTGCGCCATTGACGCTGACGATGTCGAACTCAAAGGATATGGGAAAGACGCCAAGGCCCGGCGGATCGACGGGCAGCTGGGAAAAGTCTCCAGCGATCTTTTCGCCCTCGCCGTCAGCAAGATAGAAATAGCGTCGATCCCAACGATTGGCCGCGCGTTCAACGATCGACTGGTTGAGCCGGTCCAAACCGCCGGCGTCATAGGCCGTCAGCAATTCTTCGATTTCGGCGTTAAGACGCTGGTCGCCGCGCGCGCGTACGTAACCAAAAGTGGTCGCGTACAAATACGCCAGCAGGGCCAGAGAAAAGATCGCAAACAGAACGGCGTTTAACAGCGCCAGCCGGAACGTTGTCGTGCGCGCGAATGCCGGCCGGGCCAAGTTCATACCTGGAGGCGATACCCCGCTCCGCGAACCGTGTGAAGAAGCGGCTCTTCGAATTCCTTATCGATCTTTGCGCGAAGGCGCGAAATATGCACGTCGATCACGTTGGTCTGGGGATCGAAATGATAATCCCAGACCTTCTCTAGCAACATGGTGCGCGTCACCACCTGTCCCGCGTTACGCAAGAGATATTCGAGCAGCCGAAACTCCCGCGGCTGCAGGTCGATCTTCTTGCCGGCTCGCGTCACCTTGCGCGCGAGCAGGTCCATTTCCAGGTCGCCGGCGCGAAGAACCGTGATCGGGGCTTCGCCCGACTGACGCCGTCCAAGCGCCTCCACGCGAGCGGCGAGCTCGCTGGGTGCGAAAGGCTTGGCCAGGTAATCGTCGGCCCCGGCCTTCAGGCCTTCGACGCGATGGTCGACGTCGCCCAGCGCCGACAAGAACAGAGCGGGCGCGGCCCCGCCGCCGTCGCGATAATCGCGCACGAGGGACAGGCCGTCCGTTTCCGGCAGCATACGATCGACAACCAACGCGTCGTATACCTCCGACCGCGCCAGCACCAAGCCGCTATCACCGTCATGCGCTAGGTCGACGGCGTGCCCGGCGTCCTCGAGGACGCGGGAGATAAAGGCCGCCGTATCCTTGTCGTCTTCAATGACAAGCACGCGCATCGCGGGCCCTCACTCTTCCTCGGTGATGTCCGCCGTTGCGAACAGGGTCCGGGTTCCAGCCCGCACCGCAAGCAGAACCTGCTCCTTGCCCTGGCTGCGAGCCGCGTCGATCGCCGATTGGAAATCCTCGCCGGAGCTGACCTCGCTGCCGTTCACCTCGAGAATGGCGACGCCGGGACGAACAATGCCGATGTCGCGAAGCGGACTGTCCGGATCCACGCCCGTCACCAAGACGCCGGCTTCGTCGTCGCTGAGGCCCAGATTGGTTCGAGCGTCGTCGTCTAACGCCGACAATTCGACGCCGAGCCCCCAGAGTTCGCCGTCGGGCGCCAAATCAGGCGCTTGAGAGCCGGCCGCCGGGACGGCGTTCGGATCGGATGGGCGCTCGCCCACGGTCACCGTGACCGGCGTCCGCTCGCCGTCGCGCAGGACGACGAACTCGTTTTGAGAGCCGGCGAGAAGTCCGCCAACTTTCCGGGTGACATCCGTTGCGTCTTCGACCTCAGAGCCATTGATCTCAACGATGATATCGCCGCGCCGGATGCCGGATCTGAGCGCCGGCCCGTCGGCGAGTAGGTCGGACACGATGGCGCCGTCGTTCGACGCGAGGCTCAAGGCGTCGGCCATATCCTCGGTGACATCCTGGATCGATACGCCGAGCCAGCCGCGCGACACGCGACCCGTGCGGATCAATTGGTCCGTCACCTGAACCGCAAGGTCCGCGGGGATTGCGAAGCCGATGCCCACCGATCCGCCGCTCGGCGAAAAGATCGCCGTGTTCACCCCGATGACGCGGCCGTTCAGATCAAAGGTCGGACCGCCGGAATTGCCGCGATTGATGGGCGCGTCGATCTGCAAGAAATCGGTGTAGGGACTGTCGCCGCCAATCTGGCGGCCGTCCGCGGAGATGATGCCCGCCGTCGCCGTGCTCTGCAGACCGAAGGGATTGCCGAGCGCGACCACCCAGTCGCCCACGCGCATCTCGTCCGCGCTTGCGAATTCGACGTAGGGGTATGTGTCGTCCTCAATCGTCTTAATGACGGCGAGGTCCGTCTGCGGATCGGTGCCCACGAGTTCGGCTTGGAGCGACGTGCCGTCGCTCAACACGACTTCGATCTCCGTTGCATTGGCCACGACATGATTGTTGGTCACGATGAAGCCTTCATCCGAGATAAAGAAACCCGATCCAAGCGAGCGAGCCTCGCGCGGCGGCGCTTCTTCCTGGCGACGGCGAAACTCCTCAAAGCCAGGCAGACCGCGGAACTGCTCAAAGAATTGGTCAAGATCCGCCAAGCGTCCGCTTTGGCGTTCGGAGACCACGTTCACACTGACGACCGCTGGCGACACGCTTTCAATAAGATCGGCGAAGCTGAGCGGCGCGCCCTTCGGCGCCTCGATCGTGATCGGGCGCGCGTCCGCCTGCGACATGAATTGCGGCGCGATCGCAACCAGACCAACCGCAGCGCCGCCAAACAACATGGCCGCAAATGTCCGCGCGTTTCCGCTGAAAAGGTGAGCCATTGTTGTCAAAACTCCTGTTTTCTCGCAGCTCTTCGCCGTTCAATTGATATAAGACCGATAATGGAGATGGTCATTAAAGTTCAGTCACGCAACGCGAGTCGAACACTGGGTTAGACCAGCTTGGTTCGCACCACCACGGGCTCATGTAGCGTGCGATGCACTGGACAACGGTCTGCGATCTCCAGAAGGCGCTGGCGCTGTGCATCAGTCAGATCGCCTTCCAAGGTGATCTCTTTCTCAAAGACATCGACTTTACGCCCCTCCTCGCAATGCTCGCAATCGTCGGCATGGTCTTTGGCGTGGGTTAGCCGAACCCGAACCCTGTCCAGCGGCAAGCCCTTGCGGTCAGCGTACATGCGCAGCGTCATCGAGGTGCAAGCGCCCAACGATGCGGTGAGGAGATCGTACGGATTCGGTCCGTTATCATCGCCGCCAAAGGATTTGGGTTCGTCCGCGATCAGGTCGAACGGCCCCATTGCGATCGCGTTCTCAAATTTGCCGGCCCCGGTTTCCTTAACATGCACCGCCCGGTCGGCCGGCGAGCCGGCGGCGCTGTCGGCCTTAGCGCTTCCGATGTATCGGCCGGCCCAGCCTGAGATGACGTCCGCGGCGAACTCGGCGTCGGCGGGACGCGTGAGCAGGTGATCGGCTGTGTCCAGGCTCACAAAACTCTTGGGGTGCTTGGCGGCGATAAAAAGGCCGGTCGCATTGTCGATGCCAACCACCTCGTCGGTCGGCGCATGAAGAACCAAGAGCGGTTTTCTGAGAGTCGCCGCAGCGTCGCGGACTCGCGCGCCGCGGACGTCGTCTACGAATTGCTTTTTGATCGTAAAGGGACGCCCGGCCAGAGAGACGTCCGCCAAGCCGCGGGTTTCGATTTCGTCGAGGCGGTCGCCGAAATTGTGGATCACGTGCTCTGCGTCGGCTGGGGCGCCAATCGTGGCGACCGCCATGGCGTCCGGAATACGCGAGGAGGCGGCGACCACGGCAGCGCCACCCAGCGAATGGCCGATCAAGAGCGCTGGAGGCCCGTGCTGTTCGCGCAGCCAGTCAGCCGCAGCAACGAGGTCGTCGAGGTTGGACGAGAAATTGGTGTCCGCAAAATCGCCGGCGGATTCGCCGAGGCCCGTGAAATCGAAACGCAAAACGCCGATCCCGTGCTGGGTTAGGCGGCGCGCGATCGACCGCGCCGCGACGAAGTCTTTTGAGCAAGAAAAGCAGTGTGCAAACAGGGCCCCGGCCCGTACGCGGCCCGCCGGCAAGTCCAGTCGGCCGGACAAAGTCTGGCCTTCGCTGTTTTTGAATTCAACGCGCTGCGGCATGCGATATGTCCTTCGTGATCAGCCTCTGTCGCGCAGGGAGATGGGTGTCGCGACGATGAATGAAACTCACGGAGCCGTGGGGCCGGATTCGTCCAGCGCGGCCGGATCAACCGCTTCAGGGGCCTTCGCCTGCCCTCCGCGCCGCGACATCGCCACAGCCGCCGCGCCAAGTGCGACGATCAAGAATGGAGCGCCCCAGAGGATAAACCCGCCAAGACCGCCTCCGGATGGGCGGAACAAAACGAATTCTCCATAGCGGTCGACAAACCAGTCGCGCACGTCGTCATCGCTCGCGCCGTTCGAAATCAACTGACGCACCCGGTCGCGCATATCTTCGGCGATCGGCGTCGCGCTCTGGGAAATCGGCTCGTTTTCGCACGCCACACATCGGATCTCGCGCATCAATGTCTGAGCGCGCGCTTCTTGGCGCGGGTCGAGCACCGGCTCCTCGGCAAGCAGAAAAATGGGAAGAAGCAGGCTCGCGAGGCTCATTCCGCAGCCACCGGTTTCGCTGACGTCGCAGGGACCGTTGCGCGGCGCGGGAGGGCCGACACGACTCCGCCAAGCGCGATCATGAGAGCCCCGAGGAAGACAAGATCGATCAGGGGATTGTAGTAAACGCGGAACGTCCATTCCCGCCGTCCGTCTATGCTGCGCGCATCGCCCAACGCCGCGTAGAGGTCGCCGCCGCCGGTCTTGAAGATCGCCGTCTCCGTCGTGGGCATGCGCGCCGCGGGATAAATGCGTTTCTGCGGCTCCAACACGGCCGATCGCCCGTCGCGCGTGGCGATCAAGCGGGCCTCGTCCGCATACCAATTCGGGCCTTCGACGGATTGCACGCTCTCCAACGTCAACGTCCACCCGGCAACCACGCCCGATCCGCCGAGAGGCAGCGCCAGCGTCCGCTCGTGCCGGGCGCTCGTCTCGACGACCGCCCCAAGGATAAACACGCCAATGCCGGCATGGGCGAGCGTCATGCCCCAAACACGACGCGGAAGCCTGAAACAACGGCGAAGCGACGCCGGAACTCCGCCCCAATCCCAAAGACCGCGACGGCCGACCTCGCTCAATGCGCCAAAGATAAGCCAGAGCCCAAGCGCGAC
>CAZQZC010000159.1:0-6386 GCA_964597685.1 uncultured Hyphomonadaceae bacterium | reverse complement strand
GGCCGGCGCCCGGGGTCGACGGCGCGGCGAGGGATTCTGGTCGCTGGGATCGCCGCCAATCTGGGCGTCCTCGCCGTCTTCAAATATTTCGACTTCTTCGCCGGATCGTTTGCCGAGATCCTAAGCGCGGCGGGGCTCTCGCCCTCCTGGCCGGCGCTTCAAATCGTCCTGCCCGTTGGGATCAGTTTCTATGTCTTCCAGGCGATCTCCTACGTCGTGGACACCGCCCGCGGCGACCTGGAGCCTGAGCGCCGCCTGCGCCGGGTCGCGCTTTACATCGGCTTCTTTCCCCAGCTCGTCGCCGGGCCAATTGTGCGGGCGGCGAGTTTCTTTCCGCAAATGGAGCGGGCCAAGACGCTCAGCCGTCCGCTGCTAGCATCCGCTGCACGCGCTTTCGTCCTCGGCTTCGTCTACAAAGCTGGCGTCGCCGACAATTTGGGCGCTCTTGTCGACCCGGTGTTCGGGGACGCGCTGGCGCCGGGCGACGCCGATCTCGGCGCGTGGTCGAATTCCGCGCTTGTTGCCGCGACGATCGCCTTCGGGGCGCAGATCTACTTCGATTTCGCGGGATATTCGCTCATGGCGATCGGCGTCGCGCGGGCGTTCGGCTATCACATTCCACGCAATTTCGACTTCCCCTACGCGGCGGCGTCGATAGCAGATTTTTGGCGGCGCTGGCACATCTCGCTCAGCTCCTGGCTGCGCGATTATCTCTATATTCCCCTCGGCGGCGGGCGCGGAGGGCTGGCGCAGACGTGTCGCAATCTGATGGCGACAATGCTGCTCGGCGGGCTGTGGCATGGCGCGGCCTGGACCTTTGTGGCCTGGGGCGCGCTGCACGGGGCGGCTTTGTGCGTCCACCGTGTCCTGTTCGCGTCGAGCCGGCGGCGCGTTGGCTTCGTCGTCGGGCTGGCTGCGACACAGCTCTTCGTTTTGCTCGCGTGGGCGCCGTTTCGAGCTGAGAGTTTCGCCGACACGTTGGAGATCTGGACGGCCTTTACGGGGCTTCGCCAGGGCGGTCTCCAGACATTGCCGGTTTGGGCGTGGCTGGCGCCGGCGCTGGTCGTCCTGGACATCATGGCCGGAAAGCCCGCCGTCCAGCGCTTGGCGAAGGCGCCGGCGCTGCGCCTGCCGGGCGTCTACTGGGCCGGACTTGGCGTCGTCGCCGGCTGCGCGCTCGCCCTTTACCCGCTGGAGGCCGCGCCCTTCGTCTATTTCCAGTTCTGATCGCGGGTCATTCCACGGTCACCGCCTTTGCAAGGTTGCGCGGCTGATCGACGTCTTCGCCCTTCGCGACGCCGGTATGGTAGGCGAGCAGCTGCATCGCGACCGCCTGGACGATCGGCGCGAGCAGCGGATCGACGCTCGGCATGGTCAGGATCTCCGCCGGCTTGTTTCCAGCCGCTTCCGCGCCCGCCTCGTCGGTGATGAGGATGACGCGCCCGTCGCGCGCGGCGACCTCCTGGAGATTGGAGATGGATTTCTCGAACAGGGGATCCATCGGCGCAACAAAGACGACCGGGGTCTTCTCATCGATCAGCGCAATAGGACCATGCTTGAGCTCCCCGGACGCATATCCTTCCGCGTGGATGTAGCTGATCTCCTTGAGCTTGAGCGCGCCTTCGAGCGCGATGGGATACATCGCCCCCCGGCCGAGGAAGATGACGTCGCGGGCTGACGCAAGCGTCTTGGCGATCGCGACGATCTTGTCTTCCAGCTTCAGCGCCTCTGCGACGACGCCCGGCAACGCTGAGAGGCTGCGCACATAAGCCGTTTCCTGCTCTGCGGAAATGTGTCCGCGGATGCGCCCCGCGTGAATGGCGAGCGCCGCCAGGACGGCGAGTTGCGCCGTGAACGCCTTCGTGGAGGCGACGCCGATCTCCGGCCCCGCCCGCGTCGGCAGGACCCGGTCGGCCTCGCGGGCGATTGTGGAGGTGGGCACGTTGACGACGCCCCCTGTGATCTGGCCCGCCGCCGCACAATGGCGAAGCGCCGCCAACGTATCCGCCGTTTCGCCCGACTGGGATGTAAAGAGGGACAGCCCGCCAGGCTTCAGAACGGGATCTCGGTAGCGAAACTCCGACGCGATATCCGTGCGCGCGGCGAGGCCGGCGATGCGTTCGAACCAATATGCGGCCGCCATCCCTGCGTAAAATGCCGTGCCGCAGGCGACGAGGTTCACCCCGTCAACGGCGCCAAAATCAATTGAAACGCCATCGGGAAGCCGCGTCTTTCCGGCGAGCGGATCGATGTAAAGACCGATCGTCCGGGCGAGCGCGTCGGGCTGTTCGTGGATCTCCTTCAGCATGAAGTGGGCGTACTCGCCCTTTTCCACGTCGAACGCGTCGGCGGCCACCTGCACGATCGGCCGCTCCACGGGTCTGTTGTCTGCATCGTAGACCTCGAAACCCGCCCTGCGCAGGACGCACCAATCGCCTTCTTCGAGATAGATGACCTTGTCGGTGAACGGGGCGATCGCGAGCGCATCGGAGCCCAGGAACATCTCACCGTCGCCGACCCCAACCACGAGAGGAGAACCGCGGCGCGCGCCGATCATCAAATCATCCTCGCCCTCGAAGATCGCCGCGATCGCAAAGGCCCCACGCAGCCGAGGCAGGATCGCAGAGACAGCCTCTCTGGGGCCTCGACCTGCGACACGTTCGGCGTCAATGAGGTGGGCGACAACCTCCGTATCGGTGTCGGACGAAAAGGTCCGGCCCTGGCGAGAGAGGTCGTCGCGCAGGTCCTGGAAATTCTCGATAATGCCATTGTGGACCAGCGCCACGCCGCCCGCCTGGTGGGGGTGCGCGTTCTTTTCGGTTGGCGCGCCATGGGTCGCCCAACGCGTATGTCCGACGCCAAGGGTTCCGGCCAGAGGCGTCCGGGTCAGCTCCGCCGACAGATTGACCAGCTTGCCTTCGGCCCGAGTGCGTTGAATCGCGCCACCGTCGAGCACAGCGACGCCCGCGCTGTCATAACCGCGATACTCTAGCCTGCGCAGCGATTCCAATAGGCGCGGACCCGCCGCCTCATCGCGGCCCAACACTCCGATGATCCCGCACATGCGCGTCTCCTGTTCCGTCTGACATGACGCCGGTTAAAGCAGCCCAATTCGGCGACCACGCAGCGCAGGCACGTCAATCTCGAGGCGATGTCCTAATTCGGTTTGCATGGTTTTTGCAAAGACTCCGCGACAGCAAGGAGCGATCCCCCAATGGTGAATTACAAAGCCAATGACATTGCGGTTTTGACCAGCGGGGGCCCCCATTCCTGGATCATGATCAACGCCTTGCGGGAGCGTTTCGGCGAGTTCCCCGTGATCGAAGAGCAAGAGGAGCCGTCCTCCGTCTTCTGGCGTCGGCGGCGCAAAATGCTCGGGTCGTTGACGGTGGCCGGTCAGGTCGGCGCCATGGCGCTCGCCAAGCTGACCAAGCCCATGGCCAGGGCGCGCGTCTCCGAGATTATCTACGACCATAATTTGAAGTTCGAACCCGAGCTTGACCAATTGCGGCTCAAGGTCAGCTCGGTGAATTCCGAGAAGTGCCAGGACCTCTTGCGGGCGATCGGGCCGAAGGCCGTCTTCGTTGTGTCGACCCGCATTCTGAGCCGCAAGACGCTGCGCGCCATCGATGCGCCGTTCATCAACTACCATTCGGGCGTCAATCCGGCCTATCGCGGGATCAATGGCGGCTATTACGCCTTGGCGAAAGGCGATCCAGAACGTTTTGGCGCGACGGTCCATTTAATCGACGAGGGCGTCGACACCGGGGCGACGCTCTACACCAACCGGGTGCCCGTCACGAAACGGGACAATCTTCACACCTATCTCTGGCTCTTGGCGGCGAATTCCCAACAGATCGTTGTGCGCGCCATGGAAGACGCGCTGACTGGAAATCTGCGGCCGGTCGAGGCGGACATGCCGTCGAAGCAATACTTCGCGCCGACGATCTGGGAATATCTATGGTACGGCGCGCGCCGCGGCGTTTGGTGAGCTGCGGGATTATCGCAGGACGCCCGCCCGGGCCATGGCTCTGGTGTAGAAGACAAGCGCCAAAGCGATAACAAAGATCACGGCCGAGAAGGCGAGCGCGCCGGGGCCGGTGATCTTTAATCCGTCGGCTAGGCCAAAATTGTGGACGGTCGTCAGCACCATCGCCGCGAACGACGCCACAAAGGCGTGGAGCGCGAAGCGCGATCGCAGAAGCAACAACACACTGCCGGCCACCGCGCCCCAAACGCCGACAGCCCAGGCGCCGTTTGCCCAAGCCGGAAACCCGTAAAAGAACTCCAGCTGCTCTGCGGTGAATTGCGACATGTAGGGCTCGTAGCGGATCTGCGTCATGACGTAATCCGAAGCCCCGACAGCGTTCCACAACAGCGTTACGATCCCGACGGCCCAAACATGCCAGGGCGTTGCCGGCCGGTCGGCCGCGGATTCCGTCATAATGTCCTCCCACGTCGTATTCGTGCTCAAGCCTAGCTCTGAACGCCCCCTCCTGGAACGATGGCGATTCAAGCGACGTCGGCGGTCCGTCTTTGCTTAAGAAGCGCCTGAAACCCGCGCCCGGTTTGATCAGGCTCGCGCCTCCAGCACCATGTTAGCGGCTGTTTCCGCGGCCCGCCGGACCTGGCCGAACCCGCCCTGGTTCAACACTTCGGTCAGCCGTTTCTGCCCCGCTTGGGTCCCAAGCCCCAAACCCACGGGCTGCGACAGCGAGCAGGGCGTGCAGACGGTGGTGGAGAACGCGTAATAGATCGCCCCGAGCGGATGGAGATTTTCAGCCACGCTGTCGCCGGCGAGCGGTTCGACGAGCATGAATGCGCCGTCCGGCTTCAGCGTCTCTCGGATGTGTTTGGCTGCGCCTACGGGATCGCCCATGTCGTGCAGCGCATCGAAGATACAGGCGAAATCATAATGCTCGCCGGGGAATCCCTGCGCAGTGGCGACGTGGAACTCGGCGTTCGTCACGCCGTGCTCCGCCGCCCTGGCGCGAGCTCTTTCGATTGACGGCGCGTGGAAGTCAAAACCGTGAAAAGTCGAGTTCGGAAACGCTTTCGCCATGAGCACGGTCGACGACCCGTGGCCGCAACCGATGTCGGCCACTTTCGCACCGGCTTTCAGTTTGTCCTCCACGCCGTCTAGGGAGGGAATCCAGCTCGACAGCAGATTCGCCTCGTAGCCCGGACGGAAGAAGCGGTCGGTCCCGCAAAAACAGCAAGACGATTGGTCGCTCCAGGGCCGTCCCTCGCCGGACTTGAACGTGGCGAGCGCTTTGTCGTGCGTCTCCATCTGGCTGAGGATCGACATGAAGAAGCCCTGCATACAGGCGGGGTGGCCTTCGCGGCAGAAAATCAGCGCTTGTTCCGGCGACAGCGAGAATTCCCCCGTCGCAGCGTCATGGTTGATATAGCCAAGCGCCGCGTTCGCCGCGAGCCATTCATGGATGTATTTCTCATTCATGCCGAGGTGTTCGGCGAGCGCCTTCGCCGTGCTCGGACCGGCCCCTTCAAGCGCGCGATAAACGCCCGCCTGGTCCCCCAGATAGGCCATCAAAACGCCCATTGCGCCGGCGATATCGCCCATGGCCTTGCCGGCCAGCTGTTCCAGTGTCGCCTGATCGATTTCGCGTTGCATGCGTCCCTCCCTGCATCCTTGCGAACGCCGGAACTTAGCATGAATGCGGTCCGCCAGCGTTGCGGCGGCCCCAAATGTGATCGGCGATCAGGGCGCTTCGCTGACTTGGACGATCAGCTTGCCGAGGTTCTTGCCGGTGAACAGCCGCTCCAGAGAGGCGGGCGCGTTCTCCAGGCCCTCGACGATGTCGGTCTCGAACGTGATCTTGCCCGCCATCAACCATCCCGCCATGGCCTGCAGACCCTCGGGGAAACGGTCGAGATAATCGAGGATGATGAAGCCCTTCACCAGGGTGCGCCGCATGAGGAGATTGGCGAAATTGTAGGGGCCTGGCACAGGCTCGGTCGCGTTGTAGGTTGAGATGAGCCCGCAAAGCGGCATGCGGGAGAAATCGTTCAGCCGGGCGATGACCTGGTCCATGATCGGTCCGCCGACATTCTCGAAACTGATATCGATCCCGTCTGGGCAATGGCGGTCGAGCGCGGCGCCCACATCTTCATTCTTGTAATCGATCGCAGCGTCGAAGCCCGCGGTCTCTGTCAGCCAGCGGCATTTCTCCGGCCCGCCTGCGATACCGACGGCGCGGCAGCCCTGGATCTTGGCGATCTGGCCCACCATGGAGCCCACCGCGCCAGCGGCCGCCGAGACGACGACCGTTTCACCCGCCTTGGGCTTGCCGATGTCCATCAAGCCGAAATAGGCGGTCATGCCCGACGCCCCGAGCGGGCCCATATACGCGGTCAGCGGAACC
>CAZQZC010000158.1:0-6387 GCA_964597685.1 uncultured Hyphomonadaceae bacterium | reverse complement strand
CCCATCCGCCCTTTGCTTCACGCCACGGTCGACACGCTCCCATTCGGTCGCCGAAATCACCCGCGGCACCAGATCAAAGGGTATAAGCCGCTCGGGGTCGCCACCCTCCCCATAGACGGCGAAGGTGATCCCGATCCGCTTGAACAGCGCCTCGGCTTCCGCGCTCTTTCGTCTCAATTCCGCAAGTTCAGATCCGGCAAGCCAATCCGCAACCGCGCGGTAGGGCGCGCGCGGAGTTTCCAAATCGCCCATCTCGTCGAACATAGCGCCGCCTCCTCAGCGTGCACTAGAGCGAGAAAGTCAGGGCAGGTCCACGCGAGTTTGGCGATTTCGTAGCTTTTGACCTTGCCGCCCGACAGGCGGGCGCACATGGTCGCACCATGACCATCAGAGTCGCACTCACCCACCGCACGCACTACACCTATGATCGAAAGGTCACGTTAGGGCCTCAGACCATCCGGCTGCGCCCCGCTCCCCATGCGCGCACGCCAATCGTCTCCTATAGCCAAGTCATAAAGCCTGCGGGTCATTTCCTGAATTGGCAGCAGGATCCGTTTGGAAACTATCAAGCGCGCGCCGTCTTTCCGGAGAAGACCGACCATTTCAGCGTCGACGTGGATGTCGTCGTCGACATGATCGCGATCAATCCATTCGATTTCTTCCTCGACGAGGACGTCTTCCACGCTCCATTCCTATACAGCGCCGAACTGAAGCAAGATCTCGCGCCCTATTTGGCGACAAGCGCCGACGGTCCGCGTTTCGAAGCGGCGGCCGAAGAGGCGAAAGCGCTGTGGGAGCGCGGACAGCGGACCGACCTCCGCACGATCGACTTTCTGGTCGAGCTGAACCAGCGGGTTAAAGCCAAGATCGGTTACATCGTACGTATGGAGCCTGGCGTTCAAACGCCGGAGGAATCGTTGACCCGGGCGAAAGGGTCCTGTCGCGACAGTGCTTGGCTTCTCGTGAATTTGCTGCGCCATGTCGGCGTCGCCGCGCGCTTCGTCTCGGGCTACTTGATACAGCTCGCCGCTGACGAAAAACCGTTGGACGGCCCCGCCGGGCCGGACGAAGATTTCACGGACCTGCACGCCTGGGCTGAGGCCTTTGTTCCGGGCGCCGGCTGGATCGGCCTCGACGCCACATCAGGCCTGTTCGCCGGCGAGGGCCACATCCCGCTCGCAGCGACGCCGGCGCCCCAATCGGCGGCGCCCATATCCGGCGGTTTGGAGCCGTGCGAAGTCGATCTGAATTTCGAGATGAAGGTCGAACGCATCCGCGAGCCAGCGCGGATCACGGCGCCCTTCGCAGACACCGATTGGGCCGCCGTCGATCAAGCCGGTCAGGCGGTCGAGGATGAATTGCGGCGCATGGACGTCCGTCTCACCATGGGCGGCGAACCGACCTTCATCGCGGCCGCCGACCGTGACGGAGAAGAATGGACAACCGCGGCTGTCGGCCCGACGAAGCGCGCCTACGCCGACAAATTGGCCCGTCGGCTCCTCGGTCGTTTTGCGCCGGGCGGACTGCTCACCCATGGACAGGGCAAATGGTATCCCGGCGAACCCTTGCCTCGGTGGGCCTATGGGATCGTTTGGAGAAACGATGGCGCGCCGCTGTGGCGCAATCCCGACCTGATCGCCCAAGAGACATTTGAGAGCGCGCCGTCGCCGAACGCGGCAAGGCTCCTCGCCGAAACGCTTACCGACGCCCTCGACCTGTCGCCCAAATATGTTCAGCCCGTCTATGAGGATCCCGCCGAATACGTCCTTGACGAAGCGAGACTGCCCGACAATCTCGCCCCTGGAGATGATCGGCTCGACGACCCAGAGGAGCGGACCCGCCTCGCGCGCATTCTCGACTCCAATCTCTCGCAGCCCGCAGCGTTCGTCTTGCCGCTCCAGCCCGCCCAGGCTGACGGCGTCGGTGGACGGGTGATACGTTGGATGTCGGAGATATGGCAAACTCGCCGGGAAAAGCTCTGCCTGGCGCCCGGCGACAGTCCGGCGGGCTTCCGCCTCCCTATGAAGTCCTTGCCCTATGTCTCGCCCGCCCTGGCGCCCTTCATCCAGGACGTCGATCCGTTTTCACCGCGATCCCCTCTCCCCGATGTCGCCATCAAACGACAACGCCGCAGCGTCCCGGGGCCGGAATCCTGCGAAATGTCCGAAACTGACGAGGAAGCGGCTGAGACGATGTCGGCCCCCGTCCGGACGGCTCTCGTCGTGGAGCAGAGGGAGGGACGCTTAAACGTCTTTCTGCCGCCGACTGGGTCACCCGAGGCTTATGTGGATCTCATTGCCGCGATTGAAGGCGTGGCGGAAACGATGGGCCAACCTGTTCGCCTTGAGGGATATCCGCCGCCGAGAGATCCGCGCTTTTCTGAGATCAAGGTGACCCCGGACCCTGGGGTGATCGAGGTCAACATCCACCCCTCGCCCGACTGGGCGCACCTTCGAGACAAGACGGCGGCGATATATGAGGAGGCGCGCGCCTGCGGCCTCGACGCCTCTGGATTCATGCTCGACGGCAGGCCGCTCGGATCCGGCGGCGGCGCCCACGTTACGGTCGGCGGGGCGAGCGCCCCTGACAGTCCATTCCTGCGCCGCCCCGACGTACTCGGCTCGCTCATACGGTTTTGGCAGAACCACCCGGCGCTCAGCTATTTCTTTTCAGGTCTGTTCATTGGTCCGACGAGCCAAGCTCCCCGGGTCGACGAAGCCCGCTCGGATCTGCTGTACGAACTTGAGATCGCGCTCGATCAGCTGCCTGGACCTGAGGCGACGGATTTTCCACCTTGGCTGGTCGACCGCGTGCTGCGCCACCTCCTGGTCGACGTCACGGGCAACACGCATCGCTCTGAGATCTGCATCGATAAACTCTATTCGCCCGACGGACCTGCAGGCAGGCTCGGTCTGGTGGAGTTTCGCGGATTTGAGATGCCGCCGCATTGGCGCATGAACCTCGCCCAGCAATTGGTGCTGCGCGCCTTGATCGCTTGGTTTTGGAAAACACCCTATCGCGCGTCCCTCAAACCTTGGGGCATGGCCCTCCACGATCGCTTCATGCTGCCTGATGTGCTTTGGGCGGACCTTTGCGAGGCGCTCGGCGAGGTGTCCGACGGTTTGGGGGTGACGCTCGATCCCGAATGGTTCCGTGCACAATACGATTTTCGATTTCCGCTCGCTGGGCGGATCGAACATGACGGCGTCGCCTTGGAGCTGCGCACGGCGTTGGAGCCATGGCACGTCCTAGGCGAAGAGGGCGCAGCGGACGGCACGACGCGGTTCGTCGACAGCTCCCTTGACCGCCTCCAAGTGAAGGTGATCGGCGAGTGGGATGCTTCAGGACTGTCCGCCGCCTGTAATGGGCGTTCGCTGCCGCTACAGCCTGGAATCCGCCCTGACGAACGCATCTGCGGCGTACGCTTTCGCTCCTGGTTGCCGGCATCTTGCTTGCACCCCACCATACCACCGCATGATCCCTTGATTTTTGACCTTGTCGACGCTGCCGCGGGTCGTGCGCTCGCCGGCTGCACCTATTACGCCGCCCATCCGGGCGGGCGAAACTTCGAGACGCGACCCGTCAACGCCTTGGAAGCCGAAGGTCGCCGCCTCGCGCGGTTCCACCCGTTCGGTCACACGCCTGGCGCAATGCGCCTTGAGCCGGGCCGTGTTGATCCCAGAACACCCTACACGCTCGACCTGCGCAGATCTTAGCAACGGTCTTTTCTTTGATCGGCCTGCCAGTGGCTGGCCGTTTCGAACATATCGCCGCCGCGGCGACCGCAAGGAATGACCCTTTGAGCTCGCCTAAGCCAGGCGTGGGAGCGGTTTGCCAGCCGGAGCCAGCCGAGAGTGCAGGTTCGCCTCAGAGCACCTTCACGCCGCCGCCCGCGTCGCCGCGAACCGGTCCCGCACGGTGCACATAATCTGGTCCTTCGGCCGCGTCGTCAGGCGGGCGACCGGGCGCACAGCGGCGGGATTTTGGATGCGAAACTCAAACCGCCGGCCCAACCGGGCGAGGATCAGTGCGCTCTCGACGCCCGCAAAGCCCGCGCCGACGCAGATGCGCTGGCCCTGGCCGTAGGGAAGATAGGCGCCTGGCGTCAGTTCGCCTTCACGCTCCGGGCTGAACCGGTCCGGGTCAAAGAGGTCGGGGTCGCGCCAGTATGAGTGATGGCGGTGGATCGCCCAGGGCGCGATCATCACCATGGCCCCGCGGCGAAGCCGAATGCGGCCGACCCGAGTAGCGTGCGCGGCGACGCGGGGGATGAAGGTGATCGGCGGGTAGAGGCGCAGCGCCTCCTTGAAGACATTCCGGGTAAAGACGAGACGCTTGGCCGCCTCGAACCCCACCTCCCCCGCCGGCCCGCAGGCCGCCGCCACCTCGGCGCGTTGACGTTCCGCGACCTCGGGGCGCTCGGCGAGCACGTAGAACGCCCAGGTGAGCGCGCTGGCTGTCGTCTCGTGACCGGCCAGGAAGAAAACGCCGAGTTGGTCGATCAGCTCCTCGCGGGTGAACCGGTCCTCGGGATTGTCCGGATCACGCGCGGCGATCACGGCCGAGGCAATGTCGTTCAATTCCTCGCCGCCAGGGGCGAGATGGGTGTCGAGCAACTCACCCAGGCGCGTGCGGATTCGCGCGCATGCGGCCAAGACGTCGGCGCGGTGAGGCGTCTCCGCCCAGGCCTTGTCGAAGATCAGGCGGCGGATTTCCACATGGGCGACGGTGCGTTCAAAGTGCAGGAAGTCCTCGAAGACTTCCCGCGCCGTCTCTGATTTAAGAGACGTTGAGAAGACCGTGCGGCAGATGATGTCGGCGGTCAGATGGCTCATGGCGAGATCGAGGGAGAAGGCTTCGCCGCTCGCCGCCAACCTCGCCAAATGCGCCTCATAATCGTCCACTGCAGCGCGCATGGCGTCGAAGGCTCGGCTCACCCGCATATGAGTGAAGGCTGGGTCCACCAGGCGGCGCTGGCGGCGCCAAACATCGCCGGAGGAGACGAACAGCGAATCGCCGACCAGCGGCGCCAATGCACCGACCATGAGGTCGCTCTTGGGAAACTCGTCGGCGCGTTCGGTCATGATATCGCGTACAAGATCCGGATCGTTGACGATGACGATTTGGCGCCGCGAATAGCCGATGAAACCCAACGGGACCTTGTATGCGTAATCCGGCAGGAGACTGAGCAAGTCGCCATCGCCGCGCCACGCCGCGCGGGCGAGCGCGGGTAACGCCGGCAGGGATTTCGGACGGGGCGGAGAATACATCGCGTCTCTCGAATTAGACAATTGGCCCAGTCTAGTCACATGGACGCTCGTATGGAATACTTTGCCCATGACCGTGTTGGACGTGTTTCATCTCTTCGTCGCCTGTCACATCGTGACCGGGGCCGTCGGGCTCGTGGCCTTCTGGGTCCCCGTGGCGGGCCGGAAAGGCGGCCAGGCGCATCGCGTCGGCGGACGAGTTTTCCTATACTCGATGCTGACGACGGGCGGGTTCGCGATCTGCATCAGCCTGACCACCTTGTCGGCCCCTGCCGCCACGCACCCTCATCTCATGGAGCATCCCGATTTCGGCGACGCGGCGTTGATCGAAGCCATCTTCGGCTGGATGATGCTTTACCTTGCGATCCTCACGGTGAATTTGGCCTGGTACGGCCAGATGTGCTTGCGCCACAGGACCGACCGGAAGGCGGCTCGGGAATGGCGTAACCTCGCCCTGCAGGCAGCCCTCCTCGTCGCCGCCGCGAATTGCGCGGCCCGAGGGCTCGCCATCGGCCAGCCTCTGATGATCGGCATCTCCACGATCGGATTCGCCACGGTGGCGACGAACCTGTGGTATCTCTACGGACCGGAGAGCGGGCCGCTCGATTGGTTGCTGGAGCACATCAAGGCGCTCGTGGGCGCGGGGATTTCAGTCTACACGGCGTTCTTCGCCTTCGGCGCAGTGCGGCTCTTGCCGGAGGCGGCTTTGACGCCGGCGCTCTGGGCGGCGCCGTTGGTCGTGGGGCTGACCCTGATCATCTATCATCGCCGCAACGTCACACGGCGCTTCCAGCGTCGTGTGCGGCCCGCGGAATAGGGATTTTCCGTAATCCATGGCCGCGGACGCATGATCGCGAAAAGACGCGCAACGCAGCCCGCCCCAAAGCAATCCACACGACTGCGCAACAGCTCCATCCGGGTCTTGAAGCAACTGCCTGAGACTTCGCAGCGTCTTTGCGGCCGGGGAATGAGCGCATGACATTCGGCTCACGGCGAGCGGTTACGTCAAACAGGGGGAACGGCCCCCACAAATCAGCGCGTGATCAAGCCTGGAATCGAAAACGCCGCCCAGACTGCGGGCGGCGATTCAGATGGTCGGCAGCTATCGAATAAGCTAGAT
>CAZQZC010000157.1:0-6461 GCA_964597685.1 uncultured Hyphomonadaceae bacterium | reverse complement strand
ATCATTATCAGTCGTGTCCTCAGCGAAATCAGGCTCGCCGCGTGAACATGCCGCTATCACGCGCGCCGCCGCGCACATCAGTTCCCGCTGAAATCTCATCACCCGCCTCCATGCCGCCGTCAGTTGGGCCTATCGTGCGCCGTGGCTTCGGGGAAGGTCAAATGCGTTCGCCTGCGGCGATTGCGGCCGCAGTCGCAGTCATCTTCAAGGGACCTCAAGATTGTTTATTGGCACTTGATATGCCAATACAATCCAAGCAAGGGAGCAATGCTATGAACGTCGTCAACGAAGTTTATCCGAGCGATCCAAACCAGATGAAAGCCATGACTGAGCCAGGTCCGTCCGGGCCGATTTTCATGGTGAACCTGCTAAAGTTCAAAGAAAAGGCTGAATACCGCGACGGGCGTTCGTCGGACCTTTCGGGCCGCGACGCATATATGATCTACGGCCGTGCGGTCGCTGAATTGCTGCCGAAATTTGGAGGAAAAGCGATCTTCGTCGGGGACGTTACATTTCTCGCCCTCGGCCAGGTTGAAGAGCTATGGGACGAAGTCGCCATCGCGTCTTATCCAAATCGCGCAGCCCTCGTCGCCATGTCCACCTCCGATGCATGGCGCGAGATCGCGATACATCGCGAAGCGGGTCTGGCAGGGCAGTTGAACATCGAAACCGTCGCGCCACGTATTGGCTCTTAAGACTTGAGTTTGCTGCGAAGGGCGATGGCACCGACTTGGGAGTATGTCACGAGAAGTTGTCCTTCGCCGGTCGGCGACCCATAAGCAGGATGGCGTCTTCTTCAGACAAGAGGCATTGCGTCGAGCGGGCGCACTCGTCAAACTTGTGGCGCCCAACACCAACACACTCACGGGAGTCCGATATGTTTCCTCGTCTGGTGTTCAACATCGCTGCAGCTGCGGTCCTCGCCGCCTTGGCGCCCCCCGCCGCGAGCCAAGGAATGGCGACGCCGGTCACGGCCCAGGACGCTGGAGACGCGAGCCCCCCCGTCAAGACCTTTGACGCCGGCGCGCCAATCATGTCGATCGCGTACTCGCCATCTGGATTGCTGTTCTTCGCCCACGGCGACAGCATCTCAGCCTACTCAATCTCCGGGCATCAGATTTGGCGGCGTTCAGAACCAACAAGATTGGTGGCGGCCTCGGGGTCTGCGATTCTCGGGTATCGTCACGACGACGACGGCGGCGCGCTAACGCGGTATGGAATCGGCCATGGCGGGTCCTCGATATTACCGACCGAGACATCGACGCCGTCGCCGATCGCCGCGACAACTTTGCAACGCACTGCGTTCGCCGCCCTCGGTCCCTTGGACGTGACCGGCTCTGAAATCCGCTCAAGCCGCGGCGTCTTCATGACGAGCGATGAGATTATGGCCGTCTCCGCGATTGACGCCGATCTTGGACCCGATCTGGAGGACGGCGCGTTGGTCGTGAGCGGGCCAGACGGCCGTGTAAGCTTCTACCCATTGGAGGCGGTGAAAGCAGCTTTAGGATTTTAACCGCAAGCCCCTGGCTCATTCACGAGATTGTTAACACCTCTAAATAGGCTAACACACAGTAATGTTTAGGATTTCGATTTCTTGCTGGGTTGTAGACTGGTCGATCTCCATCATAGTAGATAAAGCGTCGCGTGTGCTGTGATTCAATGTAGCGACGCCCCCCAGATATGGCTCGAAAGGACATTCCATGTTGTTGAAGAAGCTTACTGCCGCTGCGGTCGTCGCTGCGTCTCTGATCGCCGCGCCGGTCGTGACGGCCTCTGCGCAAGGCATCGTCACCGCCAATTTCAACGGCGAGGGCAAGGTCGAACGTCCCGCAGAGTGGCGGCGCTGGGTTTTCGTCGGTTCGCCGATCACGCCGAACGGCTTGAATGGCGGCGAAGCGCCGTTCCCGGAATTCCACAACGTCTATGTCGAACCGTCGGCGTTCCGTCACTACCAAGCGACGGGCGAGTGGCCGGAAGGCACGCAGGTCGCCAAGGAATTGGTGCGCGTTTACCAAAATCCGGCCGGCAACTTTGAGAATGGCTCTTCGGCCGAAGTCAGCGGCGTCGGCTATCAGCAGGGCGAGTTCGCTGGTCTCGAATTGTCCGTGAAGGATTCCGCGCGCTTCCCCGATGCGCCGGGCGGTTGGGCCTATTTCAGCTTTGGCCACAAGGCGGAACCCTATGAAACAACGGCTGAGGCTTTCCCAAACGAAGCGTGTAACGCGTGCCACGAGGCCAACGCCGGAACGGACTTCGTGTTCACACAATTCTATCCGGTCATCCGCGGCGCGCGGTAAGGAGCGGCTGGACATGACGTCAACACTCAAAACCATCGCGCTCGCAGCGTCCGCCGGCGCCCTGGCCGCCTGTAATGGCGGCCTTGGCGCCAGCGCACCGGAGCCCGCTCCCGCCGCCAGTGCGCAAGCGGAGCCGGCTCCAACCCCGGCGCCCGCCTCTGCGCCCGCGCGGCGCGCCGCGATCGTCGCCGAAGCCGGCTTCACCTCCAGTGGCGAGGTCGAGCAGCCGGGAAATTGGCGGGAATGGGTTTTCGTCGGCTCGCCGATCACGCCGAATGGCCTGAACGGCGGCGAAGCGCCCTTCCCGGAATTCCACAACGTCTACGTGGAGCCTTCGGCGTTCGACCATTATCAACGCACGGGCCAGTGGGCCGAGGGCACTCAAGTCGCCAAGGAATTGGTCCGGGTTTACCAGAACTCCGCGGGCAATTTCGAGAACGGCTCCTCGGCCGAGGTTAGCGGCGTCGGTTATCAGCAGGGCGAGTTCGCCGGCCTCGAATTGTCGGTGAAGGATTCCGCGCGCTTTCCGGATGCGCCAGGCGGCTGGGCCTATTTCAGCTTTGGGCACAAACCGGAGCCCTACGCCAAGACCGCAGAAGCGTTTCCAAACGAAGCCTGCAATGCTTGCCACGCCGCGAGCGCTGAAACAGACTTTGTCTTCACGCAATTCTACCCGGTCATCCGCGGCGCTCGCTAAGCGCAGACTGGGACAGGCGAACTAATTTGGAGCGGCCGCAAGACTTGCGGCCGTTTCTTTTTGGCAGGAGCGAAAGTCGCCCGCTACGCGTTGCCGTGTCGCGAGATTATCAAGGGAAGTCGGTTCATGGTGCCCGGGGGCGGGGTGCCGAAGCCATTGATAATCTATGACTTATTGAGAAGTGGGACACTTCTTTGTTCCGCTGTTTATTGGGGGTTTCCGGAAAAGTGTCCCACCGCAGTTGGGCCGGTTTCACGGTCTGAGTGTTATCCCGGCGCGGTGGAACACACCATTTTCACAAACTGCCAATCGCCCTATCGAAGTGTCTGCTTAGAGTACGGAAGTGCGTCATTGACTTATGCGTCATTGACGCATACGCGGGAAAGGCGGGATGGCGCACAATACGGTCGTAGAAACGCCAGAGTTCATCAAGCGTGCAAGCGCGGTGGGCATGTCAGATGAAGAGCGTATGGATGTCATCAACCTACTGGCGGCGAATCCGGAGGCCGGCGTCTCACTTGGCGCAGGTCTGCGGAAAGTGCGCATCGCCAGGCGCGGTGGCGGAAAGAGCGGCGGCTATCGTGTGCTCCATTTCTACCGTTCGCCTGACATGCCGCTGTTCTTGCTCACGGTGTTTGCCAAGAACGAGAAAGCGAACATCTCGCGGTCTGAGAAGGCCGAGCTGATCGAACTTTGCGACCTGATCGCAGAAACCTATGGAGCCACGTCATGAGCGACGCATACCAAAGCATCAAGAAGGGCCTTGAGGATGCGCTCGCCCACGCCAGAGGCCAGGATACAGGCGCGCGGGTTCACCAGATCGACGTGCCGGTGCCAGATGTCGCGGCCATTCGCGCCCGTGCGGGACTCTCCCAGGCTGAGTTTGCGCGCAGCATCGGCGTCGCTGTCGGCACCTTGCGCGGCTGGGAGCAGGGGCGGCGCAAGCCGGACGGACCGGCGCGTGTGCTCCTGGCGCTCATAGAAAAGCAGCCCAACATCGTCCAGGATGCGCTGACAAATATCCGTTGATGGTCGGCACTTTCACGGGTCCTGGCTGTTGAGGCTTTAGGGGGGCGGGCATCTTGGCGGCGCCTCGCGCTTTCCATGCGAACCAGAGCCACCAATCTGTACTCCCTCGGATCAACTTCAGCTGGCGCATTGCCGCGTGCAACGGCGCTAAACTGAGCAGCAAGAACGGCAGGTCTGCTGACTGCACGACCTGCGATCTTCACTGCGAAGGGCGGCATCGAAAGTGCCCTGGCAGCAGTCGGGAAAGCACTCATTTCCTTCAGGCCCAGTGGCATGAAATGCCAATTGGGCCACGTCTGGATTTTTTGCCGAAACCCTGCCCGGTCAAGGGCGCGCCTCAGGCGCGCCGCGCAGCGGTCAAAGACCCATGACCGGGGAGGGTTTCGGCGCCACCGGCACTGTAGGAACGATAGCGCAGACGAAGCTATCCTCACGTAGCTCCCCAGCCTGAGCAACCCAGCTGGCGCATATGGCACTTGCTTCAGACATTTTAGATTTTGCTGCCTGCCGACGCCTGCAGCGAGTTGTGCGGTGAAAGGCGCCAATCGTGAAATAGCGCTGCAGAAAACCCCCGGTCGTATTGGGAAACTGAAGGAATCACGGCGCTACCGTTTGCTGAATGGCGCCATCGAAAATGATGTGCAGACAGGGCACTAGAGCTTGATTGGCGCTATGGCCTTTTATCTTGCAATCCGCGCCATACCCGCGCCCCGCCATCTCATTTCTTCTTCGTGTGTCATCTTTGGCCTGTAGCATTTCACCAGAGTGCACCGTCGCACCTGGCTTCCTGTCCCTTGTCGATAATTGTCGCCGAACCCCTCAAAAAGCTCGGATAGGCTCCATTGCGGGAGTCGGGCTGTGCCGTGAATATCGGTCCAATGAGCGGAAGTGACTGAAATGGCCGACACGAGTTTCCTTCCGATCAAGCTCCCACCTCGTTTACTCGACAGGCGCGCATCGGCCGCCTACGTTGGATTGTCGGCAAGCAAGTTCGACGAATTGGTGGATGATGGGCGGATGCCTAAGCCCAAGAGAATAGACCGGCGAAGGGCCTGGGACGTCCGCGCCCTCGACAGCGCCATCGATGCACTGCCGAGCGGCGACGAGATCGAGCACAATCCATTCGATGACTGAGGGTGAGCGGACATGAAGATCCGGCTGAGATACGTCGTTGAAGACACAGACCGTCATGGCAATGTCCGTATCTACTACCGACGCCGGGGACGGCTCAAGGTCCGCCTGCCGGGGCCGATAGGGTCGCCCGCATTTCTGGAAGCCTATAAGGCGGCTGAAGCCGGAGCGGTGCAGTCTGCGACCAAGACGGGTGTCGCACCCATTCGACCGAAATCCCTGCGCTGGTTGTGTGTCCAGTACTTCCAGTCGCCGGAGTTCAGGCGCCTTGCGCAGCGCACGCAGAAAGTCCGGCGACGGTTCCTTGAGCGCATCTGCGCGCGGGTCGACGCCAAGGGCCGGAGGGATGGCGACAAGCCCTTTGCGCTTCTCGAGCCGCGCCATGTGCGCAACTGGCGAGACGAGAAACAGTCCACGCCGGCCGAGGCAGACAATCTCGTGAAGGCTGTGCGCGTGCTCTACAGCTTTGCCATCGAGAATGACCTTCACGACCGGAACCCGGCTGCCGACGTGAAGAACATCAACCGTCACTCAAAAGGTATCCATTGCTGGACCGAGGAAGAAATTGCGCAGTTCGAGGCGTCCCATCCGATCGGTACGCAGGCACGGCTCGCGCTCGCGCTTGGCCTCTTCACCACGCAGCGGCGTGCGGACCTGGTCCAGCTCGGCAGGCAGCATATCAAGGATGGCTACTTCCACCTGACGCAGCACAAGAACCGAAACATCAAGCCGGTTCGCCTGCAGATATGGATACACCCGGAATTGCAAAGCATCATCGATCAGACGCCAGCATCGGGCATGACGCTACTGGAAACGGCTTTCGGAAAACCGTTCACGTCCAACGGCTTCGGCAACCGTTTCAAGAAATGGTGCGAGGAGGCGGGCCTGCCGGGACGTTGCAGCGTTCATGGGTTACGGAAGGCGGGCGCAACGAGGCTGGCGAACAGTGGCGCGTCAGATCACGACATAATGGCTGTGACCGGGCACACGACGGTCAAGCAGCTGCACGGCTACACGCGCGAAGCCGACCGGAAAGTTGGCGCGGAACGCGCTTTGAAGAACCTGCGATAGCTCCTTGTCGCAGTCGCGGACATTGGTGCATTACTTAAATGAGGTCCGCTATCCGCTGAATTCAGACACGGTCATTATCGAAGTAGATGTCGGTATTCGCAGCAAACAGCTCTATGACCTTCGAAGTCGTCCGCGCTCTTGCGGCAAAAGTGGTTCAGCCGGATTGTGCGTCCCGGCGATTACCATGTCGCGGCGCTGGCCGAAAACGAATGCTATTTGACCGGTTTGGCGCTTCC
>CAZQZC010000156.1:0-6494 GCA_964597685.1 uncultured Hyphomonadaceae bacterium | reverse complement strand
TCGGCCTTCATCTTTTTTGCGTTGCCTAAGCCCCGATCGACTTCTGGCATGTCGGCGAACATGGCCGGATCGATCTGGGCGGCGCAGCCGGTGACAATGATCTTTGCCTCTGGGGCCTCGCGCTTTGCACGCCGAATGGTCTGGCGCGCCTGGCGCACAGCTTCGGCGGTGACCGCGCAGGTATTGACGACGACCGCATCGGAGAGGCCTGCGGTTTCCGCGTGCTGGCGCATGACTTCCGATTCATAGGTGTTCAGGCGGCAGCCGAGGGTGACGAGGCGGGTCGTCACCCCCCGACCCGTCCTTCAAACTCGAGCTCTACGGGCCCCGTCATGTGGACATGGTCGTCGGCTTCGCGCCAATCGATCACAAGCTCTCCGCCATCGACGATCACCTTGGCTTTCCGCTCGGTCTTGCGTGCGCGGGCGGCGCAGACGAGCGCCGCGCAGGCGCCTGTTCCGCAAGCCTTGGTAAGACCCGCGCCGCGCTCCCACACCCGCAGGCGGATGGTCTCGCGGTCGATGATCTGTGCGAAGCCGGCATTCACGCCTTCAGGAAACACCGGATGGCCCTCCACAAGCGGTCCTATGGCCGGGATGTCATACGCGTCGACATCGTCGACAAAGAACACCGCGTGCGGATTGCCCATGGAGACGACGGCCGGACGCGATAGAACGGGATCGTCGATCGGGCCGATCTTCAGATCAATGCCGCGGACATCCATGTCCTCCGACAACGGAATGTCCACCCAACCCATAAGCGGGGACCCCATGTCCACGGTGACGAGCCCCCGTCCGCCTTGCGCGCTTTCAACAAGTCGGCGTTTGTGCGGATCACAACCTGATCTTTGCCGGATTCTTCGAACAGGAGATCGGCGACGCAGCGCGTGGCGTTGCCGCAGGCCGACACTTCGCCGCCGTCTGAATTCCAGATCCGCATGAAGGCGTCGCGGGTCGCGTCGCGTTCGATGGCGATGACCTGATCGGCCTTCATCTCAGACGCGATGGCGCGAATCGAGTCGATTGTCGGCTCGAACGGGGTGGAGCGCGCATCGAACACAGCGAATGCATTGCCGGCGCCGTTCATTTTCCAAAACTTCATTGGCGCTATTTAGGCCTTGTCTTCGCGTCCGAAAAGCCAGCCCAGAAAAGGCGTTGCAATCGCCGCTGTTGCGAGCTGAGCCACAACGAAGGCTGGCGCGTCCACGGGCCTGATGCCGGAGAACGTGTCCGTAAAGGTGCGGCTGATGGCGACGGCCGGGTTTGCGAAGCTCGTTGACGATGTCCACCAATAGCCCGCCGTGATCACCAGGCCGACGGCGTAAGGCACGGCGTCAGGCTTGAATCGAACGCAGCCGAGGATGGCGGCGATCAAAGCGAAGGTCGCCACGCCTTCCGACAGCCATTGGGCCGGGCCTGTTCGGACTTCTTGCGACGTTTGCAGAATGTCGAGGCCGAACATGGCATGCGCCAGCAAAGCGCCAGCGATCCCGCCAAACACCTGGGCGGCCACATAAGCGCTGGACAGCGCCGTTCCGATATCACCGCGCAATCGAAAGCAAAGCGTGACGGCCGGATTGAAATGCGCGCCCGAGACGGGGCCGAAAATCAGGATCAGAACCGCTAGGATCGCCCCGGTGGCCGCCGTGTTGCCCCACAAGGCGATGGCCGTGTCGTTGGTGAGTCTGTCGGCCATGATGCCGGAGCCGACGACAACGCCAACCAGAATCAATGTGCCAAGCGCCTCGGCGACCAGTTTGCGCGCTGTATCCGAGCCCATCCGCCCCGTTCCTATCAGACCCCGCGGTCTCCTAGCGGGGCAGACGCGTGGCGGCAATCCACGCAGCGAATTGCGCCGCTGCGGCGGCCCAAAGTGCGAGAACAATGAAGGGGCTCTTCAGAACGAAGGAGAGGACAGCGACCGCGATGCACGCCCAATCGACCAGGTCCCCGCTGATCAGATGACCGAGCGGCGTGGTCTTGCTTCGGACTTCCTCCATCGTCGTCGAGCGCCAAACGCGCCCCATATCAGGCGGTCCGAATGCGTCGAGCAGATCGCGCGGATCGGTGATGCCGGAAAGCTCGGCAAGGTCTTGGGCTGTGGCGCGTCCTTCCATAACGGCGCGTTTGCGCGCGGAGGTCCCCACCAATGAGACAATGGCCGACAATATGATCGCCAGGGCGATCGCCGTATTGGCGAGACCGTCCAGCGGGCCGTAGCCGGTCAAGCGCGCCTCGGGATGGCGGCCCAATAGTCGAAGTCGAGCAGCACCATGGGCAGGTATTTGCCGTCCTCGTCGCGGTGGGGGTGATCCGCGCATGGGTGGTTCTTTGTCGCCACCAGCCTCAGACGCAAGGCTCCAGTCTCCGGCGTTAACTCCGCTTTGTCGAGGATTTCGGACCAGGCGTAGACCGTATCGCCGGCGAAAAGGGGCCCGGCGTGGGTCCCGGCGTTGATCGCGAGCATTTGCGCGGCGTTTCCAAGGCCATTGAACGACAGCGCCCGGGCGATGGAGATCACGACGCCGCCATAGATGAGACGCTTGCCAAAGCGGCTGCCTTCCTGGGCGTGGGCGTCGAAATGGACCTTAGCGGTGTTCTGATACAGCCGGGTCGCGATCTGGTGCTCGGCCTCTTCCACGGTCATGCCGTCGACATGGTCGATGCGCTCTCCGATGTCATACGCCTCAAAGCGATGCTGCGAGCCCGCCAGCGCGTCGTCCCAAGACGCCGCGGAGTAAGACGGAACCGGCAGATCCGCCGGGGCGACGACCTTCGGCAGCTCCGGCAGAACCGTTTCGGGCGCTGGCGCGTCGACGTCGCGTTTGTTGACCATGACCCAGCGCACATAGGTCAGAACCGGCTCATCGCGTTGGTTCAGCCCGGTTGTGCGAACGTAGACAACGCCGGTCTTGCCATTGGAATTCTGTTTGAGGCCGATCACCTCAGACCGCGCGCGCAGCGTGTCGCCCGGATAGACGGGCGCCAAAAACCGTCCATCTGCGTAACCGAGATTGGCGACCGCGTTCAATGAGATATCCGGCACGGTTTTGCCAAAGACGACATGGAACGCGAGCAGGGGGTCTAGCGGCAGGCCGGAAAAGCCCTGGGCCGTTGCAAAGGTCTCAGCGGAGTAGAGCGCGTGGCGGGATCCCGTCAGGGCGCGATAGATAACGGCGTCGGCGTTGCTCGCCGTCAAGGGCGTGGCGTGGACGAGCTCCTGGCCGAACCGAAAGTCCTCGAAGAAATTGCCGGGATTGGATTTCATGGAGCGGCGCGCCTCGGTCTGACCCGCCGCTGCGCCGTTTTAGAGGCCCCAAGACAGGTTGTTAAATCCTTCGGCCAAGGTCAGAGCCTGTCCGCCGCTCGAAATCAAGGCTTCCACGAAGACGGGGGTGAAAAGCGCGCTCGCTGCAAGCGTCGCCACCCCGCCAGCCAGCAGGCGCGCCTCAGCGCGTTTTGTCATGTCGGCCAGCGCCTCGCGTCCATAGACGGCCACGGGCCAGGCAAACATCAATAGGAACGACAGCGCCAAGAATCCGAACGCTGCGATCAGCCAGAGGCTCATGACGGGCTCCTTTGTCCCGTCTTTCTATCGCATTGCATCATAAATTCGCCGCTAGCGCGGTCGGTGAAATTTCATCGATCACTGAGGCGAGGCGTCACACCCCGCGGAAGACGGTCCGCGTTCCCTTTTGGTCAGCGATCGCCTTGAGCAGGTCGAGACCCGCTTGGGTTGGTCTGCCCTCGCTATCGAGCCAGCCCTGGTCTTGAGCCGAAACGCGCGCGGCTGAATCGTCGGATCCGCCGGCGAGAACCTTCGCGTAGCCCACGATGGCTCCGATCTGGCTCTGTTCCTGTTGCTCAGGCGACATTATCCCGACCCTCCGGCGTCCACCCCGTGTTTACGGCGAGAAGACGTGCATGGATCAATCGATCAGACGATCTCTAGAAGTCTGGCGTTCGGTCGGCCGAGCACCGCTTTGTCCCCTTTAACACCGATGGGACGTTGGATGAGCTTTGGGTTGTCCGCCATGGCGGCGAACACCTCATCGTCGGAAGCGTCCGCCGGAAGGCCCGCCTTCTCCGCGTCTTTCTCCCGCATGAACTCGCGCGGGGAGACGTCGCCCATTTTTGCTGCGATGTCTTTCAGCTCGTCGACGGAAAGGCGATCCGAGGCGTTCATGTATTTGCGGATCTCCGGCTCGACACCCGATTCCTTTAGAAGTTCGAGGCCCTTCTTCGAGGATCCGCAGCCGGGATTGTGGATCAGGACATAGGACATGGCGAAACCCCCTGAATAGAAACGCGTGTCGCTTTGCTTACGTGTTCCGCTTCGGGTCGCGATCAAGGGCAGGCGTCGACCCTCGTCGCGTCAAGGTCTGGGCTCCAGGCGGCGGTCGCCGTGTAGACGCGACACGTGTATCCCTTCTTCTCCAGGCGCGTATCGGCGAGCACGTCGTCTGCCACCTCGCGCGCCGTCTCGACATCCGCCTCCATGCGAACGCCGCCGCCGGCCGGGCTGTCGAAGATCATGAGCGTCTCGCCAGACGCATCGGCGGGCCAAGGCGACCAGAGCGGCAAGTCGCCGTCCACGCCCCGGCCGGGTTCGCCCGTATGGGCGAAGTTCGCCCAATAGCTCATCATCGCATCCGACAAGGCGATGCGGCCCGCCTCGTTCTTCGCCGTGAACACCCAGCGGTCCGCCTCGCCCAGGAATTGGAATCGGCCAAACACAAAGGGGATCTCGATCGAGTGGGCGGCGCCGAGCAATTTGGCGAAATCCGAAAACCAGACCCGGCCGGCTTCGTCCCAATCGAAGCGGTAGGCCCAGACGGCGTCGTGTCCGCCAGCTGTCATGGACGTCGCTTGGTCATCGACGGCGCGCACCCGCCACATCCGGCTCGGATAGTCCGACATCGCCGAATAGAGCACCTTGTCGCGCCATTGCGGGATAACGCCCCAGGAGAGGCGCGAGAGCTCTGGGTTGAGGATGTTGAAAAGCTTCATCTCGTCCCGGTTCGTGCCGGTGATAATCGGTACGGCGTTGAACGTGTCGGCGCTGTCGAAGGCCTCTTCAACGCCTCCGGCGGGTAGAACAATCCCGTCTTCGATGATGCGCGGCGGGTCGAATTCCCCGCGGGTCGTGTCATAGGCGGCGTAGACCGCCTCAACCGGAACCGCGCGAAGGGCGTCGCCCGTGCTCGCGTTCAGCGCGTCGGCGATCGCTTTGCCCGAATCCGGCCGGTCGCCCGATTGAGCGTCGTCCAATCCGATAGAGGCGAAGCTGCCGCTCTGGATAATGGCGCGATGAAACAGCCCGCTCGCCAGGGGGCTGGACAATAGAGCGGCGACGTTATGTCCGCCGGCGCTCTCGCCGAATATGGTCACCCGATCGGGATCGCCGCCAAAGGCGCCAATCTCGTCACGGATCCACTCCAGCGCTGCGATCTGATCCAATGTGCCGAAATTGGGAGAGGCGTCGGCGTCCAGATCCCCGTCGTCGGCAAGGGCGGGATGGGCGAACCAACCCAATGGCCCCAGCCGATATTGGACAACCACCACGATGACATTGTGGCGTTCAGCAAGCGCGCCGGCGTTGTACTGCTCCGCCCGGCCCCAGACGTTGGAGCCGCCATGGATCCACATCATGACGGGCAGATCGGCGCCCGCCGCCTCGTCCGCGTCCATGGCGGGCGCATAAATGTCGGCGTAAAGGCAGTCTTCCTGTCCGGCGAGTTCACCGTAGCGATCCTCGTCGACGCCATCGAGCGGGCCGATGATTTGCGGGCACCAGGGGGCGGGCTCCAGGGCCGCGCGTTCGCCTTCCCACGGCTCGGCTGGCCGCGGCGCACGCCAACGCAGATCGCCGATTGGCGCCGCCGCGAAGGGCGCTGCACGCCAGACATGCGCGCTGGTTTCAGCGTCCGTGTAGCCGATCAAGGTTCCCGTGGAGACCGCCCTCTTTGTGGCTGGGTCTTGTACGGGCGGCGGGGGAGCCTCTGCTTCGCGCGCCGAACAGGCGGCGAGTGCGGCGAACGCCCAGAGCATTGCAGCAAATCGGATCATCAGGGCCTCCCGCCGTCTCCATCGGGCGACGCTAGAGCGCCTCGCGCGACGGCTCAAGGCGCTAATACGAGATCCAAATTTCAAAGCAATTTCAATGAAATATAAGGTCTTGCGTAAATCAATAATTACCAAAAACCGCCTACCTATCTCGCAATAAAACCAATCATTGGGCGAGATTGGGACCATGTCGTTCTACGAAAACAACATGATCAGAGTCGGTCGAAACTTAAACGCGCTTTGCGGCGATGCTGGCGGCAACGCGGCGATGATCTTCGCCTTGGCGCTTATCCCCCTGATGGCGGTGGTCGGGTTCGGCATCGATTTCCAGCGCGCCGTCGTAGCGAAACAAGAGGCTCAATTCGTCCTCGACTCAACGATGATCTCTGCGGCCCGCCTCCGCCAGGACGGCGTCGGCGAGGATGAGAC
>CAZQZC010000155.1:0-6541 GCA_964597685.1 uncultured Hyphomonadaceae bacterium | reverse complement strand
GGGGCGGCGGCAGAATGATCGGGCCTGCCGGCTTTGCGATCGCGGCGATCGTCGCGCTCTTCGCTTGGGCGTCCACCGGCGTTGTTGTCGTTGACGCCAGCGAGCAGGCTGCAATCTTTCGGTTTGGGCGCTGGCAGGCCAATCTCGGTCCAGGCTTTCACGTCCACTTGCCCGCGCCCATCGAAAGCCATGTAATCATCCGGGTTGAGCAGCAAAACCAAATACGAATCGGCGACACGCAAAGCGAAAGCCTGATGCTGACCGGCGACGAAAACATTGCCGATGTCCAGTTTTCGGTGTTCTGGAAAGTGAAAACCGATGTACCTCAGAATTTCGTTCTCAATGTCCGCGACCCGGAAGCGACCGTGCGCTCGGTTGCTGAAAGCGTCATGCGCGAAGTTGTCGGCAAGACGGAGCTAACGCCGCTGATTACAACTGCTCGCGACACCGTTGAGGCCGCGGTGGAAACCCAGGCCCAGGCGCTGCTCGATGAGTATCGCGCGGGTGTCGAGATCATCGATGTCCAAATGGCGAAGTCCGACCCGCCGGTGCAGGTGATCGAAGCCTTCAACGACGTCAACAAAGCGGAGCAAGACGCGGCTGCGACGATCAACGAAGCGACACGTTACGCCAACCAGATCGTGCCAGAGGCCCGTGGTACGGCGTCGAGACTGGTTCAACAGGCGGAGGCCTATCGCGACCAGGTCGTCGCTGACGCAACAGGCGAAGCGTCGCGCTTCACACAGATCTACGAAGAATATCGCAAAGCGCCGCGCGTCACGCGGGAGCGGATGTTCTTGGAGACGATGGAACGCGTGCTCGGCGACACCGATAAGATTATTCTGGACAGTGAGTCCGGCGCGGTGCCTTACCTGCCGCTGGATCCTGAGCGCGCCCGCGCTGGAGGTCGATAGACATGAGAGTTTTCAGCGGATTATTCGTAATCGTCGCGATCGTCGTCGCGGTCGTCATGCTCAATTCGTTCTATGTGGTCCGCCAGGATCAACAGGCTCTTGTTTTGCAACTCGGCGAACCGCGACAAGTGCGCAACGAGACGAATACGAATGAAGCGGGCCTCTACTTCAAGACGCCGTTCGTTCAGCAGGTCGTGCTGCTGGACAAGAAAAACCTGGGCCGGGACATTCCGGACATCGAAGCGCAGGCGTCGGACCAACGCCGGCTCGTGGTCGACGCGTTTGTTCGGTGGCGGATTAGCGATCCTTTGCGGTTTTATCGACGCCTCCGCACAGAACAGGTGGCGGGCGCACAGATTGAGCGTTTTACCGAATCGACCATCCGCGAAGCGCTTGGCGACGTGCCCGTGCCTGAAATCGTTTCTGGCCAGCGTTTGTCTCTCATGAGCCGCATACAGGACAATGTGAACGCCAATCTCGCCGACGCTGGCGTCGATGTGATCGATGTTCGAATTCGTCGCGCCGATCTTCCGCTCGACATCTCCGAGGGTGTTTACAACCGCATGCGGACGGCGCGTCTCCAAGAGGCGCAGGGTAAACGTGCGGAAGGCGAGGAGCAGGCGCGCCTGATCCGCGCACGAGCCGAACGGGAGGCGACCGTCCTCGAAGCGCAAGCGCGAGAGCAATCGGAGATCATTCGCGGTGAAGGCGACGCTCTGCGCAACGAGATCTATGCGACCGCGTACAACGCCGATCCGGATTTTTTCCGGTTTTATCGTTCGTTGATAGCGTGCGAGAAATCGATCCAGTCTGGGACCCAAATCGTCGTATCGCCCGAAAACTTGAATTTGTGCGACGTGTTCCAAAACCAGGCGGGTCAGATCGCACAATGAAATGCTGATCCTCCTCGCAGGCTTAGGCGCAGCGCTCGCCCTTGAGGGCTTCGCCTACGCCTGCGCGCCGGACTTCATGAAGCGTCTGGCGTCCATGGCTTCCAGTTTACCTGCTGCTGATTTGCGCCAGGCGGGTTTTCTGGCTGCCGCCATAGGTCTCGCGATCGTGTATGTGTGCGTGAAGCTTGGCTGAGCGCTTGGCGTTGCGATCTTCAGACAGCGCACCATAATCTCGTCTGTTAAGGCATGTTAGGAGTTCGGCTATGAAGTTCGCTTTGCGCGCCCTGTTCACGTCAGCCGCCTTTGCAGCGATAGCGGCCGCTCCGGCCTTCGCGCAGGCCTCCGACATGTCGCTGTCCGACGCGCCGCGGGCTTCGGCGAAGGATGCGCCTGAAAGCTTCGCCACTCTTGCAAAACGCTTGATGCCCGCTGTGGTCAACATCTCGACAAGTCAGACTGTCGCCACCGGGTTGCCTGAGTTTCCGGACGGATCGCCGCTGGAGCGGTTTAACGACTTCTTCGGGCGCGACGATGACGGCTTCCGCCAGCAGGGCTCGCTAGGGTCTGGCTTCGTGATCTCTGAAGACGGGCTGATCGTCACTAACAATCACGTTATCGAGGGCGCGGACGAGATCGAAGCGGTGTTCTCCGACGGCAAGACGCGGCGCGCGATCTTGGTTGGGCGCGATCCAGACACCGATCTGGCCGTTCTCAAGGTCGACGCGCGCGATCCGCTCCACTTCGTCGAATTTGCCGACAGCGATGTCGCGGAGGTCGGCGATTGGGTGATCGCGATCGGAAATCCATTCGGGTTTCGCGGTTCCGTTTCCGCCGGAATCATCTCCGCTCTGGACCGGGATATACGCGCCGGCCGCTACGACGACTTCATTCAAACGGACGCCGCCATTAATCGCGGAAACTCCGGCGGCCCGCTGTTCACGCTCGATGGGCGGGTGGTCGGTGTGAACACGGCGATTATCTCCCCCACGGGCGGATCGGTCGGGATTGGGTTTTCCATTCCGGCAAACTTGGCGAACTCGGTCGTCGATCAATTGATCGAATACGGTCGACCCCGGCGCGGCTGGCTGGGTGTGAATGTCCAAGGCGTCGACGACGCGATCGCGGCGTCCTATGGGCTTGACAGCGGGAAGGGCGTGATCGTCACCAACGTTGTCGACGATGGCCCGGCCCGCGCCGCAGGCCTGCGCGTTGGCGACCTCCTGCTCACCTTTGACGGCAAGGAAATCAAAGATACGCGGTCTTTGTCGCGTATCGTCGCGGAGACTGACATCGGAGCGTCTGTGGCGCTAGAATTTCTGCGGGAACGCGATGCGCGCCGGGTCAATGTCGTGCTTGGCGAATTGGAATCCGATGTCGAGGAAACCGAGGAGCCGGCAAATTTGCCCGACGTCGTGATCGGAGATAATGCGCTGGGGGTCGAGTTTGCGCGGATCGGCGACGCGGATCGCCGTCGCTACGGCATTTCCAGCGACATTGAGGGCGCCTTTGTCCAGGCCGTCTCGCCGCGCGGACCGGCCTTTGGCGTGTTGCAGAAAGGCGATGTAGTTCTGGAGATGGGATTCGACTCCGTCATAAGCCCGCAGGCTGCGCGTGATGCGATCGCAGCAGCGGAGCGCGTGCCGTCGACGCCGCTCTTGATCCGCGTTCACCGCCAGGGCCGGGACGTGTTCATGTCAATCGATCTTGAGGCGACGTCCTGATTTCATCGCCCGAATAGCCCTGAAAAAACAAAGCGGTGCGGAGATCGGTCTGCTGTATCGCAGCGTCTGCAGCCTGGGCGACGACCGGTTTGGCGCGATAGGCGAGGCCAAGGCCGGCGGCTTCGATCATCGCCAGATCGTTGGCGCCGTCGCCAATCGCGAGGGCGTCGGGGGCGGAAAGACCCAGCCCTTTGGCCGTTTTGAGCAAGCGTTCGAGCTTGGCTTCGCGGCCCAGGACCGGCTCGGCAACCTCCCCCGTCAGCCTGTTATTTCCATCTATTATCAAGGTGTTGGAATGGTGTTCGTCAAACCCGGCGGCGGCGGCTACGGGGCCTGTGAACGCCGTGAAACCGCCGGAGACCAACAGGCAGCGCGCGCCGTTGGCCCGCATGGTGGCGACCAGCTCCGTTGCGCCGGGATTCAAGCTGATCCGCTCCGCATAGCAGCGATTTATCGCTTCTGTTTCAAGGCCTTGCAGCATAGCGACCCGGGTTTTCAGCGCACCCTCGAAATCTAATTCGCCGCGCATGGCGCGCTCGGTGATCGCGGCGACTTCCGCCTTCAGGCCTGCAAAATCCGCCAATTCATCAAGGCATTCTTGGCCTATGATGGTGGAATCCATGTCGCAGACGAGCAGTTTTTTGCGCCGCTCCGCGACGGGGGTCAGTCCGACATCGGCGTTGGATAGCACGGCGCCTATCCCCCGCAGCGCCGTCCAATCCTGTCCGATCGGCGCCGAAAAGAGCCGCTCTTGCGCCGACAACGCCTCGCCGTCGGCCAATCGCCTGGCGGGCGAAAACGTCAGGCCGAGGTCTCCTAAGGCGTCAGCCAGTTGATCGGCCAATTGCGCCTGTGTCTCCGGCGCGTTGGCGACGGCTACGGCTGCGTGCGTCCATTCGCTCATCGTCTGGTCGGTCCTTTCCGTCAGGTCCGCTTTTCCTCCGCCCCGGGACGGTTTAGGCGTTGGGTATGCGTCCGGCTCTCCTCATCCACGGTCCGACGGCCAGCGGCAAGACCGCGCTTGCCGTCGCACTCGCCGAGCGCTTGGGCGGCGAGGTCGTCAACGCCGATTCCATGCAGGTCTATAAGGATCTCCAGGTTCTGACAGCCCGCCCGAGCGAGGCCGAGCTTTCAGCCGCGCCGCACCATCTCTTCGGCCAGGTGGACGCGGGTGTTCGGTTTTCAACCGGGCTATGGCTGGACGCCGCTGGCAAGGTGCTGGCCGATCTGGAGCGGCGCGGCAAACCCGCCATCTTGGTCGGCGGCACCGGGCTCTATTTTCTCGCCTTGGTCGAAGGCTTGAGCGAAATCCCGCCGGTGCCGGAGGAGGTGCGCACCGATGTGCGCGCCATCGTAAAGCAGGAGGGTGTGGAGGAGTTGCGCGCCCGCCTGGGCGCCGTAGATCCCAACGCGGCCGCCGCCATAGGCGCGGGCGATCGCCAGCGACTCTCCCGCGCCTACGAGGTTTGGCTCGCCACCGGCAAGACTTTGACGTCGTTCCAGAAAGAGAAGAACCCGCCGCTTCTGAGGCGCGACGAATGGTTAGGCGTTGCGCTGACCCCGCCCAGGGCGCGGCTGTACGCGCGTATCGACCGACGCTTCGACGGCATGATGGTAAAGGGCGCTATGGAGGAGGCGAAGGCGCTCGCCGCGCGGGGGCTCGACCCCGAATTGCCAGCGATGAAGGCCCACGGCATGCCCTGGTTCGCGGCTTTTTTGCGCGGGGAGATGAGCGCCGAGGCCGCCGCGGAACAGGCCAAGCGCGATACGCGCCGTTACGCCAAGCGGCAATTTACCTGGATCGCCCGACAATTCCCCTTCTGGCCCCGCATCCCGGCGGTGGAGCTGGAGATGCGGATGCGCGTCGTCCTCGCGCTGTATCGGGAGGTGGATGGGGCGACTTAAGATCCGATAGCCAGCTGTGTGGACGATATATGAGTTCGGTCAGCAACAATTTGGCCGCTATAGCGTGATTGACCCATCGTGGCGAAACGGCTATCCGGAAACAGAAGCTTTTTGGAAACAGACATGCGCAAACGCTGCGTCGTACTCGTTATTACGCGCCTCGGCCCGCCGGATTAAGGCTTGGGTCGCAGGCGCGTGTCAGAAAGGGGCCCGGTCGGCCCCTTTTTCTTTGGCCGCGTTCGAGGAGAGAGGATTATGGACGCCACGATGATCGCCCGCACCGCCCCCGCCGAGATGACGGGCGCGGAGATCGTCCTCCAGGTTCTGGCCGAGCAGGGCGTCGACGTCATCTTCGGCTATCCGGGCGGCGCGGTCCTGCCGATCTACGACGCGTTGCACGGCGCGGCGGGGGTGGAGCATATCCTGGCGCGCCACGAACAGGGCGCGGGCCACGCGGCCGAAGGCTACGCCCGTTCCACGGGCCGGCCCGGCGTGGCGCTTGTCACATCAGGTCCCGGGGCGACGAATATGGTGACGCCGATCACCGATGCGATGATGGATTCCATCCCCATGGTGGTGATCACCGGCCAAGTGCCCACCCATCTGATCGGCACAGACGCATTCCAGGAATGCGATACGGTGGGCATCACACGCTGCTGCGCGAAGCACAATTACCTCGTCACCGATGTGAACGACCTCGCCCGCTGCCTGCACGAGGCCTTTCACATTGCAACCTCCGGGCGGCCGGGACCGGTTGTGGTCGACATTCCCAAAGACGTGCAATTCGCCATGGGCCGCTATCAGGGGCCGGACGGCGCAAAGCGGGCGGCCTATCGCCCGGCCTGGGAGCCGGAGCCGGCGGCGATTGCAGAGGCGGCCAAGCTGATGAAGCGGGCGCGCCGGCCGGTTTTCTACACCGGCGGCGGCGTGATCAATGCCGGGCCCGACGCGTCGCGGCTGTTGCGCGCGCTGCAGGCCGAGACCGGGTTTCCCGTGACGACGGTGCCGTGCCCCTTGGCGCTGTACACGCGCTGTATCGGCATCCGGAACAACCCCGTGGTGGCGCGCGGCGGCGCGCCCTCGATCCGCTCGATCTGCTGCGCGAGGA
>CAZQZC010000154.1:0-6575 GCA_964597685.1 uncultured Hyphomonadaceae bacterium | reverse complement strand
AGAAAATCAACACCGCCGCCATGGCGCGCTTGAAATCATAGGTTTCATAGGCTTCGCGGACCAATCCGTCCAATTCGGAGAGGCGGTGCAGAACCCAGCGTTCGAGCCCCGGCATCTCATCGACCGGTGTACGCTCCGCGTCGGTCACCCCGTCCAACGCGCCAAGGAGATAGCGCAGCGTGTTCCGGAAGCGCTTATAGGAATCGACGTTGAGGCTGATGATCTCGTCGGAGATGCGAAGATCCTCGGTGAAGTCCGACGAGGCCGTCCAGATGCGCAGGATCTCGATCCCGAATTGGTCGGCGATCTGTTGGGGTTCGACCGTATTGCCGAGGGATTTTGACATCTTCTTGCCCTCGGAATCGACAATGAATCCGTGGGTTACCACGTGTTTGTAAGGCGCGATCCCGCGTGTGGCGCAGCTTTCAAGCAGGGAGGATTGGAACCAGCCCCGGTGCTGGTCGGAGCCTTCCATGTAGACGTCGGCTTGGCCGGCCCCATTGTCCAGCACGCCGCGGTCGCGCAAGGCGAAGGCGTGGGTCGTGCCTGAATCGAACCAGACGTCGAGCACGTCGGTCACCTTGTCCCACGCCTCGGCGTCCGCCTCCTCGCCGAGCAGCGCCGCCTTCGGCGTGGCGAACCAGGCCTCGACGCCGCCCCTGGCGATGGCGTCCAGAATGCGGACGTTGACAGCCTCTGCAGCCGCGGGAGCCAGGGCGCTTGTATGCGGTTCGCCGGCCTGGTTGACGAAGATGGTCAGCGGCACGCCCCAATTGCGCTGGCGCGAGACGAGCCAATCGGGCCGGTCCTCAACCATCGACCGCAGCCGGTTGCGGCCCGCAGGCGGGGTGAACGCCGTCGCGTCGATTCCGGCGAGCGCCAGCTCGCGCAGGGTCTCGCCTTCACGAACCGGCTTGTCCATGGCGATGAACCATTGCGGGGTCGCGCGCCGGATCACGGGCGCCTTCGAGCGCCAGGAATGGGCGTCGCGGATGCTGGTCACGCCGCGCGCGAGCAGGTTTCCGCTCTCGGCGAGCGCCTTGATCACCTCGTCGTTCGCCTTGCCCGGCTGGCCGCGCTTCTTGCCGGAAGTGCGAATGATATCGAGGCCGGCGAAGCGGGGGACATCGGGCGTGTAGCAGCCGGTTGCATCGACGATCTGGCGGATGTTCTGCGTCTTCCGCCCGCTCGCCAGCCAGACATTGAAGTCGTCTTCGCCATGGGCGGGCGCGGTGTGGACGAAGCCCGTGCCGGCGTCGGCCGTGACGTGGTCGCCGGGCAGCAATGGGCGGGGTTCGGACCAGAAGGGGTCTAGGTCGGCGAGTGGATGTCTCGCAAACCAGTTTCCTGGGCTGAGTTCGACCGGTTCCAGTCGCCGGAACCCGGTTACTTTCGCCGCACCCATGACGCTGTCAACCAAGTCGTCGGCGACGATCAGGAGCTCGCCAACCTCAGCATAGGGTTTGAAGCCCAGCGCTTCTTCGCTTTCCACGACTTCAACCTGGTAGATGCTGTAATTGATGTCTGGGTTGTAAGCGATCGCCTGGTTGGCTGGGATCGTCCATGGCGTGGTGGTCCAAATCACGAACGAGACGTCGTTTGGAGCCTCATCCGGGCGGCCGGAATGCATGTGTAGCGGAAACTTCACCCAAACCACCGGAACCTTGCGGTCCTGATACTCGACCTCCGCCTCGGCGAGTGCGGTGCGCTCCACCGGGCTCCACATGACGGGCTTGGCGCCGCGGGTGAGGAGGCCCGTCATGGCGACGTCGAGGAATTCGCGCACAATAGCCGCCTCGCTCTCGTACGCCATGGTCAGATATGGATCGTCCCATTCGCCCTCGACGCCCAGGCGGCGAAACTCGCGGCCCTGGACCTCCACCCATTCGGCGGCGTAGTCGCGGCAGGCTTTACGGAAGTCCGCCGCCGCCACCTCGTCCTTCGCCTTGCCCTTGGCGCGGAACGCCTCTTCGACTTTCCATTCGATCGGCAGGCCGTGGCAGTCCCAGCCCGGCAGATACGACGCGTCGCGGCCGGTCATCTGGCGCGAGCGGACGATGACGTCCTTGACGATCTTGTTCATCGCCGTGCCGAGGTGGATGTGGCCGTTGGCGTAGGGCGGGCCGTCATGCAGGATGAAGGGCGGGCGATCCTTGGCGGCCTCGCGCAGGCGCTCATAGAGCTTCATCTCGTCCCAGCGCTTGATCCAGTCCGGCTCGCGCTTCGGCAGGCCCGCGCGCATGGGGAAGTCGGTCTTCGGCAGGAATAGAGTCTCGCGGTAATCGCGGGGGGCTTGTGTGTCGGGCATGGACGTATCGGCTCGTCGATCTGATCGGGAAGCTAGCAGGCGGAATTCACGATGTCCCGGCGCGCGCCGCCTTTTCTGCAGAAAGGTCAGGCCGCGGCCGGGCCGCTAATTCGTATGCCGAAGAGGATCAACATGACGGCGTCGCGTATCAGAGGCGGCCGGGCCTGTCACCGCTTGAGACGCGGAAGCTCTGCGATGGTCACCGCGAAGTCCGGAATGGCTGCAGGCGACAGGGGGCGGTCGAAGGGGAAAATTGCGGTTTCGCTCCACACGCCATCGACGGGATTGCGGAAGACGTGGGTCTGCGCGCCCTCAATATCGACGACCCAATATTCCTGCACGCCATGGTCGGCGTAGAGATCGCGCTTGGCCGTCAAGTCGCTCTTCAATCGGGTGACCGACACCTCGACGACCAGTTTCACGTCCGGCCCTGTCAGATCGGCCACGCGGATCCCGGCGTCGAAGACGTAGAGATCGGGTTCCGGCGCATTCAGGTCTGAGAGCCTGAGCGTGGTGTCGGGTCCAACCGTATAAGCGTCTGGATCCAGCCGCCGAATGAAATCTGTAATCAGGCTGATCTTGTGTTCCGCGTGGTCGGCGCCTTCGCTTGGCATTTCGTAGAGCGCCCCGTCGATCAATTCATGCGGACCGCCCTCCTCCAGGAGGCCGGCTTGGATCAGCGCCAACACATCGTCGAAGGTGAGCGGGCGCTGCTTCCCGGGGACGGGGGCGTACTTGTTCATGGGCGCAGACTACACCGCGCGCGGGGCTGCCGCCAGCATTCGCGTGGCCTCGTCGCAATCCTCAGCCATGTGCGCGACCATGGCGTCGACGGACTCGAATTTGAGCTCCGGCCGCAGGAACCCAACCAGCGCGACCTCCATCCGCTTGCCGTAGAGGTCGCCCTCAAAGTCGAACAGGAACGTCTCTAGCAAAGGATCGCGGATGCCCGTTGTCGGCGTGCGCCCGAAATTGGCGACGCCGTCATGCCAAGCGCCGCCCCCGTCGACGCGCGCTCGCACAGCATAGACGCCATGGCGCGGATGGATCAGGTCGCCGAGGTGGATGTTGGCCGTGGGATAGCCAAGCGTGCGGCCGCGCTGTTCGCCGTGTTCCACTGTCCCGTCGGCGATCCACCAGGCGCCCAGGATTTCCGCAGCCTTCTCCGGTTCGCCGGCCCGAAGCGCCTGACGGATCGCAGTCGAGGAGGCCTTGTCGCCCAGGGCTTCGACCTTGTCGACGATCGTCGTTTCGAAGCCCAAGGCGCGGCCGAGCGAGGCGAGGCGACCGGAATCGCCCATCCGTCCACGCCCGAAGCGAAAATCGAACCCGACGGCGACATGGCGCGCGCCCAACCCGTCGACCAAGACCTGGCGAACGAAATCCTCGTCGCTCATACCCGCCATATCGGCGTTGAACGGCAGCTCGAAGACCGCGTCGGCGCCTTCCGCCAGCAGTGCGGCGTTGCGGCGCTCCGGTCGGAAAATGCGAAACGGCGGATCGTCGGGCCGGAAAAACGCCCGCGGCGGGGGCTCGAACGTCGCCACGCCAAGGGGGCCGCCCGCCTCTCTCGCCGCATTGATGACCGCCCGGTGTCCAGTATGAAGGCCGTCGAAATTGCCCAGCGCGACGCAATGGCCCTTCGCGGCCTCAGGCAGATCTCGGAAACCGGCGTAGATCGCCACGCCAGCCTCAACTGGCCGCGCGGGACGGCGCCACGACTTTCGCCTCGCCGGAGATCACGGTCTTGCCATTCACAGAGCACGTGCATTTCAGCGTGACTCGAAAGCCGCGCTCCTGCTTCTCCGTCACCTCGGCGCGCACGATCACGGTGTCGCCGATGAACACCGGCCGTCGAAACCGCATCGAGAGGTCGGTGAAGATCGCGCCTGGACCCGGCAAATTGTTCCCGAGGATTCCCGAAATATAGCTCGCCGTCAGAGCGCCATGGGCGATGCGCTGCCCGAACGGCGTCGTTTTGGCGTAGTCCTCGTCCATGTGGAGGGGATTGCGGTCGCCCGACACCTCGGCGAAGGCGACGATGTCCGGTTCTGTGATCTCGTGTTGGCTCTCATGGGCCATTCCGATTTCGAGATCTTCGAAATACTTGCCCTCAGGCTTGGACATACGCCGACTCCTCAAACGAAAACTGGGCGGGTTTAGACCGCCTTACGCAGCGAAAGCAATTCCTCACCAAGATAGCTCAGGCATCGCATATCGCGCAGAGACGCCCGTCTCGGCCATCAAGTTGGCGACGTCCGTCGCGAAAGCCCCGCCGCGATGGTCGCCGATCCCGGAGCCGACGTACAGCGCGTCGATCCCTTGAGCGTTTGCACCCTTGATGTCGGTGACGGGACCGTCGCCAATTGCCAGGATGCGCGACCGGTCGACCGAGCCGGCGAGCGCTTCCAGTTTCGCAAGCGCAACCGTGTAAATCGCGTCGTGCGGCTTGCCGGGATAGACGACCGGCCCGCCCATGTCCTCGTAGATCCGCGCGAGCGCTCCGGCGCACCAGACCAATCGATCGCCGACCCGGACCTGGATATCGGGGTTGGCGCACAGCATTGGCGTGCGCCGCTCCGCGCCGGGTCTCAATTCCTCCCGGTACGATTCAGGATGCTCGTCGGCGTGATCGCGCAACCCGATGCATAAGACGAGATCAGCGTCGTGCGGGCCGGATGTGAACGCAAGGTCGACCCCCTCGTATAGGAATCTGTCGTGCTCAAATCCCTCGTCTGCGCCGAGTTTCCAGACGCGTTTCCCGCGCCAATTTTCAAGCTCGGCGCGACTGGCGTCGCCGGAGGAAACGCAATCGTCAAAGGCCTCGTCCGGAACGCCGAGAGGGGCGAAGTACCGCAAGACTTGCGCCTTCGGAACGGGGGCGTTGGTGATCAGAACGACCCGCCCGCCGCCGGCGCGAAACCTGACCAGCGCGTCGCAGGCGGAGGAGAAGGCGCGCCGTCCATTGTGGATGACGCCCCAGACGTCGCAGAGGATCGCGTCATACGAAGAGGCGACGTCGGATAAGCCAGGCAGAATCATGGGCGAGGACATGGCGCGCGAGCTAGGTCGGCGGGCCTGTGCGGTCAATCCGAAATCGGGATCTTCAGGTCGCGGCGCTGAAACGTGCGACGAATTCCTTCGGCGGCGCCGTTTCAGCCGTCAGCGAAGCCTTCATCGCGCGGGGCGCGCCAAATAACCCGCCCTGGCCGAAGGGAACATCATACTCGACGAGCGCGGCGCCGCTTTTCTCATCGGAGACCCGATCTGCGATCAGCGTGACGCCGTGTCGTGCGAAGGTGGCTGTTACGTCGCGCCCGGCGACGTTATGGCGATTGACGGATATCGGCCTTGGTCCGGCCTCATCGCCAGCCTGCTGAAGGAAGCTTTCAGCCGCGATCTTCACAAACCGGACTCCGGCGTCCTGAAGGCGCGGCAGGTCCATGCCCAACGTGGTCGACTCGTCCAGCGAGAACCGAAATCCCAGCGCCGCCAGACGGTCCATGGAGTCGCGGGTGCGGCGGGATCGAATTTCGAAATCGTCTGCGGCGATCTCGAAAATCAGCGCGCCTGAGAGGTCGCGGGCCTCGCTCATGAAATCGAGGAAATCGGGAAAGAAAGCTTCGTCCTGAAGCGTCGCCGTTGAGATATTGCAGAACACGCCGACGCGCCTGTCGCGCTCGGCGAGCTTCCGCACGATTTGAACGCTGCGATAGGCGGTGACGTGATCCAAGGCGCAACTTAGCGAAGCCGCGCTCGCCGAGGCGCGCAAAGACGAGCCGTAGAGCTCGTCGCCATTCCTCTGGCGGTGGCGCGGAAAGCCTTCGTAAAATGCAACCCGGCGCTGGGGCAGGGAGACGATCGGCTGCAGCAACAGGTCGACCTTGCCGTCTTGCAGAGAGGCTTGGAGGCCGCCGCCGTCCGCTCCGCTGGCCGATTGCGCCGCCGGCGCCGCCGAGCGGCCTTCGAAATTGCGGCTCAACCGGGCGATCAAAGCTTCAAGCTGTTTCATTTCCGCGACGAGTGCGTCGCGACGCTCGGTCAATTCGTGCCGCAAGCTGGTTTCCACCGCTTCCGTTCGCGTATCGACGGTGTCGAGGCGGTCGTTTGCCTTGGTTAGGTCAGCCTCGATCGCCTCCAAGCGCGATCGCAACGCGCCGGTGCGGGCCTGGCTAAGAAATAAATGAAACTGTCCAAGGATGAGAAAGGCGCCCACGCCGACGCCCGCCGACAGCGGCGCGTCGAGCCCGAAGCGCGTCAGCGCCGC
>CAZQZC010000153.1:0-6806 GCA_964597685.1 uncultured Hyphomonadaceae bacterium | reverse complement strand
ACTTGTCGATATCGTCGCTGCCTCGAACGTTGACGACGACAGAGCCATCCGACGCAATTGACCTAATCCGATCAAGACCGTCGATATCTGCAACGGCCTCTTCGATCCGCGTGACGATTTGCTCTTCGACCTCCTGCGGCGAGGCGCCTTCCCAAACCACGCTGATCGACGCGCCTGAGACGGGCACGGTGGGAAACATCTCCCGTTCCATGCTGTTGTATCCAATGATGCCGCCAACAAAGGCGACAATCATAAGAAGGTTGGCGGCGACCGAGTTGCGGGCGAACCAAGCGACGATACCGTTCATTGAACAGCTCCTTCAGAAGGACCGCCAGCGCTCGTCTCTCGAGAAGCGAGATTGGCGTCTCCATCTTCATTGCGGGGTATGATTGTGCCGTCTTCGGCGCGTTCAAGGATTTCGATCCGCATGCCGTCGAACGCCGCCTGGATCGGAGAGACGACGGCAAGTTCGCCCGGCTCTGCGCCGCCTCTGAGATAGGCGCCCTTGTCGTCGCTATAGACAACGTCGACCTGACGGATCCGCAACACGCTTTCCTCTGGGTCGCCGATGAACAGGCGATCGTCGCCGCGTAGGGCCGACCTCGGCGCCCAGACGAGATCTTCAACCAGCGCGCCCTGGATAGAAGCGGAAACGAACAAGCCCGGAGCCATTGGCGCGCCGTTGTCAGCGCCGTCGCCATAGGGATCTTCGACCACGCCAAAAATGTTGATGAGGCGGGTTTGGGTGTTCACCGAGGCCGCAGTGCGTGCAATTCGCCCGCGCCAGGTACGCGGTTCGCCGCCGACATTTGCGGTGAAAACGACCTCCGGCCCCAAATCGCCCGATGATTCGGCGAACGCAATCGGCAGACCGACGCGGCCAAGCTCGTCGTCGTCTATCGCGAGCGGAACTTCAACCACGTCGGTTGCGAAAACCTGCCCGAGGGATTGGCCTGGCGTCACAAATTGGCCGATGTCCACAGCCTTCGAGCGGACGCGTCCATCAAACGGGGCGCGTATTTGCGTCCGGGTTAGCGCAAGTTCGGCTTCAGCGAGCTGGGCGCGCGCTGAGTCCAGCGCGGCGCGGGCTTCCGCGAGTTGCGGCTCCCGCATCGCTAGAGGGCTGGCGTCGGTGATGCCTTCTTCCGCCAAGTCTTGGCGGGCGATCTCGCCCTCGGCCAGCTCCCGCGCCAGCGCCTGCTCGGCGCTTGCGACGCCGGCCCGGGCGCGCACGATTGCGAGTTCGAAGTCAGCGCTTTCCAGACGCACCAGGACTTGATTCCGGCGGATGAAGCCTCCGTCCAGGAAGTCTGGCGACACATACTCGATCCGACCGGAGATCTGGGATGCGACCGAGATCTCCCGAAACGGGCGGACTTCGCCTTGAGCCTCGACCGCCAGCTGCAAATTCGTCCGGCGCGTCGGCGAAGCGAACACAGAAAGAGCTTTCGGCGGTTCGGTCGCCTCTTCGGGAGCGGGTTTCAGAGCGCCGATGACGCTCGCACCGCCCAGTCCCAGCCCGCCCAGGATCACGATTGGAATCCCAATCGCTAGCGCCGTTTGTAGAACCCTGCTCATTTCGTCTCGCTTTCTGCAGGCTGAGCCGGATGTCGTCCCCTCCGGCGCGCGCCAGCGCAAATTTTGGGTGATGTACTCGGCGGCCAACAAGTTCGTCTCGCGCGGGGCGGCGGCATCGACGCCCTGCTGATTGCAGCCATTCACCTCACCAACTTATTTGCGCACACCTAGTTCCGCCTTGTTCGACTGTCAACAAAAGATTATTGAATTTCGATATTCATTGCGCGCTTGTCATGGAAACTTCGTCGCTTACCGTTTTGTCCTACGCGGAATGCGCCGTTTCGGACCAGAGCAATCCCGTGTAAGCACGCTAACGTGTTCCTCCATCACGGCGTCGACGATCGTTAAATGAGCCCGACGGATCAGGATCGAATTCGCCGTCGCCATAGAGCGACGAGATCAGATCGCATGCGCGATTTCATCGTGCTGACGGCTGGAACCTCGACGGTCTTCGGCATTCTGGCGGCGTCTGGAGCCCTTGGTTGGATCGAGGCGTTGACAGCGGTCATGATTGTCGGAGTGGCCGCCACAGCGTTCTATGTCGGCACGACGCCGTCGCCTGAAGCTGGATACGACTTCGAAGACGACGATCAGGCCGTCGAACGCAGTCTGGACATGAGAGGTCTCGTCGAGGCGCTCCCGCAGCCTGCATTGTATGTCGGCGTGGATGGAAGGGTAAGCGCGGCCAACAGCGAGTCGCGTCGATTATTCAAGATCAATGAAGGCCGTGCAGCGCTGGCGAGCGCAGTTATAAGGCGCCCTGAGCTGCTCTCGGCGATCGAAGCCGCAAGTCAGGGCGACGACCCCCAAGCCGTAGAAGTTGCTCTCCCGGCCAATACCGATCAGATTTGGATCGTCAGGGCGCGCGCGTTGCCCACGCCGTTTTGGGGCGTTTTGGTCGTCTTGGAGGATCGCAGCGCCATTCGGCGCGCTGAGCGGGCCAGGGCTGATTTTCTCGCGAATGCGAGCCACGAGCTTCGAACGCCCCTAACGTCCCTCGCTGGCTTTATCGAGACAATGCGCGGCCCGGCCAAAGACGATCGAGACACCTGGGATCGGTTTCTGGACATAATGTATAGCCAGACGGAGCGAATGAAGCGGCTCATTCAAGACTTGCTGTCGTTATCCCGCATAGAGCTGAGCGCGCACCAGACACCGAGCGACTTGGTCGATCTGGAGGAGATCGTGCTCGACGCGCTCAACGCCATGCGCCCGGTCGCAGACGAGCGCGGCGTGTCGTTGGAGTTCAAAGAGAAGGCTGTCGACCTCGCGGTAACCGGGGCCCGAGACGAATTGGTTCAGGTTGCGCACAACTTGATTGACAACGCCCTTAAGTATTCCGCGCCAGGATCGTCTGTCGCGATCGAGGCCGGCGTGGCCGAAAGCCCGGCGGCTGCGCGCGCCGAATCCGCTCGAAGGTGGACGGACGCCGGACGTATCAATATTCAAAGCAATCCGGGCGCGTTCGGTAGAGCCGCGTGGCTGCGCATTGAAGACCGAGGGCCGGGTATTGAAAGCCGACATTTGCCGCGTCTCGGCGAGCGCTTTTATCGCGCGGATGAAAGTCGCGGGGGCGCCGTGCCCGGCACGGGTTTGGGCCTAGCGATCGTCAAACATATTATGGCGCGCCATCAGGGCGGGCTGAGCGTCGAGAGCCGGATTGGGCATGGCACGGCTTTCGGCGCGTGGCTGCCTTCTGCAAAGTCCGAGCGGACAGCCTTTGAAGTGTCACACAATCGTTAAACACGCGACATAAGACGTCGATCAGCGCGGGGCGGTTCGTTTATGTTGCAAACGGTTTTCGAGATCCCTTTCGGCTGGCTTTCTTTCGCGAGCCTGGCGGTGTTCGGCATGCTGGCGTTTCTGGCTGGCCGCTCGACAAGCATGCGCCTGGAGGCGGCCGCAAACCAACGCATGAACTCTCAGCCGAACTACCATGGCTACTTCGTCGCCATGTGGACCGTCGCACCTGCTGCGTTTGTGCTCGCCGCGTACGCGTTGTTGGGAGAGTCGACGGCGCGATCTCTACTCGTCGGGGAATTGCCCGACGGATTTTCTGGCATGGCGCCGGCGACAATAGGCCAGTACATTGACCGTGTTGCGGCCGCCGCAGGCGCCGACCCAACCGGCCAGCGCCTGTTCGACGCAATCGTCTCCCGCTTTGTCGAGCTGGTCGGCAGTTTGAAGTCGATCACTTTGTTGGCGGCGCTAGGAGTGGCGCTTGCGGGATTCTTATGGGCGCGCAGCCGCATCAACACCGATTTCCGCGCACGCAAGCGCGTTGAACAAGGGGTCCAGGGTCTTCTGTTTCTCAGCGCCGCGATTGCGATCGCCACAACGGCGGGGATCGTGGTCTCGCTCGTGTTCGAAAGCCTTCGCTTTTTTGAGCGGGTTCCCGTTTTGGATTTCCTGTTCGGCCTGGAGTGGAACGCCCAGACCAACGCAGATTTCGGCGCGGTTCCGCTTTTCTTCGGGACGTTCGCCATTTCGCTGATCGCCATGGCTGTTGCGGCGCCGATCGGCTTGTTTTCGGCGATATATCTATCTGAATACGCCAGCCCGCGGCTGCGCGGGTGGGTCAAGCCAATGCTTGAGGTCCTCGCCGGAATCCCGACGGTCGTGTACGGCTTTTTCGCGGTTCTCGTGCTCGCTCCACTGGTGCGCGCATGGGCGAACTGGCTGAATGGACTGGCGTTTCTCCCGGATGAGTTCCTCGCGGCGTCGCCAACCAGCGCGCTGGCCGCGGGCCTCGTCATGGGCGTCATGATCATACCGTTTGTTTCGTCCCTGTCCGACGACGTAATCAACGCTGTGCCCCAAAGCCTGCGCGACGGCGCCTACGCCCTCGGCGCGACGCGCTCTGAAACCGTGAAACAGGTCGTTCTTCCGGCCGCTCTGCCCGGTGTGATCGCGGCGCTCTTGCTCGCCGTCTCCCGGGCGATTGGCGAGACCATGATTGTGACCATGGCGGCGGGCCTGCGCCCCCAGATCACGGCCGACCCAACGGCGGAGATTACGACGATCACTGTTCAGATCGTATCGCTTCTCACGGGCGACAGCGAGTTTGACAGCGCCAAGACCCTGTCGGCGTTCGCGCTCGGTTTCGTTCTTTTCCTGGTAACGCTCGTCTTCAACCTGATCGCGCTCCGCGTCGTTCAAAGGTATCGGGAGAAATATGACTGATACCGTGACACCAGTTCGGCTCGCCGACGAGGCGGCGGAGGCGCGGTTGCGCAAGCGCAAGGCCGCAGAGCGCCGCTTCCGATTTTACGGCCAGGCCGCCATCGCCGCGGCGTTGTCTGTTTTGGCGATCCTCATGATCAGCATCGTGAGCCAGGCGCTTCCGGCCTTCAGCCAGCATAAATTGTCGTTTGATCTGGTTCTTGATCCCGACATCGTCGCGCCGGAAGGGCGCGACGCGCCCGAGGACATCGCTGAGAACGTCGCAGGATTCTACGAATTGGTCCGCGAAGACCTCCTGACTCGTTTCCCCGAAGCAGGCGAACGCACGGCCGACCGCATCGCACTCTTCGGCTTGGTGACCCGGCTCGCCGTCCTTCCGGCCGCCCGAGAGGTGGGGCGGTCGCCGGACCTTATCGGACAGACAAGAGCCTTCGACATCGCGCTCGCCGACGATCTTGATCTTTACCTCAAAGGGATGGTTGGCGACGAAGCGCGGTTCAGCCTCGGAACGATTTCTGAAGCTGATCGTATTGACCAGGGCCGCGTGGTGCTGCGCGCGTCGGAACAACGGATTGCGGCAATTGCCGAAGCGGCGAACTGGAGCGCGGGCGACGGCTTGTTCTCTGACGGCGACGCGTCGGTCCTGCTACGTTCGGACGCCGTCATTCTTAAGGCCGTCGGCCTGATCGGCGACGAAATCACCGCCGACGTGTTGGCGGGGCGTGCGCGCGATGTCGCCGGCGTTGATTTCCAAGCCCGGGTGCTCCGCACGCCGGAGGCGGAGCGGAATGTCACCGATCAACAGATCGCTTGGACGCTGGCGCTGCAGGCCGAGGGGCGGATCTTCAGCGGTTTGAACACGGCGATCTTCTCCAACGCCGACTCCACCTATCCAGAGATCGCCGGCACCTTGGCCGCGCTGATCGGCTCGCTTCTGACCATGTTTGTGACGGCGGCGCTGGCGATTCCGCTGGGCATCATGGCGGCGGTTTATCTCGAGGAATTCGCGCCAAAGAATCGGATGACGGAGATTATCGAGGTCAACATCAACAATCTCGCCGCGGTCCCCTCCATCGTGTTCGGCTTGCTGGGCGCCGCGGTCTTCCTGAATTTTTTCGGGCTTCCGCGCTCAGCGCCTTTGGTTGGCGGGATGGTGCTCGCCTTGATGACGTTGCCAACGGTCATTATCGCCGCACGCGCTTCCCTGAAGGCCGTGCCGCCATCGATCCGAGATGCGGCGCTCGGCGTCGGGGCGTCGAAGACCCAGGCGGTTTTTCATCACGTGCTGCCTCTTGCGGCGCCGGGCATCATGACAGGTTCGATCATCGGCCTGGCGCGCGCGCTCGGCGAGACCGCGCCGCTGCTCCTGATCGGCATGGTCGCCTTTGTCGCCGAAGCGCCGTCTGGGCCGACGGATGAAGCGACGACGCTTCCGGTGCTCATTTACAAATGGTCGACGGGCGCCGAGCGCGCCTGGGAGCCGGCGACGGCCGCCGCCATCATAATTCTTCTTGTCTTCATGGTGCTAATGAACGCGCTGGCCGTCTTTGTGCGGCGCCGGTTCGAACGAAGGTGGTAATCAATGGACCAGACTGATACCGCGGCTGCGCCGGTTGAGACGACGACCGAACAGAGGACGAAGGTGGATTGCCGCCACATCAACGTATTTTACGGCGAAAAGCAGGCGATCAACGACATCTCGATGATCATTCCCGATCAGTCGGTGACCGCCTTTATCGGCCCGTCGGGCTGCGGCAAGTCGACGTTCCTGCGCTGCATCAATCGCATGAACGATACGACCGAGACCGCGCGGGTTGATGGTGAAATTCTCATCGAGGGCGTTGACGTCAATGCGGACGACGTCGATCCCGTGCTGCTCCGGTCCCAAGTTGGCATGGTCTTTCAGAAGCCGAACCCGTTCCCGAAATCGATCTATGACAATGTCGCCTACGGCCCGCGCATCCATGGGCTTGCCCGCAATCAGGCGGAGCTTGACGAGATCGTCGAGACGAGCCTGCAGCGCGCCGGCCTTTGGGAGGAAGGGC
>CAZQZC010000152.1:0-6900 GCA_964597685.1 uncultured Hyphomonadaceae bacterium | reverse complement strand
CCGGCCTCGGCTTTGGCGAGGGCTGTGTCGGCGTCGCCGCCCTCGAAGGTCAGCCATTCGGTTTCAAGCTTGTCGATCACTGCGCCGTCTTCGGCCAGCCCCTCGGCGTCCCGCCGGGTCCGGGCGCGCGGGCCGTCGCCCGACATCGCTCCGGCGACGTCCTTTGCGAGGGGATAGGCGTGGCTCATGGGCTTGGCCTATCGCGGCTGGGCTCCATCGTCGAGACGCATGAGGCGCTGGGCCGCCAGGCGTGCGAAGCGCAGCGTCACCGCCTTGCGCCGCGCGGCCGCCAGCCGTGTCTCCGGCGGAGGGCGCAGGACCGCGCCGCCGAACCCGTCGGCGACGATCAATCCCGCCTCGTCCGGGATGAGATCGAGGGGGAAACCTTCGGCGACGGCGAAATAGAAAACGTCGCAAAAGGGCAGGTAATCCGGCCATTTCGCATCAGCGCGGAAATCGGCGACGGAGGATTTAACCTCAGCAATGGCGACGTCCCCGCTCGCGCTCAATCCGGCGACATCGGCTCGGCGGCCATTGGCCAAGGTTAGCTCTGTCACGCCGACATAGCCGAGGTCCCCGAACAATCGGATGACGCCGCGAGCGATGGCGGCCGCGTCGAGGTTGGGGGGCGTGTTGGTCATCAATTTCTGTCGTTCGCACTCTGTTCCAGAGTGGCTGAGCGGACCAAGATCGTCAATCGCCGCCGTCGAGGGCGTTTGCGAAGCGAGGTGAATTTGCTGAAACTCGCTTCGAGATCACCTCACGAGATGCATGCAACATGGATAAGACCGCCCCGGGATGGGATAATGCGTCTGCGCCGTCCCTCGATGAGATCGAGCGCCTCGCCCGCGCCGCGCTCGACGCGTTTCCAGATCCGTTTCGCGCCAAGGTCGCCGACGTCTTGGTGCGCGTAGCCGATTTCGCCGCCGAGGACATTCTGAAGGGCCTTGGGATCGACAATCCGTTCGAATTATCAGGGCTGTATGTCGGCGTCCCGTTGACAGAGGGCAGCGTGACGCATCCCACCCTCAACCGGCCCGAGGTCTGGCTTTATCGGCGGTCTATTCTGGACGAGTGGTGCGCGCGGGAAGACGTGACGCTCGGCGAACTGGTCGCCCATGTGCTGATCCACGAACTGGGCCACCATTTCGGCTGGTCCGACGCGGATATGGATGCGGCGCTGGCGCCGGATCACCCCTCCGACAGCTGACGCGCCACCCAGTCCGGCGCCACCTCGCTCGCCGGGCCGTAGAGGGCCTCGTCGAACATATGGGCGTTCTCAGAGGGTTCGAGGTTCAGCTCCACCGTGCGCGCGCCGGCGCGCTTGGCCAACTGAACGAAGCCTGCGGCGGGATACACCTCGCCGCTTGTTCCAATGGACACGAAGACGTCGCATTGGAAGAGCGCCTTTTGTATCGCCTCCATGTGATAGGGGATCTCGCCGAACCAGACGACGTCTGGACGCAACAGGCCCGTCCGACCACAGGCTGTGCAGGTTGATCCCGCCTCGATGTCGCCATCCCATGGGAGAGAGGCGCCACAAGCCCGGCAAAGCGCCTTGGCCAATTCGCCGTGCATATGGGCGACGCGCTCTGAGCCGGCCTGTTCGTGCAGATTGTCCACATTCTGCGTAACGAGGAGAAATGGTTTGTCGCCCCAGGCGGCCTCCAGACGCGCGAGGGCGTGGTGAGCCGCATTCGCCTGGGCCGTCTTCAATTGGGCGCGCCGGTCGTTATAGAAGCCTTGGACGAAGTCTGGATTCCGCTCGAACCCCTCCGGCGTGGCGAGGTCTTCCAGAGGATACTTGGTCCAAATCCCGTCGCGGTCCCGAAACGTGCCGAGCCCGCTTTCGGCCGAAACGCCCGCGCCGGTCAAAATGACAATGGGAGGTCGGGGCATTCGGCAACGTCCGGCGACAAAGACTTCAGGAGCTGGGCCAATCCCAGACGAGCGCCTCGCCATATCGGCGACACACGCTTAGGGTAACCGCACAAAGCGGTTGTGGAAAAGTCCTTTGGAGGCGCGAATGGCGGGTGGATATCGGATGCGGCGGCGTCTGGCGGCGGGGGGGCTCCTGTCGTCTCTCTTGCTGGTGTCGGCTTGCGACCGACAAGAAGAACGCGCCGATAACGCCCGGGGCCTCATAGAGGCTGCGATTGATCAGGTCACAGGCGATAAGCCGCCGACGGATCCCCGGTCCATGATGGCCCGGGTCGACATGGCCGATAGGGCGCTCGCCGGCGTCATCCAAGAGGCGACGGACGCGCCGGTCGTCCCGGCGAGCAGTCGGTTTGTCGTCGGGTCGATCATTGCGAAGCCCAAGGAGTTCGCGGTCCTTGAGGCGCGGTCGCTGCCCTCCGTCCAGGCGCCGGCGATTGTGGACCGCCAAGACGAGGCCGCCTCCGAGGAGGCGTCAGTCGACGAAAGCGGCCTGGAGGCGGCCGCGCCGTCGCCGCCGACATTCCGCGACCTGCGGGAGAAGGCCTTGGCGCGTCGGGAAGCCCTCGACGGCTGGAAGGTCGAAGTGCAGGCGGACGCGCGGACGAAAATGCTGGATACGATGGAGAAGCTCGGCGTCGACGGTACGGTGCAGGCCTCCCGTTCCGGCCAAATGATCATCAATTTCTGGGAGCTCGGCGTCGATCCCACCCAGGGCCGTCCAAGCCGAGTGCGCGACCGTCTGGCTCAGCTGCGCGAGCGGTCCTGGGCTGAAAACGTGCCGCGGGAATGTCCCGATACGCCCAGCCGGGACACGATGCGCTCGGATCCGGTGCTGGCCACGGAATGCTTGATCAAGTCGCTGCGGGACTCCTCAGAGTTCGAATACGTGGAGAAGGACTTCATCTTCGACCACCAATTCGCCCGCCGTCCTCGAATTCCGACATTTGGCGAGGTCGCGACAACGCCTGACGATCCGCTTTGGTCGCTGCAATGGCACTTTCAGAGCAATGGGGACGGCGAGGGCGAGGCCCCCGGCGGGGCGGGCTTCGTCGACTTTTGGACGCAGCGCTCCAATCAAGGGTCGCCGAATGTGGTCGTGGCGGTTGTCGACACCGGTTTGCAATTGGACCACCCGGACATCGCAACGTCGGCCAATGTGGCGCCGGGCTGGGACATGGTCGCTGATCCGGAGGTTGGAAACGACGGGGACGGCCGCGATCCGGATCCGAACGATCCCGGCGATCTGTGCGACCCGAACGATCCCTTCGCGGAGGACACGTTTCACGGCACCCATGTCGCCGGGACGATCGGCGCGGCGGCCACGAACAATGAAGCCGGGGTCGCCGGCGGCGCTTGGGCGGTGAAGATCGTGCCGGTGCGCGCGCTTGGGAAATGCGGCGGACGCCTGTCCGACATCAACGATGCGATCCGTTGGGCGGGCGGCTTAATCCCAGCGATCGACGACGAGGGGCGCGAGGTTTGGAACGAAAACCCAGCCGACATCATCAACCTCTCCATCGGCCTGTTCGAATTCTGCCCGGCCTCGCTCCAGGATGCGATTGATTCCGTAACCGAGCGGGGCGTCGTCGTCGTCTCGGCGGCCGGCAATGCGCAAGTGTCGACGCGCTTCTACGCGCCCGGCGGATGCAACAATGTCATCACGGCGGCGGCCGGCGACCTTCGCGGCCATTTGGCGCCCTATTCGAACTTCGGCGACGAGGTGGACGTGCTGGCGCCTGGCGGCGATCTGAGCCGTGACGACAATGGGGACGGCCGGCCGGACGGCGTCCTGTCGACCAAGCTCGCCGACAATTGTCTCGACCCGTTGTCCAATGAGCCGATCGCGTCGTGCTATTACGCCTACGAGCAAGGCACGTCCATGTCGGCGCCCCACGTGTCGGCCGCCTTGGCGCTTATCAAGTCCGCAGACCCGGCATTGACCGGGCCGGAGCTTCGCGCAACGCTGCTCGGATCGCTGGATCGGCGAGATGCTGCGCAATGCGCGCGGCCGTGCAGCGACGTAGCGTCGGGCGGAACGCCCATCGAGGGGGACGAGACGATGTGTGCGTTGCCTTGCGGCGGGCTCCTGAATCTCGCAAACCTCGCTGAGTGACCGGTTTGACCGCGAGGAGGCGGCGATGGCGCAAAATCCACTGTCTTCGCCGCACCTTGGCGGGCCCTTAGGTCTGGCCGGTCTTGTGGTCATGATCACCGCCGCCGGCGGGCTCGCCTTGGTTGCGTCTTCCGACGTGGGGCGAGAGGAGACGCGTCCGCTAAAAGCGGAGGCCGCGCTTGACGCGCCGTCCAGTCCGGACACTGACGCGCCGCCCGCAGGCGAGCCCGAAGCCCAATATCGCCCCCAATCCGCGCCGCGCGTGTCAATACAAAGCGCGCCGACGCTGCCCGCCATACCGCCGCTTGGAGCGAAAGCGGCCCCGCCCCGCGGCGCGCACTTTATCGTTCGCTTGAAGGGCGACCCGATTTTGGACGATTTGGCGCGTGTTTTCCGTCGGGACGCGGACGCCGCCAAACGCGCCTTTCAAGATTGGGCGGCGGACAATCCTGATTTCGCCTGCATGTCGCTTACCGACGTCTCTTATTCGGGCGAGCTGATCTTGCGGTGCGAAGATTGCGAAGACTCCGTCGATGCGTCGCCGTCGGCGGTCAAGGCGTTTCGCGACCGGCTGCAGGGGGTCGACAGTGTACGATACGCGGATCCGGATTATCAGGCGCGCCCTGAAGGAGGCTCTGAATGACATGGCGAATTTTGATCGCAGCGGCAATGGTCGTGGCTGGCTGCGACGGCCTCCTGAACGACGCGGACACAGGGCCGACCGAGCCTGAAGCTGCGACGGCGTCTCCATCGCCGGCGGCTCCAGCGCAGCCCGAGGTCGAGGTCGTCGACAGCGAGATCGATTGGTCCGCCGCCCGGGCTGACTTTGCATCCCGGACCGATCGCGAGGCCGGCGACGTGACGATCCAGTCCGCCGCCGGCGCGCCGCCGAAGGTGCCGGTCTTGCTGCCGAGCGGGATCGTGATTCCCCAGTCGGCCACCCGCGGCCCAATGATCCGGGAATTGCCTGACGGCTACTTCGCATCCTATCCGGGCGCCCGATACGACATCGTCTTGAACGGGACGAGCGAGGTCGAGCTCGTCGAAGGCAAGCCGCGGGGCGAACGCGACGACGCGCCCCGGTTCACGGCGACGGCCGCTGGCGCGCAGGTGGCTCTATCGCGTTACGGCGCGGACTATCTGATCGAATTCGAGTGCAATGAAATCGACGCCGAGACGGGCACTTGCATTGACGAGGCCGAAGCGCTTTCGGTCGCAGAAGGCCTGGTTGTCGCGAGGACGCGCTGATGAAACGCTATTGGGGGAGCGCCGCGCTTGCGGTCGCACTGGGTATCGGGGCCTGCGACGCGGTGCGTATCCCGGGCCGCGAGCACCCAAACGACGCCAAGCCTGACGCAGCGCCGACGCCGTCGCCGCAAGAAGATCCCGGCGATCAGGCTCCCGGCGATGCAAGCGACGACGCCCAGGGCGGCGACGAAGCGCCTGAACCCTTTCCCATGCCGGCGCCGGACGAGACGGAGCCCGATCCAACCCCGGTTGAGGACACCGATCCGGCGCCAGCGCCGCCTCCCTCTGAGCCAGAGCCAGAGCCAGAACCTGCGCCGCCGCCGGCCCCGACCTTTTCCTATTTCGCACCTGGCGCCTTGCTCGCCGGATCGGGCACTGGGGCGCCGGACCGGACGGTTTTCGCGCCGGACATGGTGTTCCCGATCAAGAGCGCGCCCGCCTACCCGCAATCCCAGGTCTGGAATTTCGGCGGCGGCATCGGCGGCGGCGACGAGTGCGACGCCCGGAACTATTCTTATCCCTGGCGAGACAATTTCTGCGAGACGCGGTCTTCGAACTTCAACACGACCTATTGTCCGGTCAGCCGTGTTCACCTCGGCCAGGATATCCGCGTCGGCACGCCCCAGGGGTGCGAGCAGCTGCGGCGCACGCCGGCCGCTGAGCGCAAGCTCTACGAAGTGGTGGCCGCCGAAGACGGCCTGATCTCAAACATCGGCCGCTATACGGTGAATGTGCGCGCCGGCAGCCGGATCTACCGCTATCTGCATCTGAATATGCAGGCGCTGGAGGTGGAGTTGGGCGATATGGTCAGCGCCGGACAAACGATCGGCTATGTGTCCAAGGATTTCGGCGGCACGCCGACGACGTTCCACCTGCATTTCGAGATCAAGCAAGTGACCGCCGACGGGGGGTGGGAGTTCGTGCCGCCTTACAGCTCCCTTGTGACCTCTTACGAACGTCGCGAGGGCGGGCCGGGCGAAGAGGTCGAGCAGAGCGTCGCCGTCGCATCGACGCCTCGCCCGATCCCGGATGGCGTGAGCATCACGGAGGGCTTCGTCAGCCCTGAAACCGCCGCCCAGCCATGAGCTTCGTCCTTTACGGCCTGAAGACCTGCGACACATGCCGTAAAGCGTTGAAGGCGCTGGAGGCGGCTGGCCGTCAGGTCCGCTTTCACGATGTCCGCGCCGACGGCGCGACGCCCGAAAAGATCCAGGCGTGGATCGCGGCCGTCGGCTGGGAGCCCTTGCTGAACACCCGCTCGACCACCTGGCGCGGGCTCGACGCGGCGGAGAAAGAGGGCGTCGACGCCGCCAAGGCCGCCGCCCTGATGCAGGCGCACCCGACCCTGATCAAGCGCCCAGTCATCGAGGCCGACGGCGCGGTGCACGCGGGTTGGACGAAAACGGTTCAAACGGCCCTTGGACTGGGCTGACGGCGAGGGCGCAAAACGAGACCTCGCCAATTCGCTTATGCTCGGCTGCAAGACCAACACCCGCAAACGGGCGCATGAACAATGTCGCAAATACAATCTCATACGGTGTTTTGATGATTGCTGTGCTAGAGCCCTTTCATCTGAATTTGAGTCGGCTGACGGCCTC
>CAZQZC010000151.1:0-6929 GCA_964597685.1 uncultured Hyphomonadaceae bacterium | reverse complement strand
ATTGCTCCGGTGATCGTGGACTTGAACGACCAGGTCTCAGAAGAGGACTTCGCGGCGATTATCGCAGGTGATCTGGAAGCAACCTTCGCGGCCACCGGCGGCGCAGGCAATAACGTCCTCTCGGGTTTTGAGAACGTGGTCGGCGGCTCCGGCGACGACGTGATCACGGGCGATGCGGGCGACAACGTCCTGACCGGAAACGGCGGGGCGGACACCCTCACGGGCGGCGGCGGCGACGATACGTTTGTCACGGATGGCGCGGACATCGTGCTGGACGGCGGCGAGGGCGTCGACACGGCCGACTTGTCGGGCATCGTGATCGACGAGACGGTGACGGGTGTCACGATCGACTTGGACACGAACACGCCGACGCCCGGGCCTGAGACCCAAGACGGCCTCCTGACGGTGGGCGATGCGACGACGGACCTTGTCGACATTGAGAACGTGATCGGCACGTCGGGCGACGATTTGATCCTCGGCAACAACGAGATCAATGAGCTCTTCGGCGGGGCCGGCGACGACGCGATCCACTCCTTCGCCGGTGCGGACCTCCTCGACGGCGGGGAGGGTGTCGATACGGCGCTCTTCACCGCGGGCGGCGGGGTGATTGTTGATCTCGACGAGAACGGCGACGCCGTGTCGAGCTTCGGCGACCAGCTCTTCGCCTTTGAGAACATCAATGGATCGGCCACGGGGGGCGATGAGATCTCCGGGAACTCCGGCGTCAACGTCCTGTTCGGCAATGGCGGCGACGACACGATCGACGGCGAAGGCGGCGCGGACACGCTCATCGGCGGAACCGGGAACGACGTGATCATCTCCGACGCGGCGGACACGGTGTTCGGCGGGGCCGAGATCGACCTCGCGGATGAGGCGGCGGATCTGATCACCGACGACGGCGGGATCGACACGATCGATTTCTCGACGATCTCTGCGGCGAACCCGACGAGCGGCGCGTTTACGGGTGTCATCATCGACCTCGACGTGAACTCGGCCGGCGCGACGGGCACGCCGAGCCAGCAGGGCGGCATCCTGACGGCGCCCCCGGCGGCCGGCGGCACGGTGATCGAAGGCCTCGACGTGATCGACGTCGAGAACGTAATCGGCACCGACTTCAATGACGGCCTGTTCGGCAACAACGAAGTGAACGTGCTGGAAGGCGGCGCGGGCGACGATATCATCCACGGCTTCGCGGGAGACGACTTCCAGTCTGGCGGCGCGGGCACGGACACGGTCTTGTTCGCGGCCGCGCCGGCCAGCGTCGTGGTCGATCTGAACGACCAAGTGTCCGAAGAAGACTTCGCCGCGATTGTGGCGGGCGAAGCGGACGCCGTCTTCGCGGCCACTGGCGGTGCGGGCAGCAATGTCCTGTCGGGCTTTGAGAACGTAGTGGGCGGCGCAAGCGACGACACGATCACTGGCGATGCGAACGACAATGTCCTGACCGGAAACGGCGGGGCTGACACCCTCACGGGTGGCGGCGGCGACGATACGTTCGTCACGGATGGCGCGGACATCGTGCTGGACGGCGGCGAGGGCGTCGACACGGTCGACTTCTCCGGGATTGGCGGCGATGTCGGCATCAATATCGATCTGGACACCAACACGCCGGCGCCTGGGCCAGAGACCCAGATCGGCGCTGCAGAATTGGTCGACGGCAGCAATTCGTTCGATGAGGGCGCAACGGTCGTCATCGATGTGGAGAACGTGATCGGGACGGCTCAAGACGACCGCATCTTCGGCAACAATGAGATCAATGTTCTCGACGGCGGCGCGGGCGACGACGTCTTCCACTCGTTCGGCGGGGCGGACTTCGTGAACGGCGGCGAGGGGACAGACACGGTCCTGTTCTCGGCCGGCGGCGCAGTGACGATCGACCTCGATGAGAACGGCGACGCGGTGGCGTCTGTCGGCGATACGGTGACCTCGATCGAGAACGTCAGCGGTTCGACCACGGGCGGCGACGACATCTCCGGCAATTCGGGCGTCAACGTCCTGAACGGCCAGGGCGGCGACGACACGCTCGACGGCGAAGGCGGAGACGACACGCTCATCGGCGGCCTCGGCGATGACACGCTGATTGGCGGCGAAGGCGCCGACACGTTCGAATTTTCCACCGGCGATGAAGTGGACGCTATTGTCGACTTCACCATCGGCGACGATTTGATCGACGTCTCTGGCCTAGGTTTGTCGGCCGCCGAGGCGCTCGCGCTCGCGGTCGACGACGGGTCTGGCAACACGCTGATCGACTTCGGCGGCGGCGACAGCTTGACCCTGACCGGTGTCGCGGCTGGCGATCTCTCCGAAGGCGATTTTGTCGGCGAGGTCTCGACCACGCTGTCGCCGCTTCTCAGCGCGGGCGATGCGGGAGCCGGCTCAGTCTCGGTTCAATTGCTGAACGACGCCGACGAAACGGATTTGAACGGCCAGTTGGCCGATGGATCCGGCGTGCTCGAACTGCGCGAATTCGCCCAGGACGCCTCGGCGACCCTCGTCGTCGGCGCCCAACAATCCGAACCCGGCTTGGAAAACGTCGAGTTCGACGCCCAATTCGATCCTGGTCCCGTCCCTTTCACCACAGGGTTGGACTTGGGCGACGGCCTCTAGGCTCCTTGCCGGAGCTCCCCGGGAGTTTGCTTCCGCTCCCGGGGAGCGTCCCCTTCCTAAATCGTAATCCTATTCGTTAGAGTGAGAGTGAAGCCTGTTGCTTGTTGAGCGAAAACGCCGAACTATTGGGCTATGGATTCTGTTGAAAGCGCCGCGAAAGCGGCGTCTTTGCGTCTCTGGCGTCTTATGGATCAACGCCTCGCGATCAGCGTTTCAGGCTCCACACCGAACGCCTTGTTGGCGGCAAGGGTGTTGGATTTAGCGTGATGAAAATGGCAGGAGCTACCGAAAACGAGTTGCTGCAACGCATCTCGTCCGGAGATCGCACCGCAATGCGTGCGATCTACGAACGCCACGGTGACGGAATCTATCAATTCGTTCTCAATTGGCTGTCCAATCCCCTTGAGGCGTCGGACGTCGTGCAAGAGACGATGCTCGAGGTTTGGCGCAAGGCCGGCACATTCGGCGGGCGATCATCGGTGAAGTCTTGGATCTACGCCATTGCTCGAAACAAAGCAGTGGATTGGACGCGAAAGCACGGTCGTACAATTCTCACCGACGCGCCTCCAGAGTCCGAGGACGACGCCCCCGGCCCGCGCGAGATCGTCTCCGCCTCGCAAGACGCTGAACGGGTGCGCGCCTGCGTTAGCAAGTTAAGCGACGCTCATCGTTCGGTGATCCATCTCGCCTTCTTCGAAGACCTGTCATACGCGGAGATTGCTGAGATCGAAGACTGTCCGCTGGGCACGGTGAAGACGCGCGTCATGCACGCAAAATCGCTTTTGCTGCGATGCTTGTCGCAGACCCCCTAAGGCGCGCCGCGCTTGGCTGATGAATTAGTCTGTTTGGACGGTCGAGACGACATCGGTGCGCGTGCGAAACACCGCCGCAGCCTCGTCGCGCGCCTGTTCCGACGGAAATCTTATCTCAAACAATCCGATAGCGCTGGGGCCGCCTACGATCTGTCCGTCCTGAGCTTTCAACAGGTCGGCGACAGCGCTTTGCGGCGCCGAAGCGACAAACATGGCCCGCAGCGACAACGAATCGTCCGTTGTTTCCGAGGCAAGGCCATACGTAGGTTCGCTTCCCGCGCCGGTATTGCTGGCCAGCCATGCGGTTTGGCCAACGACAATGGCGGCGAGCGCGAAGGCGGCATAGCGCCACGCCGGTTCGACGCCTCCACGTTTAAAGGCGTCTCGGGATGCGGCGGCCTCTTCGGCTTCGATCGCACGCGAAAGGCGCGCCCATCCCAGTTCGCCGGGATTATTATCGGGCGCCGCGGATTTCAGCGCAGATGCAACGTTGCGGAGCGTATCGATCTCTGCGGCGATGTCCTCATTGGAGGCCGCGGCGCGCTCAACCTCTGCGGCGTCTTCCTCGCTCAAGGCGCCGTTGATATATTCCGGCAACAGAGCAATTATCTCTTTATCTGCTCGCAACATCGATCTCTCGTTCAAAATCGCACTCTCAGGCGCAGTCCGGCCAAACCGAGACTTCGCCTTTCTCTTATGACGGACTGGTGTGGAGCAAGGTTCAAAAAGACTCTTTGCGAAATTCGTGGCGCATTCCTGTGGGGTGTCGATATGCGAGGCGGGGTTCGACAAATTGCGTAATCGTCTCGATCGAGCGTTACCGCCTCCGCGAATAAATTGCAGCCGAACGCGCTGCAAGTTTCACAGCGCGGCGGTTGGCGTGCTGCTGGGCGGCGTCACATTGGCGCCTGGGCCAGCGGCTGCCGACGAGACATTGATCAAACCTCGTTTGTTCGGGGACGCGCGCCTGCGCTACGAACACGCCTCCGACGCTTCATTCGACCAATCGTCCGATGCAGTCACCTTGCGCGCGCGCCTGGGGCTCGACGTTCCGATCACCCGCCGTATCTGGCTCATCATAGAGGGCGAGGCCATCGGAGCGCTCGTGGACAATTTCGACGACGGCGTGTCGCCCCCGCCGGAGCTTCCGGTCATCGCCGATCCCACAATTGTCGAGCTGAATCGGTTCCAACTCGGCTTTGAGCCCGTTGACGACGTTCGCATTATCATCGGGCGTCAGAACCTCTCCCTCGACGATGAGCGATTTCTCGGCTCCGTCGACTTTCGCCAGAACCAACAGACCTACGACGCTGTCTCGGCGTCCTGGTCGCCAAGCTCCGTTTTCGCCCTCGACGTGGGCTATGTTCGACAAACCCAGAGGATTTTTGGCCGCGGCGAGCTCGATCGGTTTGAGGGCGACTCGTACTTTGCGAACGCCAGCGTCGAGATCCCGTTTGGCCGGCTGACGGGCTTCCACTACGCTTTTGATCTCGAAACCGGACCTGAAGACGCCTCGGACGAAACCGCCTCGTCGCAAACAACGGGCGCGCGTTTGGACGGAAGGTGGCAGTCGAAGCGCGCGGCGTTGAAATGGGAGGCCAGTTTCGCCAGGCAGACCGACTTTGCCGGAAATCCTGTCGACTATTCCGCAAATTACTGGGCGGCCGCCCTCACCGCCGAGGTCGACGACTTCTTCTTGGGCTATCGGTTTGAGAGCCTTGGAGCGGGGACGATCGGCTTTCAGACGCCGCTGGGCACTTTGCACAAGTTCCAGGGCGAGGCCGACGTCTTTCTAGAGACGCCGGATGTCGGAATCGTCGACCATTCTGTGTCCGCTGGCTGGCGTGTCGGCGCCATTGGACCGCTGCGCGGCGTCGCAGCATCCGTTCGCGCCCATTGGTTCGGCGCTGAAGCGGATCAGGCGCGATTGGGGCGCGAGGTCGATGTCAGCGTCAGCGCGCGACTGGATCAGGTCGGTTTGTCTTTCATTTTCGCCGATTATCAGGCTGACACATTCGCTGCGGATGTCAGGCGGGTGTTCTTTGCGATAAGTCGCCGTTTTTAATCAGATTGAACCGAAAACGATCTGGGGCCGACTAAGCCTGACGAGACGGCAAGAAAGCGAAAACGCTATGCATTCGTTCAAATCTCTCGCCTTGGCTTTCACGTTGGCCGTCGGCGCATGCGAAGGGTTCACGCCAGAGCCTGCGCCTCAGATTCAGATTGATAAGGCGCAAGACAACGTCGTTGACGACACCAAGATCATCGTCTTGCTCAACTCGCTCGATGCGTCCGCCACGTTGTTGGGCAAGGCGGAACGCCTTGGATACAGATTACGCGAGCGGCGCATTCTCACGGGATTGAGCCTGGTCATGCTTGATCTCGACAAGCCGCGAGGATTGAGCGGTTCCGCAGCGATCCGCGAACTTGAAGGCCTGGAGCCGCGCGCCACGGTTGGCGTCGATCATCGTTATACCCTGCAGCAGGGCGCCTTCACCGAGCAATCTTCAAACACGGCTTTGGAGGGGGCGAAGTTCTACGCCTCTATGATGATTGGCTGGCCTTTGGAGGGATGTCCCGCCCACGCCAAGATCGGAATGATAGACGGCCGCGTTTCCCCGAACGTCGCCCGTGCGCCGAATACGCGTCTAATGACGCGCGATTTCAGCGGCGGAGACCCCGAAACGCCGCCCGACGAACACGGCACGGCCGTGGCGGAACTATTGGTGGGGCCGGGCCGGTTGACCGACGCCAACCTATACGTTGCGACTGTCGTCGACGACAGCGCGGCGCCCGCCGCCAGCGTTACGTCTATCATCCTGTCTCTCGACTGGCTTCAGCGCGCCGATGCGAAAGTGGTGAACATCAGTCTGGCCGGCCCCTATAACAAATTACTGGACCGCGCCGTCTCTGGGGCTGCGCGCAGCGGCATGATTCTCGTCGCCGCCGTCGGCAATGACGGCGCGGGGGCGCCGCCGCGCTATCCAGCCGCCTTCGACGAAGTGCTTGCGGTCACAGCGGTCGACCGCGACGGTCTAATCTACGAACAAGCCATCCGGGGCGGGCACGTGGACGTCGCCGCGCCGGGCGTCGATGTTTATGTCAACGCCTTGGGCGACGGGAAATTCATCACCGGCACGTCGATCGCCGCTCCATTCGTGACGGCCCGCATCGCCGCCGATCCCGAGCTTACGCGTCTCCGCGACCCGCGGCGCATCGCCGCCGAGCTGAAAGCTCAAACCCGCGACCTGGGCCCCCGCGGTCCCGATCCAATCTATGGCGCCGGCCTCGTCGCCGCTCAGCGCTTACAATGCCTGCGCGATTAAAGCGTTTCCAGGCGAAGTGGAGACCGGTTCGCCGTCCGGAAACGCTTAAAAACAAAGACCTATAGCGGCGCGGTGAGTCCAATCGGTCGCGCGCCGCTATAGTCCGGCGGCGCTAATCCAGGCTCCGAGAGCTCAAGGATGGCTCGTTTCAAAGGCGGACCTCGCACGGGGCTCGACGCGGCCT
>CAZQZC010000150.1:0-6946 GCA_964597685.1 uncultured Hyphomonadaceae bacterium | reverse complement strand
GGGAACGCGGGCAGCGGGTGGTTTTCTGCGGTCTGACGGGCATTGTCTGGCTGCATCGCAAGATCCAGGACGCCTTCTTTCTGATCGTCGGGTCGCGCACCTGCGCCCATCTCATGCAATCGGCGGCCGGCGTTATGATTTTAGCCGAGCCGCGCTTCGCCACGGCGATCATTGAAGAGCGCGACCTCGCCGGCCTCGCCGATGCGAATGAAGAGCTCGACCGCACCGTGGACCGTTTGCTCGCCCGCCGGCCGGACATCAAGATGCTGTTCCTCGTCGGATCCTGCCCGTCGGAGGTGATCAAGCTCGATCTCAGCCGCGCCGCATCCCGCCTCTCGCGTACGCACGCGCCCAGGGTTCGGGTCCTCAATTATTCCGGCAGCGGCATCGAGACCACCTTCACCCAGGGGGAAGATGCATGCCTGGCCTCGCTCGTCCCCGAATTGCCCGAGGATCAGTCGGCTGATCCGTCGCTCATGGTCGTCGGGGCCTTGGCCGATATCGTCGAGGATCAATTCGCGCGCCTGTTCGAACAGATGGGCGTCGGCCCGGTGCGGTTCTTGCCGGCCCGGAAGGCCGATGATTTGCCGCCCGTCGGGCCGAACACGCGCTACTTGTTGGCGCAGCCTTTTCTGGCCGATACGGCGCGCGCATTGGAAGATCGCGGCGCGCAGCGGCTGCCCGCGCCGTTCCCGCTGGGGATTGAAGGCGTCACCGCCTGGTTAAAGGCCGCCGCAGATGCGTGGGAGGTTCGGCCGGACCGCTTCGAGGACGCCGTCAGCCTTCCGCGCGCCCGCGCGACGAAGGCGCTCGACCGTTACAGAGCCACGCTTGCGGGCAAGCGCCTCTTCTTCTTCCCGGATTCCCAGCTCGAAATCCCGCTCGCCCGGTTCTTGTCGCGCGAATTGGATATGGCGTTGGTCGAGGTCGGCACGCCTTATCTCCACAGTGCGCACCTCGCCCGTGAACTGGCGCTGCTGCCCGAAGGGACGCAGCTGAGCGAGGGCCAGGACGTCGACCGCCAGCTCGACCGGTGCCGCGCCGCCGCCCCCGACCTCACCGTCTGCGGCCTCGGCCTCGCCAATCCGCTGGAGGCCGAAGGGCTCGCCACGAAATGGGCGATCGAACTCGTCTTTACGCCGATCCAAGGCTACGACCAGTGCGCTGACCTCGCCGAATTGTTCGCCCGGCCGCTGGCCCGGCGGGAAAGGCTGGCGGTCTGATGCAATTGGCTGTTTGGACATATGAGGGTCCGCCCCATGTCGGCGCGATGCGGGTGGCGACGGGGATGCGCGATCTGCACTATGTGCTGCATGCGCCCCAGGGCGACACCTACGCCGATCTCTTGTTTACGATGATTGAGCGGCGCAACGCCCGACCGCCCGTCACCTACACGACATTCGAGGCGCGTGATCTCGGGTCCGATACGGCCGAGATCTTCAAGCGCGCCGCGCGTGAGGCCTATGAGCGGTTCCAGCCGTCGGCGATGATCGTTGGCGCGTCTTGCACGGCTGAGCTGATCCAGGACGATCCGGGCGGACTGGCGAAAGCGCTCGACTTGCCGATCCCGGTGGTGCCGCTGGAGCTGCCGTCCTATCAACGCAAGGAGCATTGGGGCGCGTCGGAGACGTTCTATCGCCTTGCGCGCGCTTTGGCGGACCGCTCGATCTCGAAACGATCGGCTGAAACGGGCCGGCCGAGCTGCAATCTCTTGGGGCCCACGGCGCTGGGCTTCCGTCACCGCGACGACGTAAAAGAGATCGCGGGGCTGCTTGGACAACTGGGTGTGGACGTAAACGTCACAGCGCCGGCGGGCGCTTCGCCGGCGGATCTGATCCGTCTTGGCGCGGCGGATTTCAACGTTGTCCTTTATCCCGAAACGGCCGATACGGCGGCGCGTTGGCTAGAGCGCGAGTTTGGCCAGCCTTTCACCAAGACCGTCCCCATCGGCGTTGGCGCCACGCGGGACTTCATCGCGGAAGTCTGCGGACTTGCGGGCCTTGAAGCGCCCGCGGATTTGGATGCGGGGCGTCTGCCCTGGTGGTCGCGGTCAATCGATTCAAATTACCTGACTGGCAAGCGGGTCTTCGTTTTCGGCGACGCCACCCACGCCGTCGCCGCCGCGCGCGTCGCGGCCGAAGAATTGGCGTTCGAGGTGGTCGGCCTCGGCTGCTACAATCGCGAATTCGCGCGCGACGTCCGCGCGGCGGCTGGGCGCTATGGCCTCGAACCGCTGATCACCGACGATTATCTCGATGTGGAAGCCGCCATCGCCGAGGCCCAACCTGAATTGGTGCTCGGCACCCAGATGGAGCGCCACATCGCCAAGCGGCTCGGCATTCCTTGCGCTGTGATCTCGGCGCCGGTGCACGTCCAGGATTTCCCAGCCCGCTACGCCCCGCAAATGGGTTTTGAGGGGGCGAACGTCCTCTTCGACACCTGGGTGCATCCCCTGGTCATGGGGCTGGAGGAGCATCTGCTCGGCATGTTCCGCGAGGATTTCGAGTTCAACGACGCCGCCGGGCCGTCCCATCTCGGCGCGTCGCACGGTCCGTCCGCGCTAGAGGCGGAGCCCGTCAACGCCGTCGCCTGGGCGCCCGAGGCGGAAAAAGAACTCAAAAAGATCCCCTTCTTTGTGCGGGGCAAGGCGCGGCGCAACACCGAGCTGTTCGCGCTTGAGCGGGAGCTAACGACCATCTCGGTCGACACGTTGTACGAGGCGAAGGCGCACCATGGCCGCTGACCACGACTCCTCCCCGCCCGCCCGGGTCAATGTCTGCCTGATCTCGCTCGACGGGCATCTGGCCAGCGCGGTCGACCGGGCGCGCGAGGCGCTCGCCGACGAGCTGCCCGGTCTGCGGCTCTCGTTTCACGCGGCGACGGATTGGGACCGCGATCCCGCCGCGCTCGCCCGCTGCCGTGAGGATATTGGCGAGGCTGACATCATCGTCGCCGCCATGTTGTTCATGGAGCCGCACATCGAGGCGGTGCGCGACGCCTTGGAGGCTCGGCGGGAAACGTGCGACGCCATCGTCTGCTGCTTATCGGCCGGCGAGATTGTAAAGCTGACCCGCCTTGGTCGCTTCAACATGGATCGGCCCGAAAGCGGGCCAATTTCCTTCCTGAAAAAGCTGCGCGGATCCAAAGATGCCGGCAAATCCGGCGCGCGCCAGGCGAAAATGCTACGCCGCCTGCCCAAACTCCTGCGCTACATCCCCGGGACCGCCCAGGACGTGCGGGCGTACTTCCTGTCCATGCAATACTGGCTCGCGGGGTCGGACGACAACATCGCCAACCTCGTAAGGCATTTGCTGGACCGCTATGCCGACGGGCCCAGGGCCGGCTTGCGCGGCGCGCTGAAACCTGCGCCGCCCGCGGAATACCCCGAGACGGGCCTCTATCATCCGCGGCTGCCTCAGCGCTTTACGACGGACCCGTCGGAGCTTCCGCTCGCCCGCGCGGCGCGGCCGGTGGTCGGCCTTCTGGTTATGCGCTCCTATTTGTTGTCCCGCGACACGGGTCATTATGACGGCGCCATCGCGGCGCTGGAGGCCAGAGGATTCCGGGTCGTCCCCGCCTTCGCCAGCGGATTGGACGCGCGCCCGGCGATTGAGCGCTTCTTCGTGCAGAACGGTCGGCCTACGATCGACGCGCTGGTCTCGCTGACCGGCTTCTCCCTCGTCGGCGGTCCCGCTTACAACGATGCGGGCGCGGCCGTGGACACGCTTGAGGCGTTGGATGCGCCATACCTGTCGGCCCACGCGCTTGAATTCCAATCCCTTGAGGAATGGCGCGGTCAGGCGCGCGGCCTGACGCCGGTGGAAAGCACCATGATGGTCGCCATTCCCGAGCTTGACGGCGCGACCGGGCCGATCGTCTTCGGCGGGCGTTCATCGAGCGCCGGCGGCCATTGCGAGGGCTGCGCGCATCGCTGCGAATTGGCCGAGCGCGCCCGCGGACGGCCCGCCATGATGGCCTGCGCCGAACGGGTCGAGGTCCTGGCCGACCGGACAGCGAAGCTGGTCGCGTTGCGCCAAGCCAAGCCGGCGGAGCGGAAGATCGCGATCACGCTGTTCAACTTCCCACCCAATGGCGGCGGCGTCGGAACGGCCGCCTATCTCGACGTCTTCGCGTCGCTGCACAACACGCTGCGCGCGCTGCAGGCGGAGGGATACGATGTCGCCGACGTCCCCGATACGCCGGAGGCCCTGCGCGACCGAATCCTGATCGGCAATTCGGCGCGCTATGGCGCGGACGCCAACGTCCATGCCTGGATCTCCGCCGACGACCATATCCGCCGGGAGCCTCGGCTAAGGGACCTTGAGGCCCAATGGGGCCCCGCACCCGGTCGCCAGCAATCCGACGGCCGGTCGATCCAGATCCTCGGGGCGGCCTTCGGCAATGTCTTTATCGGCGTCCAGCCGGCCTTCGGCTATGAAGGCGATCCGATGCGGCTCTTGTTCGAACAGGGCTTCGCGCCAACCCACGCTTTCTCCGCCTTTTACCGGTATATCCGGGAGGATTTCGGCGCCCACGCAGTCCTGCATTTCGGCACCCATGGGGCGCTGGAATTCATGCCCGGCAAACAGGCCGGCATGGCCGGCGAATGCTGGCCCGACCAATTGATCGGAGACTTGCCGAACCTCTATTTCTACGCCGCGAACAACCCGTCCGAAGCCGCGCTCGCCAAGCGGCGCTCCGCGGCGACCATTGTGTCGTATCTCACCCCGTCGATCACGAACGCGGGCCTCTACAAAGAGCTTTCCGAGCTTAAAGCGTTGATCGACCGGTGGCGTGCGACCCCGCCGTCGGAGGCCCTTGAGCGCGCCGATCTAGCCGAGATGATCCGAGCCCAGGCCTTGGCGCTCGATCTCGGTCAGGCGAAGGCTGCGTCTGATGAAGAGGCTGAGATCAAGGGCCTTCGCGACGCCCTGATTGAGCTAGAGCAAACCCTCATTCCCCACGGTCTGCATGTCGCCGGCGCGTCTGTGCCGCGCGAAGAGCGTCTCGATCTTCTCACAGCCCTCGCCGAAGCCGGCGACGGGACGCCGCCGCCCATGGACGCGATCGCGGCGATCGCCGAAGGCGCATCGGCGCGCGAGGTCGCCGCCCGCGCCGACGCAGACCTCGACCCCGCGACACTCGACACACTGCATCGCACGAATACGCACCTCTGCACCGACACCGAATTGCCGGCTCTGATGCGGGCGTTGCGCGGCGGATTTACGCCGCCCGTGGCGGGCGGCGATCTGATTCGCAATCCGTCGATCTTGCCGACGGGGCGAAACGTGCATGGCTTCGACCCGTTTCGCTTGCCAAGCGCTTTCGCGGTCGCCGACGGCGCGCGTCAGGCGGCGCGGCTGTTGACCCGTCACGCCGAGACGGGGGCCGCCCCGCCCGAAACCGTCGCTATGGTTCTATGGGGCGCCGACAATCTGAAAAGCGAAGGCGCCCAGCTCGCCCAAGCGTTGGCGTTGATGGGCGCTAAACCGCGCTTTGACTCCTATGGCCGCCTCTCCGGAGCCGACCTCGTTCCGCTTGAAAAGCTTGGCCGCCCCCGCATCGATGTCGTGACAACTTTGTCAGGTATTTTCCGTGATCTGTTGCCGCTGCAGACACGCCTATTGGCGGACGCGGCTTACCTGGCGGCGGCCGCCGACGAGCCGGTCGAGATGAACTTCATTCGCAAGCACGCCCTGGCGTATCAGGCCGAGCGCGGTTGCGATCTCGAATCCGCGGCCCTGCGCGTCTTCTCAAACGCTGACGGCGCCTATGGCGCGAACGTCAACCAATTGGTTGATTCCGGATGCTGGGAGGATGAGGATGAATTGGCGGAGGCGTTCACCAAGCGCAAATGCTTCGCCTATGGGCGCGCGGGCGTTCCTTCGCAGGACGCGCCGCTCCTTGAGTCGATCCTCAAAACCGTCGATCTGTCATACCAGAACCTGGAATCCGTCGAACTCGGCGTCACGACGATCGACCATTATTTCGATACGCTTGGCGGCATCGGCCGCGCGGTTCAACGGGCGAAGGGCGCCGAGGCGCCGGTCTATATCGGCGACCAAACCCGCAGCGACGGCGCCGTGCGGACCTTGGCTGAGCAGGTCGCCATCGAAACCCGCACCCGCACCCTGAACCCCAAATGGTACGAAGGCATGCTGCGCCACGGCTATGAGGGCGTGCGCCAGATCGAGGCTCAGATCACCAACACCATGGGGTGGTCGGCGACGACCGGACAAGTGGCCCCTTGGGTTTATCAGAGCATCGGCGAGACGTTCGTGCTCGACGCGGAGATGCGCGAGCGCCTTGCCGCGCTCAATCCAAAATCCTGCGCGAAGATGGCGAACCGCCTGCTTGAAGCGTGCGATCGAAAATACTGGTCGCCCGATCCCGAAACGCTCGCCGCGCTGCAACGCGCCGGCGAAGACCTGGAAGACCGCATCGAAGGCGTTGGCGCGCCGGCGAACGCGGCGGCTTGACGGTATGGAGACCGAACGATGACCCTGCTTGATCTCGAACGCCCCGGCGCCCGTTCCCATCGCCCCGACGGGGAGGGGAGCGTCCAAGTTCAGCTCGATCCGTCGCTGGAGATCGAAAGCGCGAAGGTGTTAGCGATCTACGGTAAGGGAGGAATAGGCAAGTCGCCGCCCTCGTCGCACCAGACGGCGGTGGTGAGGAGGGCGCGGCCGGGGACGATTTCGCAGGACGCTTCAGTCTGTTCCGGACGCCCTTATCGCCGGTGATCCCGGGGACCCCGACGGGCCGGGTGATCGAAAGCCCGTTCAAGGCGGATCTGAGCGATGCCGGCCGGCGGCACCCTGTCACACGCGACCTGCCGGGGCTGGGCGCGGAGGGCGAGGAGCCGCAGTGGGGCCGTTGGTTCAGGCAAATCGATGTCAATGTCCGTCCCGACCGCGGCGACATCCTGATGACGGGGGCTGAGGAC
>CAZQZC010000149.1:0-6977 GCA_964597685.1 uncultured Hyphomonadaceae bacterium | reverse complement strand
CGCGCTCGAGATGACCAGACAACCTGCATGGAAGGCGTCGGCGCCTTCCTGAAAGCGCAAGAGTGACGGGACGCAGATTATGGGGCGATTAGACGGACAGACGGCGCTGGTGACCGGCGCGGCGAGCGGCATTGGCCGTGCGGCGGCTTTTGCGCTCGCGCGCGAAGGCGCGGCGGTGCTCATCACCGATATCGATGCGGACGGGCTGAAGACGTGCGCCAGCGAGATCCGCGAAGCGGGCGGCCAGGCGAAGGCGGCGGTCCAAGATGTCTGCGACGAGGCGCGCTGGGACGAGATCGTCGATGAGGCCGCAAACACATTCGGCCCGCTGCGCGTATTGGTGAATAACGCCGGGATCGCCATCGGCGGCCCAATCGCCGATTATTCGCTGGAGGATTGGCGCAAGCAGATGGCGGTGAACCTCGACAGCGTGTTCCTCGGCGTCCGGGCTGGTGTTCGCGCGATGCGGGAGACGGGCGGAGGCTCCATCATCAACGTCTCCTCGGTCGCCGGCCTGCGCGGCGCGCCGGGCGCGAGCGCCTATTGCGCCTCCAAGGGCGGCGTCAGATTGTTCACCAAAGCCGCAGCCCTTGAATGTGCGCAGATGAAAACCGGGATTCGTGTGAATTCCGTCCATCCGGGCATCATCGACACGCCGATCTGGACAAAATCGATCACGGAGATGTCGCAGGCGACGGCGGGGTCCGAGGACATGCAAGCCATGATGAGCCAAACGCGCGCCAACGCGCTTGATCCGGATTTGATCGCCAGCCAGGTCGCGCCGATGGGCCGGGCTGGCCGGCCGGAGGAGGTGGCTGACCTGATCGTATTCCTGGCCTCCGACGCGTCGAGCTATATGACGGGCCAGGAACTGACCGTCGACGGCGGCATGACGGCGCGGTAGGCCGCATCCATGCCGATCATCCGCCGCTTTGCGGGCGCCGAGCCTGTCCGCATCAACAAATGGCTCGCCCAGGAGGGCGTCTGTTCGCGGCGCGAAGCGGAAACCCTCATCGAGCGCGGGCTCGTGTCGATCGACGGCGCGCGGGTTGAGGACCTCGGACGCAAGATCGAGCCGGGCCAGACGCTGACGCTGGCCGACAAGGGCGCCGCTCAACTCGACGCGAAACACTCGATCGTTCTCCACAAACCGGTTGGTTACGTCTCCGGCACGCCGGAGGGAGAACAGATTCCCGCAGTCCGCCTGATCAAGCGCGACACGCGCCATGGCGGACAAGGCAAAGTTCCTGGACGCGGCGCGAAACTCGCGCCGATCGGCCGCTTGGATCAAGACAGCCGGGGTCTGCTGATCCTCTCAGAGGACGGCGTATTGGCGAAAGCGGTGATCGGTCCTGAGAGCGAGGTTGAGAAAGAGTATCTGGTTCGAGTCCGAGGGCAGATCACCCCGGATAAATTGTCTTTGCTGAGATCCGGACTGGAGCTCGATGGGCGGCGCTTGAAGACAGCGACGATTGTTAAGGTGGCGGACCAGACGCTGCGGTTCGTGCTGAGGGAAGGGCGAAACCGCCAGATCCGGCGCATGTGCGAGCTCGTCGATCTTCGGGTGGCCGATCTCCTCAGGCTGCGCGTGGGCGCGGTGCGGCTCGGAGACTTGCCGGAGGGGGCGTGGCGTCCGCTCAGCCCGGCTGAGCGAGCCGGTCTCTTGCGGCGGCCTTCGCCAAAGCCAACCGCCGGCCGCGGGAAACGCCGCGGGGCGGCGCAGCCCGTCAAACCGTCCTGACCCCGCGTCACGCTCGACCTTCTCCCCTGCGGCTGCGATATTCGCGCCATGGACGGATTTCAGACCAAGACCGACCCCCGCGCGCCGCTCACCTATCCGTGGGGCGATGAAACGCCCGAGGTCGGGGGAACGATTGAGGTCGCGCCGGGCGTGCATTGGGTGCGGATGCCGCTGCCGTTTTCATTGAAGTGGATCAATCTCTGGCTGATCGACGACGGCGCGCCGGGTTGGACGATCGTCGATACCGGCATGCCGACGGACGACACGAAAGCAGCCTGGCGCGATATCTTCGAGAGCATGTTGGGGGATCGGCCAGTCTGGCGCGTTATCGTCACCCACATGCACCCCGATCATATCGGCAACGCCGGCTGGCTCGCCCGCAAATTCGGCGCTGAGCTTTGGATCTCGCGCCTGGAATACGTCACCTGCCGTATGTTGGTGGCGGATACGGGCCGTGACGCGCCCGACGCAGGCGTGCGATTTTATCATGAAGCGGGTTGGCCGCCCGAGGCGATTGAAGCCTACAAGGCGCGGTTCGGCGGCTTTGGACGGGCGATCAGCCGCTTGCCCGACGCTTACCGCCGGCTTGAGGATGGCGACGAGATTCGACTTGGCGGACACGCTTGGCGCGTGATCGTTGGTAACGGACATTCGCCGGAACATGCCTGTCTCTATTGCGATACGCTCAATCTGTTGATCTCAGGCGACCAGCTCCTGCCGCGCATCTCGTCGAATGTCTCCGTCTTCCCGACCGAGCCCGATGCGGACCCGATGGGCGATTGGATGGCGAGCTGCTTGAAGCTCAAGGCGGCCGTCCCCGAGGATGTGCTTGTCCTGCCGGCGCACAACGAGCCGTTCCGCGGCGCTCATCACCGTTTGCAGGGTTTGCACGACGGCCACGCAAAGGCCCTCAAACGACTGGCCAAGCGGTTGGGTGAGGCGCCGCGACGCGTCATCGATACATTTCCCGCCTTGTTTGGACGCAAGATCGACGCCGACAATTTGGGCATGGCGACGGGTGAAGCGCTTGCCCATCTCAATCGTTTGGTGCGCCAAGGCGCGGTGGTGAAGGAGCTGGACGCCGACGGCGTCGCCTTGTACCGCTTGGCCTAAGCTGTTGCGGCGCCTTGGTTTCGCCGGCCTCAGCGTGGTCTGCGGCGAGGAGGCGCAGCCTATGGCGAACAAGAGAACACAAGGATGGGCGGCGGTCGGTCTCAGCCTGATCGTGCTTGGCGGAGCGTTCTATGCTCTTGCGCTTGTCTTCGGCCTGGGTTTGGCCGTGCAGGACGCCGCACGAGAGAGCGGCGCAGGCGTGTATCTGTTTCTCATCGTTCCAGGCTTTGCAGGTCTAGGCCTTCTCATCCTGCTGGCCAAAGTTATTGTCGACAGACTCGGCAACGCCGAAGACGATTACTACGCGAAGAATGTCGACCAATAGGACACGCTTATGATCATCACCATGGCGGAGACCGTCCCGGGACGGACGGTGGAGGCGACCATAGGCGTCGTGCGCGGCAATGTGGTGCGGGCGCGGTTTTTCGGCCGCGACATCGTCGCCGGACTTCGCACGATTGTCGGCGGCGAGATCGAAGAATACACCAAACTCATGGCCGAGAGCCGGGAGCAAGCGCTGGACAGGATGGCTCGCCATGCTGAGAATTTGGGAGCGGACGCTGTGACGTGTCTTCGGTTTACAACATCTATGATCCAAGCCGGCTCGGCTGAAATTCTGGCCTACGGCACAGCGGTGCGGTTGTCATGAGCGAAGCCGTCGCGACAGAGAAGCCCTCGTTGCGCCAACGTGTCGTGCGCGAGCTGCGCGAATGGGGCGCCACGTTTGCGGTCTTCGTGCCGGCGTTCTTCGTCTTTTCCATGCTTCTCTACGAGCAGCGCGTGATCCCATCCGAGAGCATGGTGCCGAACCTCCAGGTCGGTGACCGCGTTGTCGTGAACAAGTTCGCCTACGGGTATTCACGCTATTCGGTGCCCTGGGAGGAGGGGCGGTTTTTGCCCCTTGGCGAGGGCCGGATCTTTGAGGGCTTGCCAGAGCGCGGCGACGTGGTCGTTTTCATGCATCCCCATTGGCGGCGCGTCATGATCAAGCGCGTCATCGGCCTGCCGGGCGATACGATTCAAATGCGCGGCGAACGCTTGATCTTGAATGGCGAGCAAGTCGAGACGGAATTCATCCGCCGTGTTCGCTACGTTCCCCACAACGACAATTCCCCGCGCACGGCGCAAGAATATCTGGAGACGATCGACGGCAAGTCCTTCATCGTTCACCAGCAGCGAAAGGGATATGACGGCGACAACACCCCGGTCTTCGTCGTACCGGAGGGGCATGTCTTCTTCATGGGCGATAATCGGGACAATTCGAAGGACGCCCGCGAATTGTCGGGGCACTGCCCGGCGGACGCCGATGGACGGATAACGCGCGCAGGGTGTGCGCCACGGGTTCCCGCTGACGACGCCTCGGTCGGTTTCGTGCCTTTCGACCATTTGATCGGACGGGCTGAGACGGTTCTCTTCACAACCAAGCGCTGTCGCAACGGTCCGGGCCTAGACTGTCCGCCGAAACGCTTATGGCGCGGGCTCTAAGCGCGCAACGCCCAGCTCAAAAGCGCGGCTTGGTTTGGTTTCTCATACGCCATCCGGCTTGCCCCAATGTCGCGGCGCGGCTACGCGGCGGGGTGTTGGGCGGTTCGCCGCGTGACGATCGCAACGCCGCCAAGTGATTTGGCGCTCAAGGTCAGGGACTTGTCGGAACGGGAATGATTGCGAAGGGGCCCATCGTCGTCGCGCGACATGGCCGGCCGGCGTTGGATCGCGCGGCCGGACCCAGGCTGGATTGGCGACAGTACCAAAACTGGTGGGCTCGGTACGAAGAAGGCGGCCTGGCCGACGGGCAGACGCCGCCGGCCGCCTTGGTGTCGGAAGTTGAGAACGCCGCTATCATTGTCGCCTCCGAGCGATTGCGGGCCCAGCAAACGGCTGCGCTGGCGGCGCCGGGGCGAGACGCGCGCATTTGCGGCCTGTTCAACGAAGCGCCGCTGCCGCCGCCGAAATTGCCAAAAGCGAAATATCTTCCGAAGACATGGAACATCCTGGCGCGCGCGGCTTGGATGAACGGCCACGCGCTTGACGGCGAAAGTCGCAAACAAGCGCGCGAGCGCGCAATCGCGGCGGCAGCGCGTTTGGACGAGCTGGCGGCTGACGGGAAGGTCTTTCTCGCCGCGCATGGCTGGTTCAATCGCATGTTGCGGCCGGAATTGCGAAAGCTCGGATGGGTGTGCGTGTTTGACGGCGGCGACCGCTATTGGAGCCATCGCATCTACGAATATCGCGCGGGGCGGCGGTCCAAGGCATTGTGACGTGCGCGCTCGGTAATTAAGGTCGAGCGTTCTTGAGGAGGCCACGACATGGCGGAAGCGAAGCCGAAGCCGATCGAAAAGATGAGCTTTGAAGACGCGCTGAGAGAGCTTGAAGGCATAGTCAGCCAGCTTGAGCGAGGCGACGTGGAGCTCGAAAAATCGATCGAAATCTATGAGCGCGGCGCCGCATTGAAAGCCCATTGCGAAGCGCGCCTCAAATCCGCTGAACTGAAAGTCGAGCAGATTGTGCAAGGCGCTGGCGGCGTGAAGACCGAACCGGCTGAATTCGACTGATGGAGCCGGACGGGGTGGCGTTCGAAGACCGCTTGGAAGAGGTCGCCGACAAGATCACCGTCGCGCTCGACCAGCTCATCCCGCCCGCCGAAGGCCCCGAGGCCGACCTGATGCGCGCCATGCGGCACGCCGCGCTGGCGAACGGCAAACGCATGCGGCCATTTTTTCTGATGGAATGCGGGCGGATGCTGAGCGCCGACGAAATGTCGCTGCTTCGCGCGGCGGCGGCGGTGGAATGCGTGCACACCTATTCGATCGTTCACGACGATTTGCCGTGCATGGACGATGATGATTTCCGCCGCGGCCAGCCGACCGTCCACAAAGCGTTCGATGAAGCCACGGCGGTTCTGGCGGGCGACGCCTTGTTGTCGCTCGCGTTCAAAATCTTGGCGAATGAGGACACCCATCCCGACCCCAATGTCCGCATTCTGCTGATCGAGCGCCTGGCGGACACCGCAGGCGCGCGGGGCATGGCCGGCGGTCAGATGATCGATCTATTGGGCGCTGCAGCGGTGGAGGACCTGTTCACCGTCGCGCGGATGCAGCGCCTGAAAACAGGGTCCCTGATCGCCTATTCCATGGAGGCGGCGACCCTGATCGCCGGCGCGAGCGGTCCTGAACGCCAATCCCTCGCAGGCTTTGCGAACGATTTGGGACTGGCCTATCAGATCGCCGACGACCTGCTCGACGCGGAGGCCGATGTGGCGGACGCCGGCAAGGATGCGCGCGCGGGGAAAGCAAATTTTGTTACGCTTTTGGGCGTCGAGGGCGCGCGCCAACGCGTTCATTTGCTTGCGGCTCAAGCGAAACAACATCTCGCAATCTTCCGAGATCGCGCCGAAATTCTGCTTCAGTCTGTCGACTATGTGCTCGAAAGGCAGCATTAAGGCTCGTTTAGAAATCAAGTAGCGCTGGAGGCGCCCGTATTATGACCGTCAACACGCCCAATCTGGATCTCGTGTCGTCGCCCGCCGACCTTAAAGGAAAGTCTAAGGACGAATTGCGCGTGATCGCCGACGAATTGCGATCTGAGATGATTGACGCGGTCTCGGTCACCGGCGGCCATCTTGGCTCCGGGCTCGGCGTGGTGGAGTTGACGGTGGCGATACACGCGGTCTTCGACACGCCAGACGACAAGCTCATCTGGGATGTCGGCCACCAATGCTACCCGCACAAGATTTTGACCGGCCGGCGGGACCGTATACGCACCTTGCGTCAGGGCGGCGGCTTGTCCGGCTTCACAAAGCGATCCGAGAGCGACTACGACCCCTTCGGCGCCGCTCACGCCGCCACGTCGATTTCCGCCGGGCTGGGCTTTGCGAAGTCCCGGGATCTTCAAGGCAAGGACAATCATGTCGTCGCCGTGATCGGAGACGGGTCCATGACGGCCGGCATGGCTTACGAGGCCATGAACAATGCCGGGGCCGACAATTCCAGGCTCCTCGTCGTTCTCAACGACAACGACATGTCGATTGCGCCCCCCGTCGGCGCCATGAGACATTATTTCTCGCGCTAGGTCTCGTCTCGCCCGTATCGCGGCTTGCGAAAGATCGCCACGAACATCGTGAACC
>CAZQZC010000148.1:0-7010 GCA_964597685.1 uncultured Hyphomonadaceae bacterium | reverse complement strand
GGATGCGGGCGAGCAGCACCGAAAACTTGAAGGGCTTCGTGACGTAATCGTTCGCGCCGGAATCGAGTCCTAAGATTGCATCGGCGTCCGTATTCTGTCCGGTCAGCATGATGATCGGCGTATTGTTGCCGTACTTGCGGATCAGTTTGCAGGCTTCGCGTCCGTCCATGTCCGGCAATTCGACATCGAGCAGGATCAAATCCACCCGTTCGCCGTCGAGTAATTTAACGCCGTCGCCGGCCGTCTCAGCCTGAAGCGTGGAAAACTCCGCGTGCATGTCGAGCTGTTCGGCGAGCGCGCCGCGCAGGTCGGGATCGTCGTCGACGAGAAGAATCGTTTTCTTAGCGGTCACGTCGGTCCATCTCCATATAGAGCGCCGGGCCCGCGCATGCCTTACTGCCCAAAGACGTGATAGGTGTGCGTATCGGCGGAGATTTTTCAAGGGGCGGACGCGATGAAGTTCGAAGCTCGCGCAACCGGTAGGTTTGTTTGGAACGATCGCACCGTGCGCTGCGCGCTGGGCAAGGGCGGTGTCGTCGACGCCGCGCACAAACGCGAGGGGGATGGCGCTTCGCCCCTTGGCGACTGGCCGATTCGACGTGTTTTCTTTCGGCCCGATAGGCTCCAAGCGCCCAAAACAGGCTTGAATCTTCAAGAAATCTTAGCGGATGACGGCTGGTGCGACGCGCCGGGAGACGAGAATTATAACCGTCTTGTGAAACTGCCTTATCCAGCGTCCGCCGAAAAAATGTGGCGCGAGGACAGCGTTTATGACGTCGTTGTAGAGCTTGGCTACAATGACGACCCGGCCGTGGATGGCCTTGGCAGCGCGATATTCCTGCATGTCAAACGCGGAGATTATGAGCCGACGGAGGGCTGCGTCGCGCTGTCTCTGGACGATTTGTTGAACGTCTTGGCCGATGCGGGGCCTGGCTCAAGCTTGCGAATCACGCGTTAAGGCGCTCCCCGAAAGCGGCGCTGCCGACGCGTATATGGGTCGCGCCGAAGGCGATCGCGGTCTCGAAATCAGCGCTCATCCCCATTGAGAGCTGGCGCAACCCGGAGCGCGCGGCAAGCTTCGCCAAGAGCGCGAAGTGCGGACCGGCGGGCTCGTCAGCCGGCGGAATGCACATCAATCCCGCGACCTCCAGTTCAACAGCCTTTGCATGCGCTATCAGGTCGTCGAGGCCCGACGGCGCGACGCCCGCCTTTTGCGGCTCCTCGCCCGTATTGACTTGTATCATCACGTCCGGCGTGCGGCCGACTTTGGCAAACGCCTTGGCGAGCGCGTCGACCAGCTTCGGACGGTCGACGGATTCGATGGCGTCGAACAGCGCTACGGCGTCTTCGGCCTTGTTCGTCTGGAGGGGGCCGACGAGCCGAAGGTGCAAATCCGGGAATGCGGCGCGGCGGCGCGCCCATCGCCCCTGGGCTTCCTGGACCCGGTTTTCGCCGAAGACGCGATGGCCCGTGGCGAGCGCTGCGTCTACTCTGTCATCGGGCTGTTTCTTGGACACCGCCGTGAACACGATGTCGGACGCCTCGCGCCCAGCCGCTTGCGCCGCCGCGTCTATCCGCGCGCTGATCTCGGCCAAATTGGCCGCAACGGTTTTAGGGGTGCTATCAGCCATGTCATGGTTGAGATCGCCCAACACCATGCGCGATGCAAGTTCGCAGCCGCTGCACGCGCCGCGCGGCGGCGCGTCGGCCGCCCCCTGCCGCCAATTATGTTTCTAACGGATCCCCAAAGGATTCCGGACCCGGTCGACCTCGTCTCTCGCCTGCCTCGCGGATGGGGCGTGATCTATCGTCATTTCGGCGCCGCCGACCGGTTAGACGTCGCCAAGCGTCTCGCCTACGTCGGGCGGGACCGTGGACTGACCCTGCTCATCGCCGCCGATCCAGAGCTCGCCCTCGCCGTGCGGGCCCAGGGTGTCCTTTGGCCGGAGCGGCTCGTCAAACGTCTGCCCCCAACGCATGGCGGGCTCATACATACTGTCTCGGCCCATTCACCCCGAGCCGTTCGACGGGCGCAAGCGCTGGGGTTCGATGCCGTGTTGGTTTCCGCGGTGTTTCCGTCCGCGAGCCCGACGGCCGGCGCGCCCATGGGGCCAATGCGGTTCCGGCGGCTTGGCCAAACCTCAGGCGTGCCGCTCTACGCCCTAGGCGGCGTCTCCGCGAAAAACGCGGGCCAGGTCGCGCAATGGGGTGGCGTCGCCGCAATCGACGGAATCTCAGAGGCCTACCGAGCCGCCAATCGGCCGTCGTCGCACGGCCCTGCGTCGATCCTGAGCGCCACGAAGGCGACAGGATCCCCGTTTGAATAATTCAGCGCATACTTTGCGGGCGATCGACGCACGCACCGCGATTGAAGCCGGGCGCGCCCTTCGAGATCGGCCAGGGCCGCAGCGCCCGCTTCGTCTTCCGTGTTCAGGAGGTACGCCAAGGGGTACGCCTCCGGGTCATCAGGCAGTTCAACCCGCGTTTGGGGCGGGATCGTCGTTCGGGTCCCCAAAGCGAAAACCAGGCTCGGCTCAGCATAGCCGACCGATCGCACATGATCCGGCGCCCGATCCGGGCACGCGCCGAGGGCGCCCGGAACCGCGCAGACGTGTTCTAGCGCCAAACGCGCCGTCACACTTGGCTGAAGCCAGGTTTGGCTCGGCAAGAAGACCGCTCTGATATGCCAGCCGATCATCAGAGCCGATGCGACCGCGGCGAGACTTGCCAAAGCCTGCCGTCGAAGGCCGAGCGCGATCACCGCGCCAAGCGCCGCCCCCAGGCCAGCCGCCAGCGCGGCCCATCCGGCGCCAGCCTGCCATGACGCCAGGACAGCCTCCGGCTCCGCTGCACGACGGAAATCCCCGGCCGCCTCGGCTTGGAGTAAGCCGACGCCCAGGGGAGACGACACAAGCGCCAGTAAAAGCGCGCCTGCGAGAAAGACCGCGCCGGAGATCAATCGGCTGAATGGAGCGCGTCGGCCCGTGGCGAGTTCCGCGATCGCCCAGCCGCAGACAAGCGCCAAAGCGGGATACGCAGGTAGGATGTAATGAGAGAGTTTGGTCGGCAGAAGCTCGAATACGAGCCAGGTCGGCGCGGCCCAAGCGATCAGAAACCGGAGACCGCGCGGGTGCTCTCTGGGCGTCTCAGTCAGATTTTTCCACGCCAGAACAAGGGCCGGAACAACAAAGAGTGTCGCGGGAAAAAAATGTGTCGGCAGGTGAAGGAGGTGGTAGCCGGGCCAGCCGCCATGGCCCTCCGACGCGCCGGTCACCTTGTCGGCGAGGTCTTTTCCGACGGCGCCCTCCAGAAAGGCCCCGCTGGTGGCGATCTGCACCCAGATGAACCACGGCAAGACCAAGAGGGCGAACAGAAGCGGGCCAGGCGGCCATGCCAGCGGGCGCATCCAATCGACCCGGCGCTCCCACGCCGCCAAACACACCAGGGCCAGTCCGGCGACCATCGGCGCGACCGGCCCCTTAATGAGAAACGCAGCGCCCATCGCCGTCCAGAAAGTTAACGCCAGCCGGCGCGATCCGTCGCCGGCGACATACAAACGAGCCAGCGCGCCCATGGCGAAAATAGTGAGGGCGGCCAGAACAGCGTCGGTCTTTGCGATATGGCCTTCGCTGGTCAGCAACAGGCTTGAACCGAACATGGCCGCGCCGAGAAAGGCCGCGCGCCGTCCGATGAGGGCGGCCCCGCACCAAAACGTCGCCAACGTCGCGAGCACGGCGCCAATGAGCGAGGGCAGTCGATAAGCCCAGATCGCGTTCGCGTCGGCGTCCGAAAACGCCGCAACGGCGCCTGATTGCAGCCAATGTATGCCGGCCGGCTTCTTGTTGCGTCCTTCGTCTTGATAACGGATCTGAATAAAATCGCCCGATTCGAGCATTTGCTTGGAAGCCTGGGCGAAACGCGACTCGTCCCGGTCGAGCGCGGGCAAATGGAATACGCCCGGCGCCGACGCGAACAGCGTCACGACGGCGAGGACAAACCAGGCCCGCCACCCCGCGGAGACTCGATCAATCGCATCCATAACGCCCTTGATAAGGCGACTTCGCGACCCTGTCTTCGCGGGAATGCTGCAGGCGCTCGCCAAACGCCAATCTGTCCGCTAAACGAGCCGCGCAGGGAGCCGGGCGCGTGACGGAAGTTCTGGAATTCACAATTGTTGTGCCGGTGTTCAACGAAGCCGATCACATCGCAGAACTCGTCGCGGAAATCGCCGACGTCCTGCGCGGGCGCGCTTTCGAGATTATTGTCGTCGACGATTCCTCAAACGACGACACCCCCAACGCCCTCGCCGCCGCGAAGGCGCAGCATCCGGAACTCCGCATCTTCCGACACCGGAAGAACGCCGGCCAAAGCCGGGCGATCCGCACCGGCGTTTTGAACGCGAAAGGCCGGATCATCGGAACGCTTGACGGCGACGGTCAAAACGATCCGGCGGATCTGCCGCAACTCTACCGACGCCTTACCCGTCCAGACGCCTCATCTGATTTGGGCCTGGTGATGGGCGAGCGCGTCGATCGACGCGACACGATGTGGAAAAAGCTTGGGTCGGCCATGGGGAATTTTTTCAGAAGGCGATTTTTGGGCGACGAGGCGCGCGATAGCGCTTGCGGCGCGAAAGTCTTCTCGCGGGATGCGTTTCTCGCCCTTCCCTATTTCGATCACATGCATCGCTATATGCCTGCGCTGATGTCGGCGGAGGGGTTCGAGGTCGAGTTCGCGGCCGTCAATCACCGCCCCCGCCGCTCTGGCGTGTCGAAGTACGGGAATATGGACCGTCTCTGGGCTGGGGTGTCGGATCTCAGCGGCGTTCGGTGGCTCATGCGCCGGCGGCGGTCGCCAGGCGGCGCCGACGAGCTCTGATCTCAAGATTTCGTGAATTGCGGGAACAGTTTCGCGACGTATGTGCGCAGCGCGTTTGAGATCACAACGCGTTTGAGAGGGCGATATGTTTATCCAATCTAAACTTGCGTCGGCGGCCGCGGCCGCCGCGATGCTTCTGGCCGCCTGCGGCGGTTCCGAAGAAGCCACAAATCCCGCGCCGGCAACGCCGGCTGTCGAAGCCGCGACAGAGCGGGTCGAAGCCGCGGCGAGCGCAGCTGAAACGGATGACGCCGCAGCTTCGACGTCGACGCGGGTTGCGTTTGGCCGATTCGAAGGCCGCAGCGACCACGTTACAACTGGCGGGGTCTCCATCGTTCGCCAGGGCGATCGTTACGCCCTGATCCTGGCCGGCAATTTCAGCCTGGACGGCGCGCCGGACCCCGTCGTCGGTTTCGGCAAAGGCGGCGAATACGACGCTGCGAGCCAAGTCGCAGCGCTCGAAAGCAACACCGGCCGCCAACGCTACCTGTTGCCGGAAGACTTCGATCCCACTGAATACGATGAAGCCTACATTTGGTGCGAGCAATTCTCCGTGCCGCTTGGCGTCGCCAGCTTGATTGTTCCTGAGACCGTGAAAACCGGCGCGTTCGAAGGCCGCAGCGACCATGTCACCACGGGCGGCGTTTCAGTTGTGAAAGAAGGCGGTCGCCACGTTCTGGTCTTCGCCGACGATTTCAGCCTCGACGGCGCGCCGGACCCCGTTGTCGGCTTTGGCAATGGCGGCGAATACGACGCGGCGTCGCAGCTGGGCGCCTTGGAAAACCTCACCGGCGGTCAACGCTATGCGCTGCCGGCGTCCTTCGATCCGGCGGCCTATGGCGAAGCTTATGTCTGGTGCGAGCAATTCTCCGTGCCGCTGGGCGTCGCCTCGCTGAACTAAGCCACGCCGATGCGTTCAATCAGCGCCCGGCCGGCTCTGTCGGCCGGGCGTTTTGATTTCTGCGCGAAGGCCTTTCGTTTGCGCGCGAATACCGATTAAAGTCTCTCAGCTAGCGACCTTGGGGGACGCCGCCTGTGTCGACAAAGCACGCATTCTCGGCCCTGGCCGCCGCCCGTTTAGAAGAACGACGGCGATCGGGCGGCGACGACAATGGAAATGGAAGGAGCAACGGCATGATGGCGCTTTTCGGGATTTTTCCGCTGCTGGCGGTGCCGGTCATCATCTATAATCTGATGGCGATATCGTTCGGCGCCGGACCGGCCGACGCCCTTAATCCAGACAATCTGGCCCCGCTTCAAACTCAGCTCGAAGCGACAATGTTTTCCGTTCCAATGGTCTCTGGTTCGGTTTGGCAGGTCACCGGCGGCGATCTTCTCATCGTGTTGTCGATCGGCCTTCTGTTTATCGAAATTCTCAAATCCACGAGCACGGGTACGGCGACGATCATGAACCACGCCGTTTCCATGTTGCTGTTCATCGTCTGCCTTGTTCAGTTTTTGTTGTTCAAGAACTTCGCGACGTCCGTCTTCTTCATTCTCACCATCATGACGCTTCTGGACGTGCTGGCGGGCGTGGTTGTTACAATTGTCTCAGCGCGACGCGACTTTGCTGTCGGGGAAGGCTTCGGCGGCTGACGCGTCACCCGCGTTAAGCGGCTTACTTCGTCGATTTCCGCGCCATCGCCTCAAGTTGTTCCTGCATGGCCTTCATTTGGGCCTGCAGGGACGCAAGGGCGTCGTCGTCTTCGCGCTCCGGCGCTGGCTCAGCGGCGTCTTCGGCTTTGGAAGCCGCAGGCGTGGCGGGCGGCTGGAACATCCGCATGGCGCTTTCGAACATCTCGAGATTTCGGCGCGCTTGATTCTCAAACATGGCCAGCGGCGTGGCGGTTGTGAGCGACCGAGCCACCGAGTCGCGCCATTTCTCCTGGCTCTCGGCGAAGCTGTTCATGCTCATATCGAGCCAGGCCGGCAGCACCGATTGCATGCTGTCGCCGTAAAAGCGGATCAGCTGCCTGAGAAAATTGGTCGGCAGCGCGCCGGCGCCTTTCGTTTCCTGCTCGAAAATAATCTGAGACAAAACCGCACGGGTCAGAGCTTCGCCTGACTTCGCTTCTCGTACCTCGAAATCAACGCCTTTCCGGACCAGATCCGACAAGTGGTCCAGAGTGACG
>CAZQZC010000147.1:0-7062 GCA_964597685.1 uncultured Hyphomonadaceae bacterium | reverse complement strand
CCGACAGCCGGCGACCTTCCCGACCTTGGAGATGTTGAAGACTTCGAGGATCTCCGCGTACCCGATAAAGGTTTCGCGCTTTTCCGGCGCCAGCATGCCGGAGAGCGTGTCTTTCACATCGTCGAGCAACTCGTAGATGATCGAGTAATAGCGGATCTCCACGCCTTCCTTTTCAGCAAGGTCGCGAGCTTGCTTGTTGGCGCGGACATTGAAGGCGAAGATCGGCGCGCCCGTCGATTGGGCGAGCAGGACGTCGCTTTCCGAAATACCGCCGACAGCGCCGTGGATGACGTGAGCGCGGACCTCGTCCGTCGACAATTTGTCCAGGGATTGGGCGATCGCCTCCACGGAGCCTTGGACGTCGCCCTTGACGACAACGGGCAATTCCTGGGTATCGGTCGAGCCGTCCTTCAGTTTGGTCAGCAATTGCTCCAGCGAGGCGCGAGCGGCCGCGCCGGCCCGGCCGGACGCTTGGCGTTTCTGGCGCTGGCGATACTCGGTGATCTCACGGGCGCGCGCTTCAGTCTCGACCACGACGAATTGGTCGCCAGGCTCTGGCGCGCCGTCGAGGCCCAGCACCTCCGCCGGCAGCGACGGCCCAGCCTCTTTCAGCTGTTGGTTGCGTTCGTTCACCAGCGCGCGGACTTTGCCCCATTGGGCGCCCGCCACAACGATGTCGCCGCGCTTCAGCGTGCCGCGTTTGACGAGCACCGTCGCCACCGGCCCGCGGCCCTTGTCGAGCTGGCTTTCAACAACCACGCCGTCGGCCCGACGTTTCGGGTTCGCTTGGAGGTCGAGAAGTTCAGCCTGCAGCGAGATGGCTTCGGTCAAACTGTCCAGTCCCTGCTTCTGCAAGGCGGAGACGTTCACCGTCTGGATCTCGCCGCCCATGCTTTCGACTTGCACGTCGTATTGCAGCAGGTCGGTCAGGATCTTGTCGGGATTTGCGTCGGGCAGATCGATCTTGTTGACCGCCACAATCATCGGAACGCCGGCCGCCTTGGCGTGGCTGATCGCCTCCTGCGTTTGCGGCATGACGCCGTCGTCCGCCGCAACCACCAGAATGACGATGTCGGTCACATCGGCTCGGCGCGCGCGCTTTGTTGAGAAGGCGGTGTGGCTCGGCGTATCGAGGAAGCTGATCTTGTCGCCTGATTTCAATTGCACCTGATAGGCGCCGATATGCTGGGTGATGCCGCCCGCCTCGCCCGCGACCACATCGGTCTCGCGCAGGGCGTCCAGCAAGGATGTCTTGCCGTGGTCGACGTGGCCCATGATGGCGACGATCGGCGGACGCGACTTCAGATCCTTCGGATCGTCGTCTTCGCCTTCCAAACCGATCTCGACATCGGACTCCGAGACGCGTTTGACCGTGTGGCCGAACTCTTCTGCGATCAATTCGGCGGTGTCGGCGTCGACGATGTCGTTCGCCCGCATCATCTCGCCTTGCCTCATCATGAACTTGACGACGTCGGCGACGCGTTCGGTCATCCGTTGGGCGAGGTCCTGCAGCGTGATGGTTTCGGGGAGTTGAACCTCCCGCGACGCTTTCTCACGCGCGTCGCCGCCGCCAGTCGTTCGGCGCTCCCGCTCCCGTTCGCGGGCGCGACGCACGGAGGCGAGCGACCGTTGGCGCTCGGAATCGTCGCCCAGCGCCGCAGCGATGGTGAGTTTGCCGGATCGACGCTTCGGCTCCGAGCGGGGCCGCGCGGATGTCGCCGCGCCACGGTCGAAATCGTCCTTTTGTTTGGTTTTCTTAACCCGTCCGCCAAGCGCCTCGATCGCGGACGGATCAGCCGCTGCTGCTGCGGCGGCCGCTGCGGCCGCTGGCTCCTCGGCTGGTTTGGCCGCGGCCTTGCCGTCGCCGCGCGTTTTCGCCTTGGCGCGTTTTTCGCGTTCAGCCGCCTCGGCGACCTTGCGCGCCTCTTCCTCGGCCTTGCGCCGCGCTTCCGCCTCTTCGCGTTCTTTCGCAGCCTGGGCGAGGCGCTCTTGCTCTTCCTTCAGGCGACGGTTCGCCGCGTCGCGCTTCTCGGCTTCGGCCTTGCGGGATTCTTCTTGGGCCTGGCGTTGTTTCAGCGCCTTTTGGCGCGCAATCAGCTCGGCTTCCGTGATGCCAAGCTTCTTCGCCATTTCCGCCAGTTTGGACGGGCCTTTGGCGCCCGAAGCGCTGGATCCGCCGCCCGATGGCTTGCCCCCGCCGCCTGGCGTGACCACCCGGCGTTTTTTCTTCTCGACGACGACTTGTTTGGACCGGCCGTGGCTGAAACTTTGCCGCACGGTTCCGGAAGACCCCCTCGAGACCGAGATAGGGCCGCGTCCGCCTCCGCCGACCTTGCCGCCTGTGTCCTTCGTGTCGCTCATTCGACCTCAACTCTTCAATTGCCATACCAGCCCGCGTCAGCCGCGAGCCGCTTCGTTTCCATCCTTGCCAGAGAACCAAATGTCCTCAGGGCGCGTTCTAAACCCGGTTAGCCGGGCGTACTCTTCGCGCCATCGTTCTGAGAAGGGGCCCACAACGATGAGCCCGTGTATCACACGGTCCCGTCCGAAGGCCATGCCCAATTCTTCAGACGACAGAGCGCCGCTAACTGGCGCCTCATCGTAGAGGGCGCGGCAGAGGGCGCGGATCTTGTTCCGGCCGTCCTGTGCGCCGTCCGACGCTTCAAGAAGCCAGCCCGGCTTCGATTTGCGCAAGGCCGCTTTCACTTGATCGAAGCCCAGGACGATTGCGCCGGCTTTCTTCGCCATGCCAAGCGCGCCCTGGCAGAGGTGAAGCAGCTGCGCCTCCACCATGTCGGAGAGGTCGCTTGGGATTTCAACCGCCCGCTTGAATCCGCGTGCAAAGCCGCCGCGCTTCACCGCCGCGTCAAGCGCGGCGCGTTCAGCCTTCACCCACACGCCGCGACCGGGCAGCCGCGAGCGAACGTCCGGCGTGACTGCGCCGTCGGGGGATAACACGAAGCGCACCATGCCCGTCTGCGCCAGACGCTCTCGCGTCGCGGCGCATTGCCGGACAGGCCCGTCGGCGGTGTCGATCAGCCTATCGGCGTCATTCTTGTTCGAGTGCGGCATCGGCGCCGCCCTCCTCGCCGCCGCCAAGCTCGCCCAGGGCGAGCAGGGCGCGTTCCTCTTCGGTCAGTTCGAGCTCCTCTCCGAGTGTTTCGGCGGCCATTTCGGCCTCCATCTGCTCTAGCGCTTCGGGTTCGATCCAGCCGGCCTTCACCCGGGCGCGCATGACGAACAGATTGGCGTCGTCCTTGCGCATTTCACCCTTGGCCAGAATGCCAGGCTGGAAGACGGGCTTGCCGTCCGGCCCGTTTTCTCGCCAGCCCGTTAAGTCGTCGGGCACGAGGCCGGCGACGTCGTCCAGGGTCTTGATGTCGTTCTCACCGAATTTGACCGCGATGGCGGGCGTCACGCCCTCCAGGTCCATGACCTCGTCTTCTACGCCCAGCTCGCGGCGACGCTGATCCTGCTCCAGGGCGAGGCGGTCGAGATATTCTCGCGCGCGCTGCTGAAGCTCCTCGGCGATCTCTTCGTCGAAGCCTTCGATTGTGATGAAGTCTTCCGGCGCGACATAGGCGATCTCTTCAACCGTCTCGAAGCCCTCGGACGCAAGCAGCTGGGCCAGGGTTTCGTCGGCGTCGAGCGCGGTCATGAACAGGGCCGTCCGCTCGGCGAATTCGCGCTGATAGCGCTCGGAATCCTGGGTTTCCGTGACAAGGTCGATCTGCCAGCCGGTCAGTTGCGAGGCCAAGCGCACGTTCTGGCCGCGTCGACCAATCGCAAGCGGGAACTGGTCGTCGGCGACCACCACTTCGACCCGGTTTTCTTCTTCGTCGAGGACCACTTTCGACACTTCCGCCGGCTGCAGCGCGTTCACGATGAACGTCGCGTCGTCGGGGCTCCAAGGAATGATGTCGATCTTCTCGCCCGACAATTCGCCCACCACCGCCTGAACGCGCGCACCGCGCATGCCGACGCAGGCGCCGACGGGATCGATCGAGGAATCGTTCGACAAAACGCCGATCTTGGCGCGCGATCCGGGATCCCGCGCGCAGGATTTGATCTCAATCACGCCGTCATAGACCTCAGGCACTTCCTGGGCGAACAGCTTCACCATGAAATCAGGCGCCGCCCGCGATAGGAAGATCTGCGGCCCCTTCGCCTCGCGGCTCACTTTATAGAGATAAGCGCGCACGCGGTCGCCGTTTTGGAAGTTCTCCCGCGGGATGCCGTCGTTCCGGCGAACCACGCCTTCCGCACGGCCTAGGTCCAGGATGACGTGACCGTATTCAACGCGCTTGACGAGGCCGTTGATGATCTCGCCGACGCGGTCTTTGTATTCGTCATACTGGCGGTCGCGTTCAGCGTCGCGAACCTTCTGCATGATGACCTGTTTCGCAGATTGGGCGGCGACCCGGCCGAAATCGAAGGGGGGCAGCTCCACCTTAATTTCGTCTCCGACCTCGAGCGCTGGATCGATTTTCGCGGCTTCCGAAAGCGGGATTTGCTGGACAGCGTCTTCGACCTCTTCGTCCGGCGTCACGGTTTGGATGCGCCAGAGCGTCTGTTCGCCCGTGTCTTCGTCGATCACCGCGCGAATATCGTGCTCTTGGCCGTAGCGCGCCTTGGCGGCCTTTTCGATCGCCTCCTGCATCGCTTCGATGACGATCGCCTTGTCGATCGCCTTCTCCTCGGCCACCGCCTTGGCGATCTGAAGGATTTCAAGCCGGTTCGCAGAAACGCCGACGGCGCTCATCGCACTCTCCTAATCATGGATCTCGTCCTCATGGTCGATGTCTTCGTTCTCGATCTCAAAGTCGGTGAAGTCGTCGTCGTCCGGTTGCGGCGGCAATCCGCCGGCCTCGCGCGCGGCGTCGATCAGATCGTCGGTCAGGATCAGCGACGCCTTGGTCATCTCATCGAGACGCGCCTCCAATTCGCTGTCCTCGTCCAACTGAATGCGGACCGATCCGTCGGCTTCGCCCGCGATAATTCCGGAGAAGCGACGACGGCCATCCAAGGGCCGCGCCAATTCGATCTTCGCAGCATGGCCCGCCCAGCGTTCGAAATCGCCCGGCCGGGTCAGGGGGCGGTCGATTCCAGGCGTCGACACTTCCAGCGTATAGGCGTCCGGAAGCGGATCGAACACATCCAGCGTCGGAGACACGGCCCGCGACAGAGCCGCGCAATCCTCCACATTGGCCAGCGCGCCGCCCGTCCGATCTATCATGACCTGCAAGACCGGACGCCGCCCGCCGGAGATGCGTAGACGCACGATCTCGTAGCCGAGCCGGGCGGCCTCGGGCGCGATCAGCGTTAGAACGCGTCTCTCCTGTTCGGACTGGGCGATCACAGACGCCGGCCTCCATAAGCAAAGCGGCGGCCCCGTCCCCGGAGCCGCCGCCGATATATTTTCGACTTGAGTGTGATGTAGGCGCTTTCACGCCGCTTGTCACCTCCTTGTCGTAAATTAGAGGACTTTCAGATCCACCGCCGAAGTTTTCCCGCGGCGCTCGTCCGTGTGGAGTTCGTAAGAGACCGATTGGTTCTCCTGGAGCGTGGTCAACCCCGATCGCTCAACAGCCGAGATATGCACGAACACATCGCCGCCGCCTTCATCGGGCTTGATGAAGCCATAGCCCTTTTGGTCGTTAAACCACTTAACTTTTCCCGTCGCCATCAAAGGCTCCCGTATTCGTTCAAGACAAGTCCGCCGATAACGGACCCAACGCAACTCGCGTCGATACGGGGAGCTATATGCAGGCGCCGTCGGTCTGACGGGGTCTTGGCATTCAGACCGACCGTATTCGAGGTTGTGATGAGCTCACGAAAGGGGCGCGAGGTCAAGTCAGATAAACGCAATCAGCGCTTGCGAAACTCCAACCAGACCGGTGCGCAGTCGCCGAGTCGCTTCGCTTCGTATCGCGTGGTCAGATGATCGGCGGGCGGATTGCGCCAATCCCCGGCGCGCTCCGCCGTCCAGAAGAAGCCGCCATGGGCGAGGAAACGGTGCAGCGCCTGGTTGGCGTAGCTCTTAACGTCAGTCGCGAAGCGAACGTGTCCATTCGGCTGAAGGATGCGATGTAAGTCCTCTAGGAAGCTCGGCTGGATTAGACGGCGTTTCTGGTGACGGGTCTTCGGCCAGGGATCTGGAAACAGAATAAAAACCCGCGCAATCGATCCGCTTTGGAGCCAGGCCGCCACGTCGCGGGCGTCGCCCTTGTGGACGCGGACGTTCTTCAGACCCTTTTCTTCGATCGCGCCGAGCGCTTTCGCGACGCCTTCTACAAAGGGTTCGCAGCCGATCAGTCCGATGTCTGCGCGTCGCGCAGCCTGTCCCGCAAGATGCTCTCCGCCGCCGAATCCGATCTCGAGCCAGACGTCCGCCGCCTGCTCAAACAAGGCTTTGGGCGCAAGGCGTCCGGGCGCGGTTTCAGGGACGGCGAGCTGTGGCAGCAGGGTTTCAACCCGGCTTTGCCGCCTCGCCGAAAGCGGCCGTCCCCCCGTCCGCCCGAACGTGCGCAAGGGTTTGATATCAGCGATACGCGAGCCGTTTTCTGTCATAAGAACTCAGGGTGGCCAGCTCGATCCCCGACAGCAAGATAGATTGGTCCATTCGCCGACCTAGTTCGTCAGGCTTTTGAGCTCTTCGGCGAGATTGGTCCGCTCCCACGAAAAGCTTCCGTCCTGTTCCGGCGCGCGGCCGAAATGCCCATAAGCGGCGGAGCTCGCATAGATCGGCCGGTTGAGGTTCAGGTGCGTGCGGATGCCGCGCGGGCTGAGATCCGCGATCTGCATGAGCGCGTCTTCGAGCCGCGCTTCGTCGACCCGGCCCGTGCCGTGCGTATCGACATAGATCGACAGCGGTTTTGCGACGCCGATCGCGTAGGAGAGTTGGATCGTGCAGCGTCCCGCGAGGCCGGCGGCGACGACGTTCTTCGCCAGATACCGCGCCGCATACGCCGCCGAGCGATCGACCTTCGTTGGATCCTTGCCGGAAAACGCGCCGCCGCCATGGGGCGCTGCGCCGCCATAGGTGTCGACGATGATCTTCCG
>CAZQZC010000146.1:0-7130 GCA_964597685.1 uncultured Hyphomonadaceae bacterium | reverse complement strand
TTGGCTTCGCCAAAATTTTTGATCCGGTGGATCAAAAATAGGAATTTGACGCCCCAGCAGGGGCCCTTTTCTATTTACCTCCCGCTGCGGCTCCGCCTCCGGGATGAGGCGACGCCTCGCAGGCTTAAGGCTGCGCCGAGATCGCGCGACGCGTCGGCTAGGTCGTAATCACCCGCAAGAGCGCCGCGCTTGCGGCGTCGTCGACACGCAGATCTCCGGGTCTTCGATCAAGGTCGGCGGCCCAATCGCTCAACCGACGCCCGTCGGTCAGATCCTCCGGGGCGATCTCGGCCAGCGGAACCAAAGCGAACGTGCGATTCAAGAGCTCCCGGTGCGGAATTAGGAGCTCGGGCGTTTCGATCCGCTGGCCGCCATAGGTCAGGATGTCGATATCGATTTCCCGGGGGCCCCAGCGCGCTCGATCCCGCCGACCCATCTCAGCCTCGATCGCTTTGCAGGCCGCGAGCAGCGCGTGGGCGTCTAGCCGCGTCTCGACCAGCGCGCAGGCGTTCAGGAAGTCCGGCTGGTCGGGAAATCCCCAGGGCGGCGAGCGGTAAACGCGCGACACCGCCAAAATCTGGCAATCGGGCAGGGCGGCCAAGCGGTTTGCGGCGGCGACGATCGCCCCGGCGCGGTCGCCGACATTGGCGCCCAGCCCGACGCCGGCTTTAACCACGCCGCCGCTTTACCGTCTCCACGCCGACATGGTCGACGACATGCCGGATCGGCGCGGAGGGCTTGCGGATCTGGATCCGGACCGATCGAACGATGGGATAAGTTTCAAGCACGGCGTGGGCGATGCGGTCGGCCAGCACTTCGATCAGATTAAACGTGCCTTCGCCGGAGATGTTTTCCGCCAGATCGCACAGCGCGCCATAGCAAACCGTCTCCGACATTTTATCCAAATCGGGATCCGGCCGTTCGATCTCGCAATCGATGTCGACGAAGAATTTCTGACCCAGGGATTTCTCCGCGTCGATGACGCCGTGATAGCCGTGGATGCACAGGTTTGAAACAAAGACGCGGTCGGTCAATCTGGCCTCGAGATGGCGGTGTAAACGGCGAGCGCCTGCTTGTGTGCGGCCACGTCGTGGACGCGCAGAACGGACGCGCCCCTATGGACGCAAGCGAGGTGCGCGGCAAGGCTGCCCGACAAGCGTTGATCGACCGCCGCACCGGTTAGACGTCCGATGAAAGACTTGCGCGACAGCCCAACGAGAACTGGAAGACCGTAATCCAAGAGGACGTCGAGCCGTCGCAGCACCTCGAAGTTCTGCTCATATGTCTTCGAGAAGCCGACCCCTGGATCGAGGACAATGCGCTCCCGCGGGACGCCCGCCTCTTGGGCGCGGGACAGGACGCGGTCAAAGAACGCACGAAGATCGTCGACAAGGTTGATCGCATCGTCGGCCTCGCCGCGATTATAGGTGATTACGGCTGCAGACTCAGTCTCGGCGACAATGCGCGCCATATCGGGGTCGCGTGTGAATCCCCAGACATCGTTGACGATCGCAGCGCCGACGTCCGCTGCTGCGCGGGCGACCCCGGATTTGTATGTGTCGATGGACAAAGGCGTGTCGCTGCGCTCATGCAGCCCGCGCACGACAGGGATTACCCGCGCCCATTCCTCCACTTCCGGAACAGGCGCGGCGCCCGGCCGTGTGGATTCGCCGCCGATGTCGACAACGTCCACGCCTTCGCGCTCCATCTCGGCGGCGCGTGCGAGCGCGGCGTCCAGGGCGTCGAATTGGCCGCCGTCGGAAAAGGAGTCGGGCGTTGTGTTGAGGATCCCCATGATGAGGATCTCGCGGCGCGCACGGTCGAGAAACGCATCGCGTTGGGCTTCGCGTTTGGTGTCGCTCATCGTGTAACGATCTCCGGAATATCGAAGGGCGCGACGCCCGCGTCTGCGGCGACCTGGTTGGCGACGTCGGCCATTAATCTTCCGACAATCGGCGGCAAGGGTCCGAAGACTTTCGTGTCGAGCGCTGTGACCGGGGCGATCAGGCGCAAACTGTTCGTTACGAACAGGCCGTCGGCCTTTTCCAGGTCCGGGAGCGTTAAGCCGCGCTCCGTCGCCATGCCGGCGTCCAGGATCCGGGCGCGGATGATCCCGGGCAAGACCCCGTCGGCCACAGGCGGCGTGACGACCTCGTCGCCGAAGACCGCGAACACATTTCCCGCTCCGGCGCAGGCGATCCGGTCGCCATGGTTGAGAAAAAGCGCATCGTCAAAACCCGCCGACGCCGCATCGCGCGCGGCCAAAACGGCGTCGAGATAGGCGAGCGTCTTGTGCCGGCTGGTCGGCGATGTTGCGTTTCGCCGGATGACGGCGACGGCAAGCCGCACGGGATTGAACACCCTTGAGACGTCGAACGTGGCGAGGTTCGCGAGGAGTGTCGGCGCTGGGTCCGCCGGCGGCGCCAATCCGCGGCCGGCGGGGCCCCTGGTGACGGTGATGCGCAGAACGCCCGACCCGGTCGCCCCCGACAGAATTGCGTCGGCCGCCTCGTCAATTCGGGACGCGTCGATCGAGATGCCCATCGCCTGCGCGTCGCTCTGCAGCCGAGTGAAATGCGGCTTGCGGAAGACGACCCGTCCGCCAAGGACCATGGACGTGTCGAACACGCCGTCTGCGAGCGACAAGCCCCGGTCTGAAAGGTCGAAGGGGCGGGTCGTCTTCTCCGATTGGATTTGGTCGAGGTGGATCACGCCATGTCCTTGACGCGGGTCGTGCGCAGAAAATTGGCCAAAAGATCGTGGCCCGCTTCGCTGAGACTGGATTCGGGGTGGAATTGCACGCCATGAACCGGCGCCGACCCATGCGAGAGGGCCATCACCTCTCCGGATGGCGACCAAGCGTCCGACCGCAGGGGCGCGTCGCCTTGGGGTTCTGCGATCAGGGAATGGTAGAGGCCGCATTGCAGCGGGTTGGGCAGGCCCTGGAACAGCCCTGCGCCGGTGTGGCGGACAGGGCTGGATTGGCCGTAGCGCGGGCTGCGGGCGCGCGCGATTCGCCAACCAAAGGCGGCCGCGATGCATTGGTGGCCGAGGCAAACACCGAGTATGGGGATCGCGCCTGCGAAGCGCCGCACCAACGGAACACAGACGCCGGCGTCCACAGGCGTCCCTGGCCCGGGAGAGAGAATGATTCCGCACGGCCGCCACGCGGCGACCTCGTCCAGGGACAGCGCCCGACTGTCTGCGACACGCACCGGCGCGCCGAGCTCCTCGACATACCGCACGAGGTTGAAGACGAACGAATCGCGATTGTCGACGAACAGGATCACGCGGCGGGCTCTGTCACTTGTGCGCCGATCAGCCGGCTCGCCTTGAGCAGGGTCTCCTCGTATTCGGCGTCCGGATCTGAGAGATGCGTGACGCCGCCGCCCGCGTGCAGGCGCGCCATGCCCGCATTCACCTCTAAAGTTCGGATGGCGATGTTCAGGTCCATATGGCCGTCAAAGCCGATATAGCCGACGGATCCGCAGAATACGCCCCGCTGACGGGGTTCCAGATCGTCGATGATCTCCATTGCGCGCAGTTTCGGCGCGCCCGTGATCGATCCGCCTGGAAAGGCCGCCGCGATGACGTCGGCCGCGTCCATCCCGTCTCTCAATTCGCCAACAATCGAAGAGGTGAGGTGATGCAATCCTTCATAGGTCTCAAGCGCGCAGATTTCCGGCGTGTGAACTGTGCCGGGCGCGCAGACCTTCGAGAGATCGTTGCGAAGCAGATCCACGATCATGATGTTTTCCGCGCGGTCTTTCTCCGACGCCAGAAGCGCGGCCTTAAGACGCGCGTCGGTGGCGGCGTCTTCCGAGCTCCGGACTGTGCCTTTGATCGGGCGCGCCTCCACGTTTCGTCCGCTCACCGTCAGAAACCGCTCGGGGGACGTCGACAGAACATGTCTGTCGCCGAGGTCGAGGAACGCGGAGAAAGGCGCCGGATTTCGCTGGCGAAGGCTCAGATAAAGATCGAGAGGGCGAAGACCGGCGGGCAGGGCGGCGCTGAAGGATTGGGCGATGTTGGCCTGATAGATGTCGCCCTGCGCGATATGCGCTTGAACGCGTCGAACCATGCCGACGAATTGGGCGCGGTCCATGTCTGGGCGCCAATCCAGCAAGGTTGGCGACGGGTCGGGGTGGGGCGTAACGGAACGCGCCAGCGCCGCGGCCAAGTCGGCGACCCGGCGTTTCGCCAGCCCGGGGTTTGCCCGAAGCGCATCGTCCAGCCCGTGAGAGAGCGCCCAGCAACGCTCGGCCGTGTGATCCCAAGCCAGCAAAGTGTCATAGAGGGTCAAATGCCCGACGGGCGTCGCCCCGTCTGCCGCCAAGCGCGGAGACCAATCCAACAAGATCTCCGCGAGCCCGTAATCGAAGCAAACGACGACCCCGCCTTGGAACGGGGGCGCGTCGTCCGAGCGTTGGGGTGTATCAAGGCGTGTCGCGGATCTGAGAACTTCGAGCGCCGCGTCGCGAGACGCGCCTCTCTCAATGGCGGTCCGGCGCAAGGGTGCGACGCCCAGATAGGAATACTGACCGAACCGCGATCCCCCGGAGGCCGAGTCGAGCCAGGCCAGGCCTGGTCGTCCAGACAGGGCCCGGACGGCGAGATCGGACGATAAATAGGGGACTTCGCGGATGATCAATTTCGGCGCGCGCTCCAGGCTTGATGGGCCGCATACATGGCCCGGCGGCGCAACCGCGCCAAGTCGCCAGCGTCGCGCCTCTTGCGCTTCGCCGCCAATGGGGCTTGAAACCGGCCACCGCCACGGATCGGGAGACAGGCATGAATCAAGCCGCCATGGACACTGCGACCGCCTTCAAACAGGCCTTGGCGGCGTCCGCCGATCGCGTTGAAACCGCGCTCGACGCGCTGATCCCGGAGCTTTCGGGCGACGCCGGCGATGCAAAGCTCATCCGGGCCATGCGCTACGGCGTGCTGGGGGGCGGCAAGCGCTTGCGTGCGTTCCTGGCGATCGAGACGGCTCGGATGTTCGGTGTCGAGGGCGATGGTCCGGTTCGCGCCGCCGCGTCTGTGGAATGCCTTCACGCCTACAGCCTGGTCCACGACGATATGCCGTGCATGGACGACGATGACCTTCGCCGTGGCAAGCCAACGGTTCACAAGGCGTTCGACGAGGCGACAGCCGTGCTCGCGGGTGACGCGCTGCAGACGAGCGCATTCGAAATTTTGGCGGACCCGGCGACCCATCCCGACGCCGATGTCCGTTGCGCGTTGGTCACCGCCCTGGCGCGGGCGTCCGGCGCGGCGGGCATGGTCGGCGGACAGGCGATCGACCTTGCCGCCGAAAGCGCGCCGGAGAAGTTTCCGGTCGAGGAGGTTGCGCGCCTGCAATCGATGAAAACCGGCGCGTTGATCGTGTTTTCGTCGGAGGCCGGCGCACTGCTTGGCCGCGCGGCCGACAGCCAATTGGAAGCGGTGCGCGCCTACGCCCGCGACCTCGGTCTGGCGTTTCAGATCGCGGACGACCTTCTTGATCTCGAAGGGGACGAAGCGCTTGCCGGCAAGCGGCTGGGTAAGGATTCCGAGGCCGGGAAGGCGACCTTTATCGATCTTTACGGCGCAGACGGCGCGCGCGACCGAGCGCGCGACTTGATCGGTGAAGCAAGCGGACGACTCGCCGAGTTTGGCGAGCGGGCGGCCCTCCTTGCGGAAGCCGCCCGCTTCGTCGTCGAACGTAAATCCTGACCGGACGCCGGTTTTACTCCGCGGCGATCTGGGCCGCCGCGGCGTCGACCCCGTAAGCCTTGGCCAGACGCGCCGCGATGGACGCCGCATCGAGGCCTGCGTCGACGATCTGACGCGCGGGCTTGTCGTGGTGGATGAAACGGTCCGGCAGAAACATGGGCGCATGACGCGCGAGCAAATCTGCCCGGCCCATACGGTGCAGCGCGTCGGCGACGAGCGTGGCGAAGCCGCCGATCGAGCCTTCTTCGACCGTCGCCACGTAGGCGTGGTTCTCGAACAGATCGCGGACGAGCGCCTCGTCGATCGGCTTCGCGAACCGGGCGTCGGCCACGGTCGCCGATACGCCGATCTTCTCGAGCGCGTCGGCGGCCGCCAGCGAATCCAGCAAACGTCCGCCATAGGACAGGATCGCGACGTCGCCGCCTTCGCGCACGATGCGGCCTTTGCCAATCTCCAGCGGCGCGGGAACGCCCTCAACTGGCGTTCCGCTGAGATGGCCGCGCGGATAGCGAACGGCCGACGGCGCGTCGTCGATCGCAGCCGAAGTTGCGATCATCGCCGCCAATTCGGGTTCGTCGGCGGCGGCCATCAATACAAAGCCAGGCAGAACGCCCAGATAGGCGATATCGTAGGCGCCCTGGTGGGTGACGCCGTCGGCCCCCACCATTCCGGCGCGATCGATCATGAACCTGACCGGCAAGCGTTGAATGGCCACATCATGAACCACTTGGTCGTAGCCGCGCTGAAGGAAGGTTGAGTAGATCGCGGCGAACGGCTTGTAGCCGTTTGCGGCAAGCCCGGCGGCGAACGTCACCGCGTGTTGCTCCGCAATGCCGGCGTCGAAGGCGCGATCCGGAAACACCTTCTCAAAAACATCGACGCTTGTGCCTGACGGCATCGCCGCGTTGACGGCGACGATCTTGGGATCCGTCTTGGCCAGCTCGACCAGCGTCTGGCCAAAGACCTTTTGGCAGGCCGGCGGCGCCTTCGGCTTGTTTTGAGCGCCCGACGCCACGTCGAACGGCGCGACGCCGTGATAGCAATCCGTCGCCGCCTCGGCCGGCGCGTAGCCTTTGCCTTTGACGGTGCGCACATGCAGGACGACCGGGCGGTCCGACGCCTTCGCCGCCTCAAGGACGCGGACCAGTTCATAAATATTGTGGCCGTCGATCGGTCCGACATATTGCAGACCGAAGGCCTCAAACAGGGTCGGCTTGTCGACGAGCTTCGCCAGCGGGTCCGCCGCGATTGCTGCGGCGCGGGCGTCGCCTTGCAGGCGTTCGTTGTTCAGCTCTCGCAGATGGGTTGAGAGCGCGCCGGACGGCGGGGCGATCGACATGTCGTTGTCGTTCAAGACGACAATCATACGCCGGCCAAGCGGGCCGAGATTGTTCAGCCCCACAAGGGCAATGCGC
>CAZQZC010000145.1:0-7216 GCA_964597685.1 uncultured Hyphomonadaceae bacterium | reverse complement strand
CCAGATTCTGGTTCGCAAAGTCCCAATTCACCAATTCAGTGAGGAACGTCTCAAAGTATTTCGGCCGGGCGTTCTGGTAGTCGAGGTAATAGGCGTGCTCCCAGACATCCATGGTCAGGAGCGGGGTGACGCCCGCTTCCGTCAACGGCGTCTCGGCATTGGGCGTCTTGCGGATCTCCAGCTTTCCATCCGTCAAAACGAGCCACGCCCAGCCGGAGCCGAATTGCGTCGCGCCCGCCGCCGCAAATTGCTCCTTGAAGGCGTCGTAAGAGCCGAAATCGCGATCGATCATTTCAGCGATTTTTCCGGTCGGAGCTCCGCCTCCGCCAGCCTTCATCGAATGCCAATAGAAAGTGTGGTTCCAGACCTGGGCGGAATTGTTGAACACGCCTGCTTTCGCCGGATCGCCAGACGAGGCTTTGACGACCTCTTCCAGCGAGGCGTTTTCGTGCGCGGTGCCTTCGACCAGCTTGTTCAGATTGGTCACATACGCTTGGTGGTGCTTTCCGTAGTGAAAGTCGAGCGTCTGCTCGGAGATGTGCGGCTCAAGGCCGTTGCGCGGATAGGGCAGGGCCGGAAGATCAAACGCCATGAGGGGGCCTCCTTGCTTAGGGAAATTCGTAGCGATCACGCCGCTTTGAACCACATATGGGCCGCATGATCGAGACTGCCACCACGTTGACGCCGGAACACTGGACTGCGCTCGACTCGCGTTTGAAACGCGTGGACGAAGATCGCTGGCTATCAAGCCGATATGCGGCGGAGTTCGATCGTCGACGCCTCGTCGCAGTGTACGCCTTCAATTATGAACTGGCCCGTGTCCGATCCGTCGTCAGCGAGGACATGTTGGGCGCGATTCGATTCCAATGGTGGCGCGATGCGCTGGACGAAATCGCTGCAGGTCTGACGCCCCGAAAACACGACGTCGTGCATGCGCTGGTCGACACCGCCTGGTCGCCGGCTCGGCTGGCGCCCCTGATCGACGGCTACGAAGCGGCGTTCGAACGCAAAGACCGCAATTTGGAGCCGGAAGGCCTTCTCATGGTGTTGGCCGCTGGCGCGCTCGATCCAGACGCAGCCGGCGCGTTGGAAGCGATCCTCAACACCTTGGGCGAGACCTACGCCGCCGCCCGGCGTGGCGCAGTAGAGCCGCACCGCTGCGCCGTGTTCCAAGCGCCGCAAGCCTTGCGGCCAGCGCTCGCCCATGCTGCGTTGCGGCGTTCCTACGCGACCAAGGGCGACGTTGGACCGCTCAAGAAGCGGCTTGCGATCCTCGGCGCTTTCGTTTCGGGACGGATTTGACGGCGACGGTGCGAAGATACGGCATACGGTCTGGCGGCGGCTCGATTAGCGACAGGTCGCCCAGGCGACGGAAGCGGAATTCCGAGGGCTGGCCGAAAGACCCGCCGCCGGCCAACCGAACAGACCAATGCATGATAGAGCGTACAAAGAACCCAACCCGGACGGAGCGGAGCGCCATGCGAAACGCCCGGTCGGCCGTCTTGCGAGCCTGACGGTCGCCAGGTTCGCCGATTGCATAGAGCCAATCATGGATGACCGCGGCTTCCGCATGCCGCCCAAAGGGCGAGATCAGCCAGCGCGCAAAGGGTGGGATAGAGGCGAAATCCGTTTCGTAGCGGGCCGGCGCCACGACAGCGACCCGGATCTGGCCAAGTGTTTTGACGAAGCCAAACGGCCGCGCGATTGCGGCAACTCGCCGTCCCTCGCGCAATTCGCTGGGGATGAGGACGATGGACAGCGCTGAAACGAAGCCGTCCTCCGGACGCTCGAGCAGCGCGCTGGCGTCAGGTTGCGCCGCTTCAAAGGCCCCCGGCGGCGCCATGCGCGCCTTGGCTTCCTCCATCGCCGACGGTGGAAGGCCGAGATCCTGCAGCGTGTCGAGAACGGTATCCCGACCGGCTTCGCACGCGGCTGAAGCGGAGACGAGTTCGACCAGGTCTCGGTCAGAGGAGGGAGGCTGATCTGTCATTCGCGGGTTCGAGGGATTTGACCCAAGCATATCGGAGCCCCGGCCCGTGTCGATCAGGAATCGGCCAGTTCCAGTGTCTGCGCCGACAACCAGGCGCTCATATCCGCCAAAGCCCGCGAAGCCATGGCCGCCTTCTTGGCCCGGCCCTTCTCTTTTCCCCGCAGGCGTTTGCCGTCTGGACCTTGGCGGGGCGGGGCGGCGAGATCTGGAAACAAGCCGAAATTGACATTCATCGGCTGGAAGCTTTGGCCGGCCTCCAAATGCCCGCCGGTGATATGGGCCAAGAGGGCGCCAAGCGCCGTGGTCGGCGGCGGAGCCGGCAAGGGCCGCTCCAACCGCTCAGCCGCGGCGAACCGGCCTGCGAGCAGGCCCATTGCGGCGCTTTCGACATAGCCTTCGACGCCCGTAACCTGTCCGGCGAAGCGAAGCCGCGGAATGGATTTCAGGCGCAGCTGACCGTCGAGCAATTTCGGCGAGTTCAGGAAGGTGTTCCGGTGAATGCCCCCAAGCCGGGCGAAGACCGCCGTCTCAAGGCCGGGGATCATCCGAAACACGTCGGTCTGCGCGCCGTACTTCAGCTTCGTCTGGAACCCGACCAGATTCCAAAGTGTTCCCAGCGCGTTGTCCTGGCGGAGTTGGACAACGGCATGGGCCCGGCGGTCGGGATCGTGGGGATTGGTCAGTCCAACCGGTTTCATGGGGCCGAAGCGCAAAGTCTCCCGGCCGCGTTCCGCCATGACTTCAATCGGCAGGCATCCTTCGAAATAGGGCGTGTCGCGCTCCCAATCCTTGAACTCCGTCTTCGGAGCGGCCAGCAAAGCGTCGATGAAGGCGGTGTACTGCGCCTCATCCATGGCGCAATTGATGTAGGCGGCCGTGTCTCCGCCAGGTCCCGGCTTGTCGTAACGCGATTGCCGCCAGGCCTTCGTCATGTCGATGGACTCAGCATGGACGATCGGCGCGATAGCGTCGAAGAAGGCGAGGTCGTCCTCGCCCGTCTCCACCCGGATCGCATTGGCGAGCGCAGGCGAGGTCAAAGGACCGGTGGCGACGATGACGCTGTCCCACGTTTCCGGCGGCAGCCCGGTCACTTCACCGCGCTCGATCGTCACAAGCGGATGGGCGTTCAGCTTCGCCGTCACGGCTTCTGAGAAGCCCTCGCGGTCGACCGCCAAAGCAGAGCCCGCGGGCACCTGGTGATCGTCGCCTGTTGTAATGACAATGCCGCCGGCCCGACGCATCTCCTCGTGCAACACGCCGACGGCGTTGTTGACGTGGTCGTCGGACCGGAAGGAATTGGAGCAGACCAATTCCGCCAATTTGTCGGTCTGGTGGGCGTCCGTCCCCTGGATTGGCCGCATTTCGTGAATGACCACGGGAACGCCCATGTTGGCCGCTTGCCAGGCGGCTTCCGAGCCGGCCATGCCGCCGCCGATGATATGGATGGGTTTCAGACGCATCGCCCCGACATGCGACCGAGCGCCAAGCGGGTCAAGCGATCCGTTGCCGTCGCGCACGGCTCGTCTAGATCAGGCGGCGGTTCAGGGAGAGTAATATGGCGCATTCAGCATGATCGGGGCCGTCACATCGGAAGCGTTCAAATTCCTGCCGAGAGCCATTGGACCGTCGGCGCCTTGGGTCCTTCTCTATTGCTTGGCGTCGGGCGTGTTCAACGTCCTGCCGCTCCTGGCCGATCCGGCCTCGTTCGACGTTCTCTTGTATATGCTGGCCGGCGGCCTGGTCGCTTTGGTTGCGGGCGTCTTGCTTTCGGCCCGGCTCTATCAATTGGCCTTGCCGGAGGCGGACAGATCTTTGCCGCAGGTGGCCCAGCGTCTCATCCTGTCGAACCTGCTCGTCTATATCGCCTTCGGGATCGTCCTTTTCCTGCTCGGCCTGTTCTTTTCGATCACCGCCGGCATCCTGATCGCCGTCAGCGGCTACGATCCGTCCGAGGCCGGCGACCCCGCCGATGTGACGACTTCGATCGTCGCCTTGTCCTCCAGCGGCGCTGGCGTGGTGATCTATCTCCTGCTGGCCGTCGCCCTGGCGGGGCTCATTTATCTGTCGCTCCGTCTCGTTCTCTACGGCGCCGCCACAGCCGCAGAGGGCCGCCCGCTTGTCTTCGAGACCTGGGGCTGGACGCGGGGAGCCGTTCGCTCCTTGTTTGTCGTCGCGTTGGCGACGCATCTGGCGCCTTACTTGGCGGCCTTTGTCGTAAACTCTTTGATCGCGACAGCTTTTGGATTGCCGTCGGCGTTCGATTTCGCGACGGCGGTGGAACAGCCGATCACGGACCCGGCGACCGCCTTTGTTTGGGCTGTGATCGGAACGCTGATCGCATCGCCTGGGATCATTCTCGGCCACGGCATGGCCGCCGCCGCCTATCGCCGCCTGGCGCCGACAGGGCAGGCGGCCGTTGAGGCGTTCGACTAAGCCGCAGACGTTTCAGCCTTCCGCGCTTTCCGCGTCGGCTTTGCCTTCGCTTTCGCCGGCTTCGCGTTTCGCGCGGCGCGGCGTTCGTCATGGCGGCGAAAGGTCTCCGAGAGGAAGCGCCCGGTCCAGCTCTCCTCGACGCCAGCGACCTCCTCGGGTGTTCCGGCCGCGACCAAGCGTCCGCCGCCGTCTCCGCCCTCGGGGCCGAGGTCGAGGATCCAATCCGCAGTTTTGACGACGTCGAGATTGTGCTCGATCACCACGACCGTATTGCCGGCGTCGACGAGTTCGTGGAGCACTTCCAAGAGTTTGCGGACGTCCTCGAAATGGAGCCCCGTCGTCGGCTCGTCGAGGATGTATAGCGTGCGGCCCGTGGCCCGTTTGGACAATTCCTTGGCGAGTTTCACGCGCTGGGCCTCGCCGCCCGAGAGGGTCGTCGCCTGCTGGCCGACCTTGATGTAGGACAGGCCCACCCGGTTCAGCGTCTCCATCTTCGAGCGGATCGCCGGCACAGCCGCGAAGAAGCCTTCCGCTTCCTCGACGGTCATGTCCAAGACATCGGCGATTGACTTGCCTTTATAGAGGACCTCGAGCGTCTCCCGGTTGTAGCGTTGTCCTCCGCATTGCTCGCACGTCACATAAACGTCCGGGAGGAAGTGCATCTCGATCTTGATGACCCCGTCGCCCTGGCAGGCTTCGCACCGTCCGCCCTTGACGTTGAACGAGAAGCGGCCAGGTTTGTAGCCGCGGGCCTTCGCCTCCGGCAGGCCGGCGTACCAGTCGCGGATCGGACCGAACGCGCCCGTATAGGTCGCCGGGTTCGAGCGCGGGGTGCGGCCGATGGGGCTTTGGTCGATGTCTATGACCTTGTCGAGGTGCTGGAGCCCGTCGAGCGTCTCATAGGGCGCCGGCGCCGAAGACGCGCCGTTGAGCTTGCGGGCGAGCGCCTTGTAGAGCGTCTCTATGACCAGGGTCGACTTGCCCCCTCCGGAGACGCCCGTCACGCACGTGAATGTGCCGAGCGGAATCTCGACGGAGACGTCCTGCAGATTGTTGCCCCGGGCGCCCTTCAGGCTGAGCGCTTTGGTCTTCTTCGTCCAGCGCCGCCGGTCGGGGACGGCGATCTCCCGCGCGCCCGACAAATAGGCCCCGGTCAAGCTGTCCGGATCGGCGATCACCTCGGCGGGCGCGCCCTGAGCCACCACTTCGCCGCCATGGATGCCGGCCGCCGGGCCCATGTCGATGACATGGTCGGCGGTGAGGATGGCGTCCTCGTCATGCTCGACGACGATCACCGAATTGCCGAGGTCGCGCAGGCGTTTCAGGGTTTCGAGCAGCCGCTCATTATCGCGCTGGTGCAGGCCGATGGACGGTTCGTCGAGGACATAGAGCACGCCCGTTAGCCCCGATCCGATCTGGCTCGCCAGCCGGATGCGTTGGCTTTCGCCACCCGAGAGAGTGCCCGAAGCCCGGCCGAGACCGAGATAATCCAAGCCGACATCGTTCAGGAAGCGTAGCCGGTCGTTGATTTCCTTCAGGATCCGCCCAGCGATCTCCTTCTGTTGCGGCGTCAGATGGTCGGCGGCCTCGGCGAACCAGGCGCCGGCCTCGCGGATGGAGAATTCAGAGACCTCCGCAATGTCGCGCCCGCCGATCTTCACCGCCAGAGCTTCGGGCTTGAGCCGTTTACCGCCGCAGGCGGGGCAGGGCGCGGCCGATTGGTACTTGGCGATCTCGTCGCGCATCCACTGGCTGTCGGTCTCGCGATAGCGGCGATCGAGATTGGGAACGACGCCTTCGAAGGTCTTCTTGACCTTGTAGGAGCGCATTCCGTCGTCGTACTGGAACGCCACTTCTTCTTCGCCCGTGCCGTTGAGGATCATATCCTGGATCTTTGTCGGCAGCTTGTTCCAGGGCTTCGCAATATCGAAACCGAAATGTTTGGCCAGCGCCTGGACGGTCTGCGTCTGATAGGGCGAGGTCGATTTGGCCCAAGGCGCGATCGCGCCGTCGAGCAGGGAGCGGTCTTTGTCCGGCACCACGAGGTCCGGATCGATCTTCAGCTGCTGGCCCAGTCCGTCGCAGGCCGGGCAGGCGCCGTAGGGATTGTTGAACGAGAACAAGCGCGGCTCGATCTCGGGAATTGTGAAGCCGCTTTCGGGGCACGCGAAATTGGCGCTGAAGGTGATTTTGCGCGGCGCGTCCTCGCCCTCTTCCTTGTCGGCGAATTCGGCGATCGCGATCCCACCCGCAAGCTCCAGCGCCGTCTCAAAGCTTTCGGCCAGGCGCTGCTCCATGCCTTCGCGGACGATGACCCGATCCACCACCACATCGATGTCGTGCTTGTACTTCTTGTCGAGCGTGGGCGGGGATTCGAGTTCGTGAAGGTCGCCGTTCACGCGGACCCGCTGAAAGCCGCGCTTGAGGAGCTCTGCGAAATCCTTTTTGAACTCGCCCTTCCGCCCGCGGACGATCGGGGCCAGTAAATACAGCCGCGTCCCGTCCGGCAGTGCGAGCGTGCGGTCGGCCATTTGCGTGACTGTCTGGCTTTCGATCGGCAGTCCGGTGGCGGGCGAATACGGCGTACCGACGCGAGCCCAAAGCAGCCGCATATAATCATAGATCTCTGTCACCGTGCCGACGGTGGAGCGCGGGTTTCGGCTCGTTGTTTTCTGCTCGATGGAGATCGCCGGCGAGAGGCCTTCGATGCTCTCCACGTCGGGTTTCTGCATCAGCTCCAGAAACTGCCGGGCGTACGCAGACAGGCTCTCGACATAGCGCGCCTGGCCCTCG
>CAZQZC010000144.1:0-7228 GCA_964597685.1 uncultured Hyphomonadaceae bacterium | reverse complement strand
CATGTCGCCGGATTCGACGTGACCGCCGGGTGAGGACAGCACGAGCAGGATCGGCTCCTGGCTCTCGCTGGAGAGCGCCAGCAAGCGTTCGCAGACCCGCCGGGCTTGTTTGTCGTCGATCCCGCCGGTCAGCAGAATCGTACGGGCATTGAACAGCGCCTGCTCCAAGAAAGCGTTCGGCTCTTGAATCGGTTGGCCGTCCTGTTCGTCGTCGAGTCGGTGCATGGGGTCTCTCAAATGATGTCTAGGACATTAGGTGCGCTTCGCCGGCGCGCGGGTCAATGGCCGTCGAAGGCCGTGAGGCAGCGAACATCGACGTCGAGCGCGCGAATCCTGTCAGCGCCGCCGAGGTCCGGAAGATCAACTACAAACGCCGCCGCCGCAACCTGACCTCCGCCGCGGCGGATCAGCTTAACGGCCGCCTCAGCCGTACCGCCGGTTGCGATCAAGTCGTCCACAATGACAACATGATCGCCCGCGGAGACCGCATCTTCGTGCATGTGCAATTCATCGATGCCGTATTCGAGTTCGTAACTCTCAAACAGCGTCGTATTCGGCAGTTTGCCTCGCTTCCTCAAAGGGACGAAACCGGCTCCAAGCGCTTCGGCCACAGCGCCGCCAAACACGAAGCCTCGCGCCTCAATCCCCGCAACCTTGGTCACCGGCTGGTCGCGAAAAGGGGCGGCCAGCTGGGCGACGGCGTGCGAAAACGCGCCCGCGTTCCCAAGGAGGGTCGTAACATCCCGAAACTGGATGCCGGGCTTGGGATGGTCGGGGATCGTGCGGATCGCGGCTTTCAGGTCCATGGGCCGCTTCTAACCAGCCCTCGGTCCACGCGTCCAGACCAGCGCCGCAGACCTTTTACCCAGCCTCGCGCTGCGTGGGGGCGTCGCCCAGCCGCAAGGGCTCGACATTGCCCGCCTCTCCTCCTCCCGACATATCAGCCTCGCCGGTCGGCGCGCGTTCCGCATCGGGTTCAGACCTGGGTATGCGCCGTCGCCCGAATGGCGTCCTGGGGTCGGCCTGGCGGTCGTAGCGCATCGACCAGTACTCGTGCGCGGTCTTGGTCAATGGTCGCGGCGTGAGCGTCATGCCGAACCGGCGGAGACGCTCAACAACCTGGTCGCGCAGATGAAGATGGGAAAACTCAAATGCGCCAAACCCATGCGCCTTCATCCAGTCGCGGACAAACCAAGAGCGCGTGGAGGGCGCCTCGTGGGGCGCTGCGCCGCCATACTCGTCCCAAAGGAAAAGCGTCGCGATCCCGTCGATACATGTCTCGAGCGTCCGCTGTCCCAGCTCGCCATGCTCCTGGCCGTTCTTGATCGCAGCCCGCAGCTCCATCTTGCGGATCTCAAGCTCTTCGTAGAATGCGACCATGACGGCGATGGCGCGCCGGTCGGTTTCGATCATCAATGTGTTGACGGCGTCGAGCTGCGGCCGGGATGTCGGCAAAAAGGATCCACGGCCTGCGCCTTCACCGTCCATCAAGGCCACCAGCTCAGCCAAGACGCGCTGCAAGGTGATCTTGAGCTCCTGTCCGACGCCGGCCAAGGCGTTCTGCGATTGCTGGCGTCGGCTATCCAGCTCGCGGTACAAGAGCCAAGCCACCCCCAATGCGGCGACGACCAAAAGGCCCAGTCCGCCGGTCAAATAGGTCTGAAATTGCGCGGTCGTCATTGCACGTCCCCATTACTCGACAAGAACGTAGCAAAAAGAAGTCTGAGCGTCGATTTGCCGGTTCGTCTCAGGTCAGCTTTGCGAGAGCGCCCGGCCGGCGACCGCATCGAGCTTCGCCAACAATTCTGGATCCCTGGCCTCAGGCGGCGTGATCAGAGCGATGTCGAGCCCGGTTTCAATGCCTTGCGGAGAGGGTCGCCGCGGCGCGCCCGACACGGATTCAGCAAAGCGTTTCAGAAGATCCTTCGCTCGGCCGGCATTCCGCTGGAGAACGTCCAACACATTGGTCACAGACACGGCGTCCGTCTCTTCCCGCCAGCAATCATAATCGGTCACCATGGCGACCGTCGCGAAGGGCAGCTCCGCCTCCCGCGCAAGCTTCGCCTCAGGCATATTCGTCATCCCGATCACGTCGCAGCCCCAAGACCGGTAGAGCTTCGATTCCGCCAACGAGGAAAATTGCGGGCCTTCCATGGCAAGATAGGTCCCGCCGCGATGGACCTTTGCACCGGCGGCTTCAGCCGCGTCGCCCGCAAGCGCGGCAAGCCGCTCGCAGACCGGATGGGCCATGGAGACGTGAGCGACGCAACCCTCGCCGAAAAAGCTCTTTTCGCGGGCGAAGGTGCGATCGATGAATTGATCAATGATCACGAAATCGCCCGGCGCATAGGCCTCTTGCAGCGACCCGCACGCCGAAAGAGAGAGCACATCGGTGCAGCCGACGCGTTTTAGCGCGTCAATATTGGCCCGGTAGTTCACATGGGTGGGCGACAGCGCGTGGCCACGGCCGTGGCGCGGCAGGAATACGAACTCAACGTCGCCGATCCGACCCAGCGTCAGCGCGTCGGACGGCTCGCCCCACGGCGTCGAGACACGCTCTTGGCGCACATCTTCCAGTCCGTCGACTTGATACAGGCCGGATCCACCGAGGACGCCGATCGTCCAAGCGCTCATCACGTATGTCCCCCCGGAATTGCGGGCTTAGCGGAGATAGAACTCCGCATTGATGGTCAGCTCAACCTCGTCGCTGACGGCCGGCGCGTAGGCGTCGAGGCCGAAATCCGAGCGCATCAAAAGTGTCGACGCGGTCACGCCGATGCCGTCCTTCTGCACGATCGGATTCTTCGCGACTTGGTTCAGAACGGCGTCCAGCGACACGCGCTTCGTCACGCCCTTGATCGTCAGGTCGCCTTCCAGCACGCCTGAATTTGGCCCGGTTGGCGAGACAGTGACATTGCCGAACGTGATTTCGGGGTGATTGGCGACGTCGAAAAACCCCTCGCCCGTCAAATGGTCGTAGAAGGTCGCATCGCCGCCATCGACCGAAGCCGCCTGAATCGTGACGTCCAGGGTGCTGTCGCCGAGCGCATCGCCGTCAAGCGTCAGCGTTCCCGAGATATCGTCGAATTGCAGGGTGGGACGGGAGAAGCCGAGATGGTTGTAGGTGATCACGACATAGGTGTGGCTCGCGTCGAGATCATAGACACCAGGCGGCGCTGACGAGATGTCGGCGTCTTGGGCGACAACCGGCTGAGCGAGGAACGCCAGCGATGCAATAGCGAGCTTCAATTTCATAATCGGCCTCCAGACCAGGGGGTTCCACTGGCGGCCATATAGAAAGCGGGCCCGCCATGAAAGACGGGCCCGCATTCACGCTGCTGTGAACGTTGGTCTAATGTCCGACGTGACGCCAGATGCGGCGATAGGACAGCCAGAGAAGCACGGCGAAGATACCGAGATAGATCATCACGGCGAGGCCGAGGGACTTCCGGTTCTCCTGTTTCGGCTCCGCCGCCCAGGCGAGGAATTGAGCCACGTCGTAAGACATCTGGTCAATTGTCGCCTCGGTGCCGTCCATGTATTCGACGCGGCCGTCCAGGAGCTGCGGCCCCATGGCGAGGAAACCGCCCGGCGGCGCGTAGCGTGGGTCGCCCTCAAAGGCGGGCGTGGTGTCGCCAGCGAAATAGGGGTTGTAGTTCAAACCCAGCGCCTGGGTCAGGACGCCGTTGTGCTCTGGATGTTCGTCGTCACGAATGACGAGCTGTGCGTCGCCATCGTCAGTGTACGTAAAATCATCAAAGGACGGATATCCGCTGAGCAGCGAATACACATAGCTCGCGCCGCCGTGGCGGGCCTTCGTGATCACCGACAGATCCGGCGGCAACGCGCCCCCGTTCGCCGCTTTCGCAGCGGCGTCGTTGGCATACGGCGACTTGAACGTGTCCGATGGCCGCGCGCCGCGAAAATCGTACTCGCCGAAATCGTTCGGCACGGGGTCGAGAATTTCGTTCTGCGCGGCCAATTGCTTGACTTGCGGGTTATCGTTCGCGTTCGAATAATCTGCGTCGTAATAGGGACCGCCGGGTTCGCCGAGATTGCGGTAGCTCAGCAGGTTCATCGAGTGGCAGGCCGAGCAGACCTCCTGATAAACCTGAAACCCGCGCTGAACGCTGTCCATTTCGAACTGGCCGAGCGGCCCTTCGAACGGCCAGCCGCCTTCCGGGGCATGGGCGTGCTTGGCGCCGCCGGCCGCGAGGGCCGATCCGGCGACGGCGACGCTGGCCGCGGCGATGGTGAAGAGGCGTGTGAGTTTCATGATCCTCTCCTTATTCCGCAGGAGCGGCCGCCGGCGCGCCTTGGCCGCCAAGCACCGATTTGTGGATTGAATCCGGCTCCGCATTCGGCCGCTCGCGCAGGCCGAGATAGGGCAGGATGATCAGGAAGTAAGCGAAATAGTACAGCGTCAAAAGCTGAGCCAAGTGGATGAACCGCACCGCCGGCGCCTTGTCGATGGCGACCGAAGGCGAAGCGCTCTCCGGCAGTGTCGCGCGGAAGGCCACCGCATCCTCGTAAGTGTCGAAATCACCTCGTGACGCCGGATTGCCGGCGTTGTCTGTGTACTCGACGACCAATTTGTCCGAACCGAGCTTCAGGCCCGGCAGCGGATCGTCCGGATTAGCCGCGCCGCACCAGCCGAGCAGGAGGCAAGAGACGACAAAACCGAAGAAGAATTGCTTCGCGACCGGGCGATAGCGCATCGACTTCACCTTGGACGTGTCCAGCCACGGCAGGACGAAGAGCACAGCGATGGAAGCGAACATCAACAGGACGCCCAGCAATTTCGCATCGATCGGACCGAGATTGAAGTTCACCGCCCGCAGGATCGCGTAGAAGGGCAGGAGATACCATTCAGGCACGATGTGCGCCGGCGTCACCAACGGATTGGCCTCGATGTAATTGTCCGCGTGGCCGAGAACGTTTGGCATATAGAAAACGAACGCCGCGAACAAAATCAGGAACACGACGATCGCGAAGGCGTCTTTCACCGTGTAATAGGGGTGGAAGGGCACGGTGTCCTTCTTCACGTCCTTGACTTCGACGCCGGTCGGGTTGTTGTTGCCCGGCACGTGCAGCGCCCAGACGTGCAGCGCCACGACGCCCGCGATCATGAACGGCAACAAATAGTGCAGCGAGAAGAAACGCTGCAGCGTCTGGTTGCCCAATGACGGGCCGCCCATCAGCCAGGTCTGGATCGGCTCGCCGATAATCGGCAACGCGCCGATCAGGCCGGTGATCACGTTCGCGCCGTGGAACGACATTTGGCCCCACGGAAGCATGTAGCCGAGGAACGCTGTCGCGATCATGAGGAAGAAGATCACGCAGCCGAGGATCCAAAGCACTTCGCGCGGCTCTTTATAGGAGCCGTAATAAAGCCCGCGGAACATATGGATATACACCGCCAAGAAGAACATCGACGCGCCATTGGCGTGGATGTAGCGGATCAGCCAGCCATAGGGCACGTCGCGCATGATCCGCTCGACCGATGCGAACGCCTGGTCGACGGACGGCGTATAATGCATCGCCAAGACGACGCCGGTCAGGATCTGCGTGACCAGGCAGATCGCCAAGATGCCGCCAAACGTATACCAATAGTTCAAGTTCTTGGGCGTCGGGAAATCGACGAAGCTGTCATACGCCAGGCGCACGACCGGCAAGCGGTCGTCGAGCCATTTGGTAAAGCCAGTCTTCGGTTCGTAGGTCGACTGATGTCCGCTCATGCCGCGTGTCGTCCTTTCTTAAAGGGAGATCGAGATGACGCTGTTGGAAACGTAGCGATAATTCGGAACGGGCAAGTTCGATGGCGCCGGCCCCTTCCGGATACGTCCCGATGTGTCGTAGTGCGAGCCGTGGCACGGGCAGTACCAGCCCCCATACTCGCCCGTGTTACCCTGCGCCGGCCCCACCGGAACACACCCCAAATGGGTGCAGGAGCCGGACGTCACGAGGATCGCTGGATTGAGCTCTCCGCTTGGCGTCGGGCGCAGGCGGTCGTCGTCGGATTCCGGATCGCGAAGACCGTCGAGCTTCGCCGATTGGGCCGTGGCGATCTCGCCAGACGTACGGTGGCGGACGAAGAACGGCTTTCCGCCGATCAGGACGCGTATCTCACCGCCCTCGGGGATCTTTGAGATATCCACTTCCAGGCTGGACGCCGCTTTCGTGTCGCTCGCCGGGTTCATTTGGTCGACGAACGGCCATACGAGCATGGCGGCGCCGCCGACCGCGGCCGCCCCCGTCGCCACGTGAATGAAATCGCGACGATCTTCGTCGATCGCATCTTGAGTCTGGTCGGTCATGAAGCTTAACTCGCGTTGTTCACGGGCCTTACCTGTCCCGATCGGTATTTACATCAAGAGAGCGCGCGTGGATTGCGGCGCAACGCCGCAAATTTCATTTCGCATCGCGGCGAGACCGCCTAGCGCGACGGACTCTTGGTGGCAAGACAAACGGGCGCCCGCGCCCGATCATCTTTGGGGAGCTCTATGACAGATGCACAATTGGAAAGCCGCAAGGCGGCTGCGAAAGCCTGGTTTGAGACGCTGCAGGCGGACATTATCGCAGCCTTCGAAGCGCTAGAGGACGCCGCGGCGCCGCCGCTGTACCGCGGCGAACCCGGCCGATTCGAGCGAACCCCTTGGAAACGCGGCGACGGCTCGGAAGACCTCGGCGGCGGTGTGATGGCCTTGATGCGCGGCCGGTTGTTCGAAAAAGTCGGGGTTCATGTTTCAACCGTGTTCGGCGAATTCTCCGATGAGTTTCGCACTCAAATCCCCGGCGCAGACGAATCGGGCGGACGTTTTTGGGCCAGCGGCGTTTCGCTCATCGCACACATGGTCAACCCGCGCGTGCCAGCCGTTCATATGAACACGCGAATGATCTCAACATCGAAGACCTGGTTTGGCGGAGGCGCCGATCTGACGCCGCTCCTTGCATACCAGCGCCAGCAGGACTTCCCCGACGCGATCGGCTTTCACGCGGCCATGCAATCGGCCTGCGATCGCCACGACCCCGCATATTATCCGAAGTTCAAGAAATGGTGCGACGAATACTTCCACCTCGCCCACCGCAACGAACCGCGCGGCATCGGGGGCATATTTTACGATCGTCATGATTCCGGCGACTGGGATAAGGACTTCGCCTTCACTCAAGACGTCGGACGGGCGTTCCTGGGCATTTATCCTAAGATCGTATCGCAGCGCATGTCGGA
>CAZQZC010000143.1:0-7233 GCA_964597685.1 uncultured Hyphomonadaceae bacterium | reverse complement strand
GTGCCACGCCATGCGGATGAAGAGCGGGCCGTAATTGCCGTAATCGGCTGGCCACCAATCTTGCGACGTCGTCATGACGTCTTCGATGTCCCGTTTCACCGCCTCGAGGTCGAGTTCGGCGAACGCGTCGGCGTAGTCGAAGTCCGCGCCGAGCGGGTTCGATGCAGCCTCATGTTTCCGCAGCGGGCTGAGGTTGAGCTGCTCCGGCCACCAAAATTGATTGGCCTTCGGTTCGCCCTCGGGCGCCGCGACGGCGGCTGCGGTTTGAACCGCCGTCGGTTCGGTTGCGGTCGTTTCCGCACGGTCCTCGGACGCCTGTTGCGGCTGGGAGCACGCGGCTGCGACCGAGAGCGTCAGAAACGCCGCCGATGCGAGCAGGGATGCTTTGAGTTGGGCCTTCATGGTGTCGCGCCTTCTTCAGGTGGATGTCGGGATGGAGACGAGCGTCGCCGGCGGGGCGTTGAGACACCGTGGACACGCTCGACAACAATTGTTCGTCGCACGCTCCGAGCGGTGCTTGATCGTTCTCAAAAGCTGCATTCTTGCTATTCTCCGCAATAACTAGAACGCGATTATGACCAAGATTGTAGGTCGCATGGTGGTAACTTCAATTTACTTTCAATGCTGTCGTTTCAGTGCGCCTTTGAAAGCAAAGTCAGGCTACTGACGCGCCTTTGGGGTGTCCAATTGATTGCGAACGCGTGAGCGATAGAGGGGAGCTATGGGTGCGCTGATCTCAGGGCCAGGCGCGTGGCCGAGCGCTCGCTGGCTATCGCGTGGCCTGCTTGAGATGTCAGAGGCTTAGGCGTGGCAAGGTCCTTATCGGCCAAGCTCTTTCATCGCCGCATCGAGCCCTTTCAGCGTGAGTTCGAACATGCGCTGGGGGCCGATGAGTTCGCGAATGAGCTGGATCGAGGGCGTGTGGTCCCACGCTCCCGACTTGACGGGGTTTAGCCAGACGAGGTCGGGATATGTTTCGACGAAACGCTGCAGCCACAGGCCGCCGGCCTCTTCGTTCCAGTGCTCCACTGAGCCGCCGGAATAGGTGATTTCGTAGGGGCTCATCGTGGCGTCGCCGACGATGATGACTTTGTAATCGCTCGGATATTTGTGGAGTACGTCCCAGGTCGGGATCTGGTCGGTGCGCCGGCGGCGATTGTCTTTCCAGAGGCCTTCATAGGGGCAATTGTGGAAGTAGAAATACTCAAGGTTCTTGATCTCAGCCCGGGCCGCCGAGAACAATTCCTCCAGGACGCGGATATGCGGATCCATAGAGCCGCCGATATCCAGGAGCAGCAAGACGCTGACGGCGTTACGTTTTTCTGGCCGCATGGAGAGGTCCAGATAGCCCTGCTTCGCGGTGTTCCGGATCGTTTGGTCGAGGTCCAGCTCGTCCGGCGCGCCGTCGCGGGCCCATTTCCGCAACCGCCGGAGCGCCACCTTGATGTTCCGGGTGCCGATCTCGACGGAATCGTCGAGGTTCTTAAATTCTCTTTTGTCCCAAACCTTTACAGCGCGCCGATGACGCGATTTCTCTTGGCCGATGCGGACGCCTTCGGGATTGTAGCCGTGGGCGCCGAAGGGCGATGTGCCGCCCGTGCCGATCATCTTGTTGCCGCCTTCGTGGCGCTTTTTCTGTTCTTCGAGGCGTTGCTTCAGCGTCTCCATGAGCTTGTCCCAGCCGCCCAGCGCCTCGATCTCTTCCATTTCTTCGGGCGTCAGGAATTTCTCAGACATTTTTCGGAGCCAGTCTTCGGGCAGGTCTGCGATCTCGATCGCCTCGCCGACGCCTTCCAAGCCTTTGAAAACGTGGCCAAAAACCTTGTCGAACTTGTCGAGGTTGCGCTCGTCCTTCACCAAGGCCGTGCGAGAGAGGAAGTAAAAATCCTCAACATCCATATCGATGACGTCTTTGTCCATCGCCTCCATCAGGACGAGGTATTCTTTCAGTGTAACGGGCACCTTGGCGGCGCGAAGCTCTGTGAAGAAGTTCAGGAACATGGCGGCGGGCTCCGTATCTTGTACGAAACCTAGCGCGCGCCGGCGGCCGCGGAAAGGCGCCGCAAGGGCAGGACAAGCCTGGGAATAGGTTGGGATCTATCCTCGCCCTTATCCCCGGCGCTCATGCCTAAAGGTGGGGGCGTCGACGTCTGAAATCGTCGCATCGGCGCCTGCCGGCAAGAGAATGCGCTCCATGAGGCGGTCATTGGCGTTTGCTCAGTTGGGCGATGACAGGCGCGTCGCGTCGCGTTAGCTGTCCGCCATGCTGGTTGAGAACCTCGCCCTGTCGACCTTGATGGTTGCGTTGACCGTCGTGATCCACTTCGCAGGACTCGCAAGCGTCTCGGCGATCGTGCGCCGGAGGTTGCATGCGCGACCTGAGCCGGGCCCGGTTGTGGTCCAAGGGGCTGGGGTCGTGGCCGTCGTTCTCTTGCTGTTTGCGCTGCATATGATCGAGATTTGGACCTATGCGATCGTTTATCTGATGTTGGATCAGTTCGAGACGCTGGAGATTGCGGTCTATTTCTCAACGTCGACCTTTACGACCGTCGGTTTCGGAGACCTCGTTCTCGGCGAAGATTGGCGGCTCTTTTCGGCGATCCAGTCTGCAAACGGGTTTCTGCTGATCGGTTGGTCGACGGCTTACCTCGTCACCGTCATCACGCGAGTGCGCGACGTCGAACGGGAGCAGGATTAGCCGCGCCAGCATGTTGGCGCCGGATAGGCGCCGCCCGGCCTGAATCGTAGTGAAGTCAGGGCGCCTAGATGGACAAGCGGCCAAGCGCGCACTAAGCCGAACTGACACAATCGTGACAGGCCGGGGCAAGATGTTCGAAAAGATCTTGATCGCAAATCGCGGCGAAATAGCAGTCCGCATTATCAAGACGTGCCGACGGATGGGCGTGAAAACGGTGGTCGTTTATTCCGACGCCGACGCCGATTCCATGGCGGTGGAGATGGCCGACGAGGCCGTTCGGATCGGTCCGGCGCCAGCGTCGGAATCTTATCTTGTCATGGACAAGATTGTCGACGCCGTGCGCGCAACAGGCGCGGAAGCGGTGCATCCGGGTTTTGGCTTTCTGTCGGAGAATCCCGATTTCGCCAAACGGCTAGAGGCCGAGAACATTGTCTTCATCGGCCCCAACCCGCACGCCATCGAAGCGATGGGCGACAAGATCAGCTCCAAGAAACTCGCCGCCGAAGCCGGCGTGTCCACGGTGCCCGGTCATATGGGTCTCATCGCCGACACGGCTGAAGCTGTGAAGATCTCCCCCGTAATCGGCTACCCCGTCATGATCAAGGCGTCGGCGGGCGGGGGCGGCAAAGGCATCCGTGTCGCCTATTCCGACGCAGAGGTGGAGGAAGGCTTTCCCGCAGTGAAGGCCGAAGCCATGAACGCCTTCGGCGACGATCGGATCTTCATCGAGAAATTCATCGAAAGTCCCCGCCACGTTGAGATCCAGGTCCTTGGCGACAAGCATGGCATCACGATCTATCTGTTCGAGCGCGAATGCTCGATCCAGCGGCGGAACCAGAAGGTCATCGAAGAAGCGCCGAGCCCGCTGCTCGATGAAGACACCCGCAAAAAGATGGGCGAACAGGCCGTCGCGCTTGCCAAGGCCGTCAATTACGACAGCGCGGGCACAGTGGAGTTCGTCGCCTCGGGCGCCGACCGCAGCTTCTACTTTCTGGAGATGAACACGCGGCTGCAAGTGGAGCATCCGGTGACGGAGATGATCACCGGCGTCGATCTGGTCGAACAGATGCTGCGCGTGGCGTCTGGCGAGGAGCTTTCGATCCGCCAGGAAGATCTCAAGATCAATGGCTGGGCCGTCGAGAGCCGGGTCTATGCCGAAGACCCCTATCGCAACTTCCTGCCGTCTATCGGGCGGCTGAAGCGCTTTCACCCGCCGGAGGAAGGCGCGTTGGGCGGGGGCGCGGTGCGCATGGATTCCGGCGTCCGCGAGGGCGATGAAATCTCCATGTTCTACGATCCCATGATCGCGAAACTGGTGACGCACGGGCCCAATCGCGACGCGGCGCTGGACACCCAGGCCGAGGCGCTCGATCGCTTCCATATCGAGGGCATCCAGGACAACATTCCCTTCGTGGCCGCTGTCGCGGACGAGGCCCGCTTCCGGTCGGGCGATATCACGACGGCCTACATCAAGGACGAGTTTCCAGACGGCTTCGCCGGCGTGGCGCCGACGCCGCATCAGGAGACGATGCTGATCTGCGCGGCGGCCTTTGTGCATTGCACGCTGGCCAGTCGCGCAGCCAATATCTCAGGCCGTCTCGCGCCGCCGGAAGGCGCGCGTCGCGAGTGGATCGTCATTCTGGGCGAGGCCCACCACCCGGTGACCATTGCCCGGACCGGCGGTGAAGCGTCGATTACAATCAATGGCGGTGAAGCCCATAGCTTTGTCAGCGCTTGGAAGCCGGGCGCCCACCTTGTCGAAGCGGTGCTCGACGGCGACCCGATCGCTGTGAAGTTCGCCGACCGGACGGAGGGGTATGTCTTCCGTCATCGCGGCGTCAGCTTGCGTGCGCTCGTCTGTACGCCGCGCGTAGCCGAGCTGCACGCCAAACTGCCGGAGAAAGAGGCGCCTGACCTGTCGAAGCTGATCGTCAGCCCGATGCCTGGCCTGGTCGTCTCGATCAGCGTGAGCGTCGGCCAAGAGGTCAAGGCGGGCGAGGCGATCTGCGTGGTCGAAGCCATGAAGATGCAGAATATCATCCGGGCGGAGGCCGACGGCGCGGTGAAAGCGGTCAATGTGGAGGCTGGCGACAGCGTCGCAGCCGACGCCGTGATGGTGGAGTTTGCGTAAGGCCCGGTTTCTGACGCGGGCGGGGCATGACAAATACAGTTCCGGCGTGGCATGGGTTTTTGGCAACACGGGAGATTACGGTGAGTTTGACAGGGGTGTTGTTCAGTCCGAACGGCCGGATAGGTCCGCGCGATTTCTGGCGCGGGGTCATCGTTCTGGTCGCCATTACGATGGTCATGACCATCGGGGCTGTCTACGCAGCGCCGGCTTTGGGTCTGCTGATGCTCTTCATGCCTTACCTGTATCTCTGCGTGTTTGGAAAGCGGCTCCACGACGCCGGACAATCGGCTTGGTGGTATCTCGCCCTGCTGGTGGCCTATTGGATCATCAACATGATCTCGCAGTCCATCTTGACGCCAATCTTGGCTCCGGGTGCGAACGAACTGGTTGAGGAAGCCGCATACTTGCTGCAGAGCGGCGACCTTCAGGCGTTCATCGAAATCTCGCAGCAAGCGAACCGAGCGACCTTGTTCGTCAATCTTTTGTCGCTCTTCCTGGTCAATGCGCTGCTTGGATTCTTCATCGCTCGTCTGCGCAGCGATCCGAATTCGAATGAGCACGGACCGCCGCCGGCGGAGGTTGCCGGAGACACATTCTCATGAGCGAGGCTGCGCCCCTAGACCCCAAGCGGCCCTGGATCACCGATCCACGCGAGCTGCTGGAGAACCAGAATTGGCTTGGGACCTATTTTAACCCCCTCGGGCGAACGCCGCGGGTGCATTTCCGGCGTGCATGGCTGGTGCTCGTCCTGCTCGCGATACCGACGATTGCGCTTCTGCAAATATTCGCCGCCGGCGCCATGCAGGGCCGTATCAATTCGGGTGTCGGGTTTGGCGCGGTCATCCTCCTCGTGATGACCACCGTCGGGACCTACAGCCTGCACGTTCGTCGAGCCAATGACGCGGGCAAGTCGCCGCTTTGGGCGCTTTTGGTGCTGTTGCCAGCCCTCGTGGCGCTTTTGTTGCTGCCGGTGATGAACCAAGCCGCAGAGCAACAATTCAGACGCATCGACGCAATGATCCGATACAGCCAGGATCCCGAAGCGTTGAAGGCCGAAGACCCGGCGGCCTACAAGCTGGCCGAAGAGCAGATCAAGGCGCAGGAAGAAGCCCGAAAAAAAGCAGAGGCCGACGCCGAAGCCGGCGGCAGGCGGGTTCGCGTTTCGGAACAGGCCGGCGCCCAGCGTCGCGGCGGTCGGCGCGGTGGACGCGGGCGGCGCGGGGGGCCTGGCGGAGGGCCGGACAGCGGCCCGCCGACCCAGCTCGCTTTGTTATCTGGCATGATGATGGGAACGGCCGGAATGTTCTGGGCGGTATCGTCGTTCTTTCTTATGCTGTGGAGCTTGCTGGCCGCGGGGCGCTGGCCAAGCCGGGATTAAGTGAGCGCGGGAGGCGTTTCGGCCTTGAGGGGTGCGCCGAAGACACGTTCAAACGTCCGTTTCAAAGCCGCGTCGGCCTCCTCCATGCCGACCGGCAGGCCCAAATCGACCAGGCTGGTGACCCCATAGCGAGGGTCGTCGATGCCGCATGGCGTAATCCCCGAAAAATGCTCCAGGTCCGGCTCCACATTCAGAGACACGCCATGGAAGCTCACCCAACGCTTCAGCCGCACGCCGATGGCGGCGATCTTGTCCTCGCGCTGCGCCCCGCCCGGCCGGCTCCTGTCGACCCAGACGCCAACCCGCCCTGCTCGGCGCTCGCCGGCGACATTGAACGCGTCGAGTGTCGCAATGATCCAGTCCTCCAGCGCTTGGACGAAGGCGCGTACGTCCCGGCCGCGCTTGGCGACGTCCAACATGACGTAGGCCACCCGTTGGCCCGGGCCGTGATAGGTGAACTGGCCGCCGCGACCGGCTTCGAAAACGGGAAACCTTTTGGGATCGCGCAGGTCTTCGATCTGGGCGCTTGTGCCTGACGTGTAGAGGGGCGGGTGTTCGACCAGCCAGACCAATTCAGGCGCGCCCGCCTCGCGGATCGCCCGCGCCCGCGCCTCCATGAAGGCGAGCGCCTCGCGGTAGGGCGTCAAGCCCGGAGAGATGGACCAATGGATCGGATCTAGGGCGGACATGGCGGAGCATATAGCGATGCGGCGGGGCTTCACAAACGCGGCGGCTTCGATATACACGCGGCTCGCCTGGCAGCGTGCGGTCGTGGCGGAACTGGTAGACGCGCAGCGTTGAGGTCGCTGTGGGGCAACCCGTGGAGGTTCGAGTCCTCTCGACCGCACCATTTCGCGACCCGGATTTGATCCGGGGGATCAAATCCGGCGCGAAATGTTGTCTTTTGGTTTGACCGCCCGCTTTGGCTTCGCCTCCGCGATGGGTCGTGCTCAAGGCTGCTTGAGATCGGTTTGGCTTCGCCAAAATTTTTGATCCGGTGGATCAAAAATAGGAATTTGACGCCCC
>CAZQZC010000142.1:0-7261 GCA_964597685.1 uncultured Hyphomonadaceae bacterium | reverse complement strand
AGGAGCGACGGCGTGTTGATCGTCGCGCCTTCGAACAGGCCTTCATTGATCTTGCCGCCCTTTGTCATGCGGAAGAGTTTCGGCAGAGGGCGGGGCGGAGTGTAGGTCTCGAGCCGGTTCACGGCGTTGGGGCTGAGAATCAGCATGCCGTGCGCCGCTTCGCCCCCCAGAACCTTTTGCCAGGAATAGGTGACGACGTCGCATTTCGCCCAGTCGATCTCTTGGGCGAAGCAGGCCGACGTCGCATCGTTGATCACGATCCGGTCGGGGTTCGGCGTGATCCAGTCCGCATTCGGCACGCGGACGCCGGACGTGGTGCCGTTCCACGTGAAGATAATGTCGGCGTCGTCGCGCGCCTGGCCGAAATCCGGCAGCACGCCGTAATCACCCTCATGAAGGCGCAGATCGTTCAGCTGCAGCTGCTTCTGGGCGTCGGTCACCCAATCTTTACCGAAGCTCTCCCAAGCGAAGACGTCCACAGGGCGCAGGCCGAGCATGGACCACATGGCCATCTCCACAGCGCCGGTGTCGGAGGCTGGGACGATCGCGATTCGGTAATCGTCCGGGACCTCAAGAACGGTCCGCGTCTTGTCGATCGCCTCTTTCAGCTTCGCTTTCGCGTCCTTGGAGCGGTGCGAGCGGCCGAGGGCGGCGGTCTTGAGATTTTGAAGGTCGAAGCCCGGGCGTTTCGCCGTGGGGCCGGAAGAGAAATGCGGGCACGCGGGGCGCACGTCCGGCTTGGACACTGAGGTCTGCATCGATTTTACTCCCATCCTTGCAGATGAGCTGAGCGCCGTTGGGAGCGCCTGGCCCGCGGCGCATATGGCACGCTTTCGCCAGCGAGGCGAGGGGGAGCTTGATCACAAGCGTCTCAGCATGGAACGTGGCGGGCGAACGACAAATCGGCGTCGACGACGCCGCAACGGAAAGAGGCACACATGGCGCGCGACGATACCTCGGCACGGTTTAGCCCGACCCGCCGCAACCTCCTCCTCGGCGCAGGCCTTGCCGCGGCGGCGGCCGCGCCGGCGGCGGCGGCGCAGATTGTGTCCGGCGGGCCGGTCATCCTGACGAGCTGGGCGTTCGGGCCAGGGGCCAACGATCTGGGCTGGCCGATCCTTGAGAAAGGCGGCCTCGCCATCGACGCGGTGGAGGCCGCGATCAACCACGTCGAGCATTTGCCGGACGAGTTTTACGTCGGCTTCGGCGGGTCGCCCAATTCCGTCGGCGAGACGACGCTGGACGCGATGATGATGTGGGGCCCGACCCACGACGTCGGCGCGGTGGGTTGCCTAAAGCGGGTGAAGCCGGCGATTTCTGTCGCGCGCAAGGTGATGGAGGAGACCCAGCACACCCTCATCGTGGGCGACGACGCAACCCGGTTCGCCGCTGAGATGGGGTTCCAGGAGACGTCGCTGACAAACGCCGAGTCGCTCAAAGTGTGGTCCGACTGGGCCGAGACGGGCGACGCGTCGAGCGCCTGGAGCCCGGAGCCCATTGGCGCGGCGCAACCCGTTGAGGGCCATGACACGGTCGGGACCATGGCGGTCGATGCGGCGGGCAATGTCTGCGTCGGCTGCTCGACCAATGGACGGACGTTCAAGCTGCCCGGCCGTGTGGGCGACAGCCCCATCGCCGGCGCCGGGGCCTATTGCGACAATGATGTCGGCGCCGCGATCGCCACGGGAAACGGCGACGTGATGATGCGTTTCCTGCCGACCTATCACGCTGTGGAGCTGATGCGATCCGGCGCCAGTCCGGCCGAGGCGGCCCGCGCCGCCATTCAGCGCGTCACCGACAAGGGCTACCGCTTCGACGGAGCTGTCATCGTGCTGCGCAAGGACGGCGCCCACGGCGCGGCGAAATCCGGCTGGGCCGAGGAGCCGGTGCCCTACGCCGTGCGTTCGGCCTCGGGTCCCGAAACTTTCTCCGTCGCCGGCGTCTAGAGCCTCGGGCGGTAAACCTGAACCGCGTCTCTTGTGAAGGAACCGCTTTTGGCGCGTTTTCAATACGAGGCGTGCGCGCTAAGGGCTGATCCGATGACTGAGGAACGTAGCGGAGGTCCGCTTGGAGCCTGAAGAGCAAATTGGCGGCGAGATCGTTGTTGACGGCTGCGTGACCATCGAAGGCCGCCGTGTGTGCGGCGACACCCTCCGCATCGACGCGTCGCCGACCGCGCCGGAAGTTGGTCCCCCTGTCGAGTCGGTTGCGGCGGACGGCCCAGGCCTTTTCGACTGGGCTGATCCAATACTGGCTGATCCTTTGGGGTGGGCGCGGGAGAACCTTCTGCAGGCGGAGATCTTGGCGCCGCTGGGCGTCCAGGCCGCCGCAATCCTCGCCGCGCTTCTGGTTGGACTTGTCCTCGCCGGGCCGGTCAAGCGACTCTTAAAGCTTGGCCTTAGCCGGCTGCCCCAGGCCGTGAAAAGCCGTCTGGAGGACACAGCGCCGGCGATTGCGCGTCCGGCGCTTTGGGTCGGGGCGCTGTGGATCGCGCAGACCGCGCTGGCGGCGTCCGGCCAGCCGGACACGATTGTGCGAATCGCCACCTCGCTCGCGACTGCGTGGCTGATCATCAAACTCGCCACCGCGTTCGTGCCCGCGGGCCTGCGCCAGCCCATCACCTGGACCGCATGGACAGTGGCGGTGCTGAATGCATTCGGCGTACTGGATGAAACCCTCGCCTGGCTTGGCTCCATCGGGCCTTACTATGGCGGCCGCCAGATCAACCCGCCCTTCGTCGTCCAGGCGATCTTGACGGCGGCGTTGTTCCTGTACGGCGCAAGCTGGTTGTCGAAGCGGTTGAAGACCCGCGTCGATACGCTGCCGAAGGTTGAGCCGTCGCTTCGGATTCTCCTGTCGAATGCGATCCAAGTTGGCCTGTTCTTCGCCGCGGCGCTCCTGACGCTCGCGGGCCTTGGCATTCCGCTGTCGGGTCTCGCCGTCCTCGGCGGCGCCATCGGCGTCGGTCTCGGCTTCGGCATGCAGCAGATCGTGGCGAATTTCATTTCAGGCGTGATCCTGCTCACCGACCGGTCGATCAAGCCTGAAGACGTGATCGAAGTGGACGAAACCTATGGCGTGGTGAAGTCCCTTGGCCTGCGCTACGCGAGCGTCATCACCCGCGACGGCAAGGAGCATTTGATCCCGAACGAGCAGCTCGTCACCGGCAAGGTGATCAATTGGAGCTACACGAACAAGAATGTCCGGGTGAAACGCCGCATCCGCGTGGAATATGAGACCGACCTCCGCGAGGCTGTCGACCTCGTGGTCGCCGGCGCGGCAGCCTGTGAGCGGGTCCTGACCGACCCCGCGCCCAAATGCCTGGTCATGGAGTTCGGAGACGAGGCGGTGGAGCTGGAATGCCGGTTCTGGATCAACGACCCCCAGAACGGCGTGAACAATATCGGGTCAGAGGTGATGCTGTCGGTCTGGGACAAGTTTAAAGAGGCGGGGATCGACATTCCGCTGCGCCACGAAGACGTGCTGATCCAACCGGGCTCGACGTTGAAGGTTGAGATGGTGCGCGAAAAGAAAGCCGCACCCGAGACGGTTTGAAGAGGGCCGCGCTTCGGCTAGTCTGATGGCGACGCGTCGGGGAGGGAGGCCGTCGATGAAGTGGGTGTTTGCGCTTGTTTTGGCGGCCTGGTGCGCCGCAGCCGCATCTGCGCAGGCTGTGCTGGACTTTCCGGCCGAGAATTTCGGCCAGCCAAACAAAACCTACCGCGAAGCCTCCACCCGCCGGGCGAATGACGAGGTCATCGTCGGCGTCAACAATTTCGAAGAAGTCTGGGAGCTGAACGACGCCAACCGGTATCGACGAATCGGCCGCTCGGTCGGTTTGCTGGATCTGCTTGTGGAATATCCCGACGGCCGGCGCGCGAACACGACCTGCACCGCGACGCGAATCGACCGCGACAAGATCCTCACCAATTACCATTGCACGCCCGGCCGCGATTTTCGGGTCGTCGACGCCCGCGTCCGGTTCGGGTTCCTGCACCGGCTTCAGGCTGTGGGCGACCTCTATCGGGTCGCCACGGCCCCGCTCGAATCCGACAGCGGCCTCGATTATGCGATCCTGCAGCTGCTCGATTCGGTTCCGGAGGATCGCTATCCGATCGCCGAGATCAGCCCCCGCGACCCCGCGGATCTGGAAAGCTTGTTCCTGATCCACCATCCGGCCGGGCGGCCGCAGCGGCTCACGCGGTTTGAATGCCAGGCGAGCGCGCCCAGCATCAGCGCGGACCGCCGCCTCGTCCATGTCTGCGACACGCTGGGCGGCTCGTCGGGGACCGCGATCTTCGCCGACAATGACAGGGCGCTGGCCGGCATCCACCATTCCGGCCTCAGCGATCCGAACGAGCCCTTGAACTTCGGCACGCCGGCGAGCGCTCTGTTCGCCCGAAGCGCGCTTCTACAACGCCTCTCCACGCGGCCGGGCGCGCCAACGCCGCGAGAGACGTCGACCTCGTTTCAAGCCTATTGCGACCGTCAAAAGGCGTCGTGCCGCGAGACGGTGGCGGCCGATTACGCCGAGTGCCGCGACGACGCCGACCTCGCCGGCGCAGCGTGTCGTTCGAGCTGCCGTAGCGCGCGCAACAGCGCTTATGAGGCGTGCGACGCCAGCTTTTCCGCGTGTTTGACGTCGGGCGATTTCGCCAGCGCCTTCTTCGAAACGCCGGCCTGTGTGGCGTCGCCTGCCGTTCGGCCGACGCCCCAACCCGTCCAGCCGACAAATCCGGCTGGGCCGGCGGCCGAGATTGCCGGTTTCAGCGTGATGCAAGATGTGTCCGTGCCGACGCCGTTTGGGACCGTCCTGCCAGGCGTGCAGCTCAACATCGCCGGCGGCTCCCTGACCGGGGCGCTTGGGCGCAACGCGGTTCTGGGCGCGCGCTTCTTTAATTATGACGGCTCGCCGCTCTATGCAGCGCCGGCCGACCTCGTCTACCGCGACACCGCCGGCCAAGTGGCGACCTATGTCAATTTCGCGCCGACGACCCGCGTCCATTCCTTTTCCGGGGCGTTTCTGGTCATCCCGTATGCGGCGTTCAACTTTGAACCGACCAATTACTCCGTGAGAAACACGGTCTTCGTCCAGGTCGAGGTCTACGTGGACGGCCAATTGATCACGCAAACCGACCGGCAGAGCTTCAGCTTTCTGTGGTGAGCGTCCACACTGTCTTCAGACAGATTTGAGGAGACGCCCATGGAGCCCTATCGCGATCTGAGCCGGTCGATCGCTGGACGTTCGGCGATCATCACAGGAGCCGCCAGCGGCATGGGCCGGGCGACGGCGCATCTCTTCGCCCGGGAAGGGGCGAACGTCGCCGTTACCGACCTCCGCCAGGACGCGTGCGACGCCGTGGTCGCCGAGATCGAAGCGGCCGGGTTCAAAACCGCGAAAGCCTGGGCGCTGGACGTTTCCGACCCGGGCGCCATTCAGCGCGTGGTCGAGGCGGCGGCGGCGGCCTTCGGCGGGTTGGACATCGTCGTCAACAATGCGGGTTTCGCCCGTTTAGCCGACGTTTCCGAAGACGGGTATGACGAGGCCTGGGCGCCGACGCTGGAGGTGATGCTGTCTGCGCACCAGCGCTTGATCCGCGCCGCGCTGCCGTTTCTTCGCGAATCCGACAGCGCGCGGATCGTCAATATCGCCTCCACAGAGGGCCTCGGCGCGACACCCGGCAATTCGCCCTATGTCGCCGCCAAGCATGGCGTGATCGGGCTGACCCGCGGCCTGGCCGTCGATCTCGGGCGGGAGGGGATCACGGTGAACGCGGTCTGCCCCGGCCCGATCCACACTGGCATCACCGACGCCATCCCCGACGAGCACAAGGAGATCTACGCCAAGCGCCGCGTGCCGTTGCGCCGCTATGGGATCCCGGAGGAGGTGGCGCACGTGACGCTGTCGGTGGTGTTGCCTGCGTCGAGCTTCCTGACCGGTGCGGCGATCCCGGTGGACGGCGGATTGACGATCAAGAACGCTTAAACTGGACGGTTCCGCCGGCTCCAGCGCCAAATATGGGCGACGGCCAACAAGGTGGCGCCCAATACCGTCAGAGGCGTTTCGAAATCGTGGAGCGCCTCGACGAACGCGCCGATCAGGAGCGCGGCCAATCCACAGACGGCAAGCGCGACAAAGACCGCACGTCCGCGCGCCGGCCATTGCCCGACAAGCGCCAGTCCTGTGATCGGGAGCGCCACCACAACGAGAGCCCTATGGAGCCATTCGGTTTCGATAACGCCCGCAAAGACCGGAAGAAACGACGCGATAATCGGCGCCGCCAGACAATGGAGCAAGCAAACGCCAGAAATCGTCGTGGCGGAGAAATCTACCGCTACGGCGCTAGCGGAACTCTTTCCATAGGCCTCTGAGGGAAAATTTGCGGACACGCGCTGACCTTTGCAAAGTGATCATGTAACATTTCTTATGGCTGGGCAGTTTTTAGTTTGCAAGAGGTTTTATGGGATGCGCCCAGATATCGTGAAGACGGCTTTCGCACTTTTGCTGTCGGCCGTGATCGCGGCGTGCACGCCGCCGCGAGAGGCGGAACGCGCGCCGGATCAGCCTGCGCAAGAGCGCGCTTCAACGCCGATCGTTGTCGCTGAGACAGAGCGCGCGCCGGCCGCCGACGCGCCGCCACCCGCGCCCGCATCCAAAGCCAAAAAGACCGATGCCAGCGCATCTACCTATTGGGGAATCGCACCCGGCGAACCTGTGCCTCTGAAATGGGAAGATCTGATGCCTGAAGGCGCCGAGGAGGAATTGTGGCGCCAGCAGGCGGAATTCTTCGAACAGCTCTCGCAGCGCTACGCCGCCAATACGACGACGCTCGCCGACGCCGGCGGTTTTTCGGAGATCGAGGAAGGCTCCGAACTGGACCTGATGCCGCAATTCGGGACTTTCGACGTGGTGGAGGATTTGCACGGCGAGTTGATCCGCATTCCGGGCTACGTCGTGCCCATCGATTTCGACCAGGGCCGCCACGCCGAGTTTTTGTTCGTTCCTTATATGGGCGCGTGCATTCACACGCCGCCGCCGCCGCCCAATCAGATCATTTTCGTGCGCGCCGAACCGGCCATCAAGATCGACGATATCTGGACGCCCTATTGGCTGGAGGGCGAATTGTCCGCCGAAGAGGTCCGCAATGAACTTGGCGACGCGGCCTATGCGCTGACGCTGTCCGAACTCGACCCGTATCAAACGCGTTAGGGTCCAGACTCAATTATTTTGCCGTATTGAGCGGCGGGATCTTGGGTCGGG
>CAZQZC010000141.1:0-7285 GCA_964597685.1 uncultured Hyphomonadaceae bacterium | reverse complement strand
AGCGGGTTGATGGTGGAGCCGCCGGGTACCGCCCCCGGGTCCGGTCCGCTTATTACACGCGGGTTTATCGCTATAGTTCCGAAGAACACGGATAATATAAGGGGTCGTGGTCCAACTTGGAAGCGTCGCTTCGTTAACGCGTGATCCGGAGGTCCGAGATCGCATTGGCGATCGTTTGGAACGATTGCTGAAGCTGCTCGCCGTTTTCCGCGATGAATGAAAACTCCGGCCCCGACGCGCAGAAGTCCAACACATCGATCCCCGCCTGCGGCGCCTCGAAGGCGACGGTGTAGTTCTGAATGTTGGTCGTGTCCTTAATCTGATCGCAAATCGCACGGGCGAACGGGTCGGATTCGTCTTCCGTATCTGAATCGTCTTCCGTTTGCGGGTGTTGGTCGTTGAAGTCGCCGTCCGTCATGATGATCATCGCCTTCGCCGTGTCGGGTGCAAAGTACTCCAAAGGCTCCGAATCGTCAGGCAGGATTTCCGACCACCGCGGCGACAGCAAGTACCAACCCCAGGCAATGCCCGCGTGGCCGGCGGTTCCGCTGCCTGCATTCAGATCTTCAATAGCGTCAATCAGATCGTCGCGATCATTGGTGAGCGGAACAGGAGGGAAGTTCCGGCATTGCTGGTAGCGGGGATTGAACGCGCCGCTCTGGCCGTTTGCTCCGCCTTGCTCAATCTCGAATTGTCCGGCGATCTTCCTTTGGAAACCGGTTGAGTCGCGTCTACGATTGCCAGGCTCTTGGTCGGTGTAATCCCAAAATGGCGCGCCCGCGCCCAAGAAGGCGTCATCGCCTGGGGGCGCGTCCGTCAACGCTTCGTCGCCTAGCCGCTCGTAAACGCAGGTGCTCGTGTAGGCGCGCCGCGCGGCGACGTCGAAACATTGGCTGGAATTGAAGTTTCCATTGCAACTGACGCGCTCGTAGTCGTAAAACCGGAGTCCTGACCCTTGGTCGATCAGGACTTGGCCGAGCGTCTGCTCATAACGGATGCCGGCGTTCTCCGAAGTGCCGTCTGAGCCGAGCACGATGCTGTCCGTCACGTCGTCAAACAGATCGCCAGCGTCCACGGCGTGATTGTAACCCACAAGCGACACGCGGACGCCGTTGTCCTCGTTGCCCTCTGGCAAGAGCGTGTCGATCGCATCTAACGCCGCGATCTCGAGATTTCCGAGGCGATTATTCTGATTCATCGAGCCCGAGACGTCGAGAACGAAGACGACGTCAACTTCGCCGATCCCAAAGACCGATCCGGACGACACGTCGTAGGAGATCATATCCTGACCGATGATCTGGGTCAGCGTCGTCGATTGGGTGCAAGTTACGTCGCCGCGGATATCTTGCTGACTCAAGCCCGCCTGCTCGCCCTCTTCGAAGTCTTCGATGAAGCGCACATTGACCGTCCCGCATTCAACGCCGCTCACACTCGTGTCGACATGATCGTCAAAGTAGCTCTCGATTTCCGCGCGCACGTCGCCACGGCTTCCGCCTTGCTGCATTGTCCGGGCGCCCGCGATGACGGCGGAGTCCAGAATAAGCTGGACCTTGGTCCGGTTGGTGATCGCGTACTGAAAATCCACCGCAAAGCCCGCCACGCCAAGGATCGGGATGATCGACAGGGCGGAAATCATCGCGACGTTGCCACGGCTCGATCGGGCCCATTTGCCGAGAATGCGGCGAATCGACGAAGTTTGCATGTCGGGCGTGCTCCAGGGCGTCGTATGAATTTGCGCAGCCGTACTTGTAGCCATGGCGTCGTTTCCGCGCCGTGAGCGTTTGGTTTTGGATTTTCGTCAGGGCGGCGAGACTTCGTTAACCTTTGGGATTCGTTCCGGTGCGCGGCCTGCCGGCTTGAAGCGGACGGCGGGTTGGGGGATTTTGGCGCGATCGATTCGGCGGAGTGTATTTTTGCGGCAATATCACGACCTCTTGAGAGATATTCTGGACACAGGCGTCCGGCGCGCCGATCGCACCGGTGTCGGAACGATCGGGGTGTTCGGGCGCCAGATGCGGTTCGACTTGGCGACGGGATTTCCGCTGCTGACGACGAAGAAAATTCACTTAAAATCAGTTGTTTACGAATTGCTCTGGTTTCTGCGCGGCGACACCAACGTGCGTTGGCTACAGGAGCGCGGCGTGTCCATTTGGGATGAATGGGCCGACCCTGACGGCGAGCTTGGGCCGGTTTACGGCAAGCAATGGCGAAGCTGGGCGGCGCCCGACGGCGACACGATTGATCAGATCTCTTGGGTGCTTCAAGAAATCCGGACGAATCCAAATTCACGAAGGCTGGTCGTCTCAGCCTGGAACCCGGCGGACGTGAACGACATGGCCTTGCCGCCGTGTCATTGCCTGTTTCAATTCAATGTGATGAACGGCCGACTGAATTGCCAGCTCTATCAGCGCTCTGCCGACGTCTTCCTCGGTGTGCCGTTCAATATCGCATCCTATGCTTTGCTGACATTGATGATGGCGCGCGCCGCCGGCCTTCAGCCCGGCGAGTTCGTCCATACGCTCGGCGACGCCCACCTCTACCTTAATCACCTCGATCAAGCGGAATTACAGCTGACTCGGGAGCCTCGGACGCCGCCGCGACTCAAGCTGGCTGAGGGCAAGACGGATCTGTTCGGTTGGGCCTACGAGGATTTCACGCTGACAGGATACGACCCTCATCCCCACATCAAAGCGCCCGTCGCTGTTTGATCGCCCGTTCAAGCGGTGGTCGGATCGACATTCCCGGACAATTCGCGTTGCCGGATCATCCACGAGACGACGACGGCGCCGACCATCTTGCCAATAACGAACACAACCCAATTCGCCAGATGGAATTGGTCGGCGACCTCGATAACGGGCGTCGCCGAGAGCGCTGCATCGATCGCCGCGGATGGGGCGCCCGCCATGTCCTCTAGGATCAGCGCCCGATCGGCCAGCGATTTCTGATGCACTGCGAGGCCTGCGCCGTACAGGAAAACGGTCGTATCCAGCGGGGCGGCGACAGCGCTCGACAACAGGATGCGGGTCGAGAGACGATATTTCGTGAATGTGAACAGCAGCCAATCGACCGTTTCCGAGATTGCGAACGCCAATCCTGACGCCAGCGCGATCACTGGCCACGAATAATAAAACGACCACGCTATGGCCAAGGCCATAACAATCAGAACCTTGTGGCCAATCTCGCGCTGAATAAAATCTCGCAGGACGAACACTAATCCCGTAACCATCGTCAATGGATTAATGTTCACACCTTTTGGGAAGTTTTCGCTAGGCTGAAATAAAACAAAACTCTCCACGTTGGCAAAAGACCAATTGAGTAATGGAATGATTGCCACGTATATAAATGCCCAAACGCGTCCTTTTAAATAATATATTAAAGAGAAGGTTGCGATTAACCCGGGCGCAACCCACGATAAATCCGCGCGATCACGGTAGGCGATAATGTCGATGATGTCTCCGAGCATTGTGAGCCCCGTGCATACTTGACGAATAGAGTGCAATTCCAATTACAACGGAGCCGGTCCGCGCCCCATAATCGAACCAGCACTCAGGTCTCCGGGCCGAAGCGCGGGCTCGGCGAACAGTGGAGAGTAGTTCCTTGGTCTCAGAGATCAAAGTCGCCATCATTGCCGCGCGCGGGCGCAACGGCGTTATCGGCGCCGACGGCGACCTGCCATGGCGCTTGAGGGACGACATGGCAGCCTTCAAGCGCATTACGATGGGCAAGCCGGTTATCATGGGCCGGAAGACGTGGGAGAGTTTTCCGAAGCGCCCCTTGCCCGGGCGGTGTAACATCGTTCTCAGCCGGGACTGGTCCTATGCGGCCGACGACGCGCGCGTCTATTCCGGGCTTGCGCCGGCGATCAATGCGGCCAAGGCCGTCGCCAGGCGGCAGGGCGCCGGCGAGGTGTTCGTCATTGGCGGCGCACAGATCTACGCCGCCGCCTTGGCGCGGACAGACCGGATTTACCTGACGGAGGTGGAGGCCGATCCCGACGGCGACGTAGTGTTTCCGGATTTTGACGAGGCGTGCTGGACGGAGGCGTCGTCTGAGCGATTTGAATCTGGCGAGCGAAACGAGTTCAGTTTCAGACTTCGCAGGCTGGAGCGCAAACCGTAGCGCCGGCCTGACTTGGCCATCACCGCCCTTGCCCGCAGCGACAGCCTGCGCGACGCTGTCTCTCGAATCAGGCATGGGAGCGCGCACATGGACATTCAGATCGTCGCCGACGGACTTGGCTTCCCCGAAGGCCCCGTTGTTATGGCCGACGGCTCGATGATCTTGGTTGAGATTGCGAGAGGCTCCATCACCCGCGTGTCGCCCGGCGGCAAAACTGAGACGATCGCAGAGCCAGGCGGCGGCCCGAACGGCGCCGCCATTGGTCCCGACGGCGCGCTTTATGTCTGTAACAATGGCGGCTTCGAATGGCATGATATCGGCGGCATGTTGATCCCCGGCCATGCGTCAGCCGACTATTCGGGCGGTCGCGTGGAGCGCGTCGATCTCGCAACCGGCAAGGTTGAGCGCCTTTTCGACGAGGTCGCTGGATACAAGCTCAAGGGCCCGAACGACATCGTCTTCGACAAGGCGGGAGGTTTCTATTTCACGGATCTTGGCAAGTCCTATGGCGATACGCGCCAGCGCGACATGGGCGCGCTCTACTACGCCAAACCGGGCTTTTCCGACGTTGTTGAAGTCGCCCATAGTCTCGTGACGCCAAACGGCGTCGGCCTGTCGCCCGATGAAGACGTCGTCTACATGGCCGATACAATTCCGGGCCGCCTCTGGGCGTTCGATCTCGAAAGTCCGGGCGTCGCCAAAGCCGGCCTCGGCCTGTTGCAACAGGGTTATGTCGTCGCCGGCCCGGGCGGATTGCAGTATTTCGACAGCCTGGCTGTCACGGCGTCCGGCAAGGTCTGCGTTGCGACGATCCTGAACGGCGGAATCACGCAGATCGCGCCCAATGGGTCGTTCGAGCATTTTGCGTTTCCGGATCCGCTTGTCACCAATATCTGCTTCGGCGGAGACGATATGCACGACGCATGGGTGACCCTTTCAAGCTCCGGGCAGCTGGCGAAATGTAGATGGCCCGAACCGGGGCTCAAGCTGAACTTCAATGCTTAAGCCAGTTTGCGGGATTGAATTCGCCTGAAGCGATCTGCGACAAAGAGACGATCAACAGCGCCGTTGCGATGGCTGAGAGATTGCGCACAACCAACCTGTTGATATTCAGGCGCTTGAAAAAGAAAATTCCAGCCGCGGCCAGGGGCAGGATCAAAGCCATGTAGACAGAGACGACGGCGATGATCATCACGTCCCGCGGCATGCCGCCGGTGTCCTCCGCGCCGTTGAATGCGCCCCCGATCGCTTCAAGCTCTTCGCAAGAACTGCCGTAGAATTGCTCGGCGTCGCTGTCTCCGGCCTCGCAGGCCTCAGTGAAGCTGACGAACTCATAGAATGGCGCCGCCGATTGGATGACGATCGACAGAATGATGATAATTAACGCATACGGAATTAGGAAAAACCGGAAAATATACCAGGTCTTCATCGCATTCTTATAAGATATACTGGACAAGACGATTAGAGTGGCTGCAATCGCGCAGGTGACTGCCAGAATATCAAGCCCGGTTAGGTCGAGACCCAGCGCAATATTAACGACCAGCGTAAATTGAGGAAGCAGGTCGTCGAAGAATTCAACGATGACCGCCGCGAGGCCCACAAGTTCGAGGAAGTATCCCGACAGCCGCAATAATTGGATCGTCAACGCCGAAACGCCGATCAAACCAACGATTGTTCGCCAATCGCCGAAGCGGTCCCGCAACGCCTGCCTCATCCCACAATCTGTCTACGACGCGGTCGAAGACCTGGGAAGCCTGATCACTCCTCGAAAATGATCACAGGCGGGGATTTTGTCTTCAGGTCGTCGAGATCGGTCCAGACCCGTTCGGCGAGCGCTTTAAACACATCGCTAGCAGCGTCGTCGCCTAGTGCGGCCGGGCGGCCGGCGTCTCCACCTTCGCGGATTGACTGAAGGATCGGGATCTCCGCCAAAAGCGGAAGCCCTAGCGTTTCCGCCATGCGCCGACCACCGCCCTCGCCGAACAAGGCGTGACGCTGGCCGAAGGGGTCGTCGAACCAGGACATCGTCTCCACCACGCCGAGGACCGGCACATGGGTCTTGGCGAACATCGCCGCACCTCTGCGGACGTCGGCCAGAGCCACTTCCTGCGGCGTCGTCACAAGGAGCGCTGCGGTCAGGGGAACACGCTGGGCGAGGGTCAATTGAGCGTCTCCGGTGCCGGGCGGCGTGTCCAGAACAAGAACGTCCAATGGCGCGCCTTCGGATCCCCACGCGACGTCGTTCAGCATTTGCGTAATGGCCGACATCACCATGGCGCCCCGCCAGATCATCGGAGCGTCGGGATCCGACAGATAGCCGATCGACATGGTTTTCAGGCCGTGCGCTTCGACAGGCCGCAGTTTCTTATCGGTCCCACTGGACGGCTGCGCGTCGGTGGCGCCCAACATGGTCGGCAGCGAAGGCCCGTAGATGTCCACGTCCAGCAGGCCAACGTTCAAACCGCGCCGCGCCAACGCGACCGCTAGGTTTGCCGCGATTGTGGACTTGCCGACGCCGCCTTTCGCGCTGGCGACGGCGAGTATTCGCTGCACATGTGCGATCTCAGCCTGCTGCGGCCGGGGACCTGGCGCGCCTTGGCGCAGCGCGTCGTCGGACAAGCGAGCGCCCTTGCGCACCCGCTGCGTGCTCTGAGACGGCGGCGCTTTACGCTCGGCGGTTAGAACTGCGCTGGCGTCGGCCACGCCCTTTACCGACCGAGCCGTCGATTCCACCTCCATCCGCCGCGCTTCGGCCAATGCCAGATCGTCCGGGTCGGCTTCGACAACAAGCCGCACAATTCCATCATCCGTTACCGTGACGGATTGCAGCCAGGTTGGGCGGCCGAGCGCTTCGCGAACGGCTGTTTCGATCTCCTGTCGACGTTTCGCCGCGGGCTTGAACATAGTCGCGTCCTTGAAGCGGAGGGGTGGGCGTGCACATATCGCGACTCAACAAGCGAAGATCAATCAGACGTGAAAAGGAGGGGCTTGATGCCCTGGAACGAGGACAGCGGCGGAAAAGGCCCTTGGGGCGGCGGACCGGGCGGCTCCGGCAATGGTGACGGAAAGTCGCCGTGGAACCGGCCGGGCGGCGGCTCCGGCGGGGGCAAACGCTCGGATATCGAGGAACAAATGCGTCGCATGCAGGAGCGCTTTCGCGGTCGTG
>CAZQZC010000140.1:0-7454 GCA_964597685.1 uncultured Hyphomonadaceae bacterium | reverse complement strand
GGGGGGGTGGTTCAAGCGAGAGATCAATTCCCTGGATGATTTCCGCGGCCTGAAGATGCGCATTCCCGGTCTGGGCGGCGACGTTGTCCGCGCGCTTGGGGGCGCTGCGGTCGTCCTGTCCGGCGGCGAGATTTATCAAAGCCTGCAGACCGGCGCGATCGACGCAACAGAATGGGTCGGGCCGTGGAACGACTTTTATCTCGGATTCTATTCCGAGGCCCCCTATTATTACGGCCCGGGGTTCCATGAGCCCGGCTCGTCGCTCGCCGTCGGCATGAATCGCGGCGTTTGGGACAGTCTCGACGCGACGGAGCAGGCGATCATCCGAACGGCTTGCAACGACGTGAACCATTTGAGCGTCGGCGAATTCACCTATGAGAACGCCCGCCACCTGGACATCCTGACCCGTGAGCACGGCGCACAACTTCGCCGGTTCCCGACCGATGTGATGGCGCGCGTTCAGGAAGTCGCGAGGGACGTCCGCTCGGACGCGGGTTCAGGCGGCGACCTCGAACGCCGCATCTACGAGAGCTTCGAAGCGGCGCTCAAATCCATGCGGGGTTGGGCGGCTTATTCCGACGGAGCGTACTACGCCGCGCGCGAACTCGGCGGGGGATAATGGGCGATCTCGCCGAGCTTTTCCTCATTTTTGGCGACGTGCTGCGCTGGATCGGCGTCGCGCTGTCGCCGCTGTTTTTGGCGCCGATCGCCGTCCTGGCCGCGCCGTCGATCGTGGGACGGCTGTCGGAGACGCTTGTGGTCTGGCTCGATCGCTTCAGCGGCTGGGCCCTGGGCGCCGCGATGGGAGCGGCCGTTTTAATGGTCGTCGCCCAGCTCGCCGTCGTTGTCGTTCGATACGTGTTTGGACTGGCGTTCTCATGGTTGAACGAGATCGTCGTCTATTCGTTCGCCGCCATGTTTCTTCTGGCTGCGGCGTCGGCGTTGCGCGACCAGGCGCATGTGCGGGTCGACATCCTGCGCCCGCGGTTTGGGCCCCGCGTGCGGGCGGTCATAGAGCTCTTGGGGGCCTACATATTCATCTTCCCAATCTGCCTGCTCGTGTTCTGGGCCGTCGAACCCTCGCTCGCACGCTCATGGGCGGGGTTCGAAGGGTCGCGTGAAAGCGACGGCTTGCCGCTCTTCTTCCTGTTTCGGACGCTGATGCCCGCCTTTGCGGCGCTGTTCGCCCTGCAAGGCCTGTCGCAAGCGCTCAAGGCGGCGCTCGCTCTTCGGGGACGACGGGCCTTCGACGAGGCCGACCGCGACGCCAATGTCGGAGCGGCCTGATGGAGCTTGAGGCGGTCCTCGCCATCGCCATGTTCGCCGCCGCCATCGCTGCGCTTCTGGCGGGGTATCCGGTTGCGCTGACGCTTGGCGGCGTCGCCTTGATCTTCGCGCTGATCGGCGCGTCGCTCGGCATCTTCCCGGTCCAGTTTCTGCGCGGCCTGCAGGATCGGATACTTGGCGTCATGGAAAACCAAGTCCTGATCGCCGTCCCGCTCTTCGTCCTCATGGGCGTGGTCCTGGAACGATCCAAAGTGGCCGAGGACCTTCTCCACATCGCGAGCCGCCTGATGGGTCGCGTCCGTGGGGGGCTGGGCTTCGCGGTCGTCCTTGTCGGCGCCCTGCTCGCCGCCTCGACTGGGATCGTCGGCGCCACCGTGATTACCATGACGCTCATCGCCCTGCCTACAATGCTGAAACAGGGCTACGACCCGCGGATCGCCTCTGGAACCATCGCTGCATCCGGAACGCTGGGACAGATCATTCCGCCGTCCATTGTGCTCATCCTGCTCGCCGACGCGATCTCGAACGCAAACCAGCAGGCGAGCCTCGCCGGCCCTGGCGGCCCGTCGGCCGTTTCCGTTGGAGACTTGTTCGCCGGCGCGTTGATACCGGGCTTTATCCTTGTCGGGCTGTACCTCGCGTATCTGGCGGTTACGGCGCTGCTCCGGCCCGGCGCCGCGCCCGCAATCGTCTCCGACGACGCGCCGCCCCTAGAGGTGCGCGAAGTCCTGTTCGGCCTGGGCGCCCCTTTGCTCCTGATCATCGCCGTTTTGGGTTCGATCCTGGGGGGCCTCGCCTCCCCTACGGAAGCCTCGGCCATCGGCGCAGGCGGCGCCGTTCTGCTCGCGGGGCTCAGATTGGCCGACGAAGCGAGATCCAAATTGGCTCCCCTGATCTTGGCGGGCTTGGCGGCTGTCATCGTCTTGCTGGCGCTGACCGAATTTGCCGATCTCCGCGTCGGCCGCGATGAGATTTCCGGTCTCGACCGGATTGCCATGGCGACCGCGCTTGCAGCCACGCTGGTCTTTTTGGCGGGCCTCGCCGCGGGCGCGCGCGTCTTGGCGAGAACAGAGCGCCTCGCCCCTGCGCTGAAATCGGCGTCGCACATCACCGCGATGGTGTTCTTGATCCTGATCGGCGCGTCGTTGTTCGCCCTCGTCTTCCGGGGCTTTGGCGGCGACGATTTGGTGTCGGGCTTCCTGCGCGCGACGCCGGGCGGCCTGTGGGGCGCGTTGGCGCTGACCATGGCGGTCATGTTCGTGCTCGGCTTCTTCCTCGACTTTATCGAGATCATCTACGTGGTCGTGCCGCTGGTCGCGCCGCCGCTGATCTTGCTGGGCGCCGATCCGGTTTGGCTGGCGATCCTGATGGCGCTGAACCTTCAGACGAGCTTCCTGACCCCGCCCTTCGGATTCGCCTTGTTCTATCTGCGCGGCGCCGCCCCGGCCTCGCTCAACACGCTCGACATCTGGCGCGGCGCAATTCCGTTCATTGGAATCCAGATCGCGCTGATCCTATTGGTGGCGGCGGCGCCGGCGATCGCAACATGGCTGCCAGGCGTCTCAGCCCGCTAGAGCCCTTTTCATCCGAAATCCACTTTCGGCACCTGGCTCAATTCCTCGCGCGCGCCGCCCACATCAAAGAAGTCGCGATGGGTGAAGCCAAAGGAGCCAGCCACCAAGGCGCCGGGAAACTGTTCGGCGGCCGTATTGTAATCCTGGACGGCGGAATTGTAGAAGCGCCGCGCCGCCGCCAGCTTGTCCTCAATGGACGACAGCTCGTCCTGAAGCTGCAGGAAATTCGTGTTGGCCTTGAGGTCCGGATACGCTTCGGCCAAGGCGAACAACTTGCCGAGCGCCCCGGTCAGCGCCGTTTCGGCCTGCGCCATGGCTGACGGATCATTGGCGGCCTGGGCGGAATTGCGCGCTTGGATAACCGCGTCGAGGGTCTCTTTCTCATGGCTCGCGTAGCCTTTGACCGTCTCGATCAGGTTCGGGATCAGGTTCTGACGCTGCTTCAGCTGGACATCGATGTCGGCGAAGGCCTGATTGCAGGTCTGCCGTTTCGACACGAGATCGTTGTAGATCAGGATCAGTCCGATAATCGCTACGGCTGCGATCCCGAGAATGATATAAAGCACTTCCATGCGCGTCCCCCTATTGTCTATCAAGGCTTAAGCGGCGGCGGCCCCAACGGCAAGCCTCATCCATTGAACCGGCCGGAACGCGGAAAGCCGCGCGGAACCAGACGGCCGGCCTGGGCTCGTTTGCCGATCCAATCGCGCCAGTCGGCGAAGCTGCGCGAGCGCCCGCCGCCGTCCTTAACGACCAAATCATTGTCCGCGCTAAAGGCGATGGCGTCGGCCAGCCTGTCGTCGCCGCGATAATTCTGCAACTTCACGCCCTTGCCCCGCGGCATTTCGGGAAGCTCGCCGATGGGAAAGATCAGCATTTTCCGGCTCGTGCTGACGACGCCGATATGGTCGCCCTCGGCCAGTTCGCAGACCGACAATTTCGCATCGGCCGGCACGGTGACGGATTGCTTGCCCGCCTTTCGGGTGGAGACAAGCTCTTCCTCCGGCACGATGAAGCCATAACCGGCATCTGAGGCCACCAAGCGTTTCCGCCGCTCGTCCAGTCGAAACAGGGCGACAATGTCGACGGAATCCTCAAGCTCTATGGACAGACGGATGGGTTCGCCGTGGCCGCGCCCGCCGGGAAGTTTGTCGGCGGCCAAGGTGAAAGCTCGCCCGTCGCTCGCCATGAGGATGATCTTGTCCGTCGTCCAGGCCTGTTCGGCCCGAAATAGGGTGTCGCCTTCCTTGAACTTCACCGTGTCGAGGTCGATTCCATGCCCTTTGATCGCGCGGATCCAGCCCTTTTCTGAGAGGACGATTGTCACAGGCTCCTTCGGCGTCGAGGCCTCAAGCGCGGCCTCCATGTCGATCGCCGGCGCATCTTCGAAGCCGGCGCGGCGACGGCCAAGCTCTGTCTCTGGGTCAAACAAGGCGCGCGCGGCGATCAATTGCTCGCCCACCTTCGCCCATTGCAGGGCCTCCGAACCCAACAGGGTCTGGAGGTCGATCCGCTCGGCCTGCAGCTTCTCATGCTCGCCGCGGATCTCCATTTCTTCCAGCTTGCGTAAAGCGCGCAGGCGAAGATTGAGAATCGCCTCGGCTTGAATATCCGACAGCGAGAAGCGCTCCATCAGAACGGCCTTCGGCTCGTCCTCCTCGCGGATGATCCGGATCACCTCGTCGATGTTGAGATAGGCGACCAGGTACCCTTCAAGCACATGCAGGCGCGCCTCGATCTTGCCGAGCCGGTGGCGCGCACGGCGTTGCACCACCTCCCGGCGGTGGTCGAGATAGGCCCGCAACACCCCGCGCAATCCCATGACTTGCGGGGCGCCGTCGTGCAGCACGTTCATGTTCAGCGAAAAGCGGACTTCGAGATCCGAGAGCTTGAACAGGCTCTCCATCAAGACCGCCGGGTCGACCGTGCGGGCTCGCGGCTCCAACACCAGACGCACATCCTCCGCGCTCTCGTCGCGCACATCGGCGAGCAGCGGCGCTTTCTTCGTCTCGCTCAACTCAGCCAGGCGTTCGATGAGCGTCGACTTCTGAACCTGGTAAGGCACTTCGGTGACGACGATCACATATTGTCCACGGCCGGTCTCTTCGACCTCCCAGCGCGCCCGCAGGCGGAAGCCGCCGCGGCCCGTCTCATAGGCTTCGCGAATCGCCGAAGCCGGTTCGACGATCACGCCGCCGGTCGGAAAATCCGGGCCCGGCATGACTTTCAGCAATTCGCGGAGCGGCGCCTCGGGGTTCTCGATCAGCAGCAGCGACGCGTCGATCAGTTCGGCGGCGTTGTGCGGCGGAATGGACGTGGCCATGCCAACCGCGATCCCGCTGGCGCCGTTGGCGAGCAAATTCGGAAACCCCGCCGGCAGGACCACGGGCTCGGAATTCAGTTCATCATAGGTGTCGCGGAAATCGACCGCGTCTTCGTCCAGCCCCTCCAGCAGCAGCCGGGCGGCGTCCGTCATACGGCTCTCGGTGTACCGCATCGCGGCGGCCGCATCGCCGTCGACATTGCCGAAATTGCCCTGCCCGTCGACCAACGGATAGCGAACGGAGAAATCCTGCGCCAGGCGCACCAGCGTGTCATAGATCGCAGAGTCGCCGTGGGGGTGGTAGTTCCCCATCACCTCGCCCACGATCTTCGCGCATTTGCGATAGGCGGAGTCGGGGTTGAGCTTGAGTTCGCGCATCGCATAGAGAATGCGCCGCTGCACGGGCTTCAGGCCGTCGCGAACATCCGGCAAGGCGCGCGACGTGATGGTCGACAGCGCATAGGCGAGGTAGCGCTTGGACAGCGCTTCGCTGAGCGGTTCGTTTATGATCCGGCCTGGCTCGTCCTGCGTCGTGTCGGACATGCGCGCTCCCCTAAACTTCGCGACTCACGTCGCAACAAGAGCGTTAACACAAGCGGCGCTTTGGTTAAGGAATCAAAAACCGCCGCCCCGAACCCAGGGCGGCGGCTCGCGCGTCAAGCCTCGACGCGCGGCTATAGCGCGCCGGCGCTCCAAAGCTTCGTAAATTGCTGGCAGTGGATCAGCACGGATTTGTAGTCGGCCAGGTCGACGCCGGCGGGCAATGTGTAAGACTGCGCGCCCTTGTTGCTCGACAGCTCGGCGATGAACAGCGAACCGTCGACCGCATTGCCATTCCGAACATCGCCGACGGAAAGCGGCGACAAGAAGAGTTTGAGGTCCGGCGCGCCGCGTGTCGAGAAATCGTCGTCGAGCCGGATCGAGATCTCGCCGTTCTCCTCCACGATGCTCCAGGCGCCGCGGGAATTCTGAGTTTTCTTGGTCCATGCGCCCGATGCGAGCGTGACAGGCCCAGCGGGAACCGGCGCGGGCTCAACCAATTCGACGGCCTCGGCCACCACGGTTTCAACATCCGCCGCAGCTGCGCTCGTGACCTCTTCAACGTCGCTTGCAACCGAGGCGGCCGCGGCCGATGCGACGTCGACGGCCTCATCCGCGCCCTGTTCGACCGTTGACGCAGCCTCGGCGACGACCGATGCGCCATCAGCAACGCCGTCTTCAGCTGCGGAAGCGGCCTCGGCGACGCTTGTTTCGACAGTTTGCGAAGCGGCGTCGACCGTTTCAGTCGCCGACTCCACGGCTGCAGCGGCGACTTCTGGCGCTTCGACGGCGTCCGCGACAGACGTTGCGACGTCGGCGATCTCACTCGGCGGGTCTACATCCACAGGTTGGCTGGACGTTTCGACATCAGCCACCGCAGTCGAAGCTTCGGCGCTCGCGGGTGTTTCAGCGGTCGAGTTCGACGCGCCTGGCTCCGGCGTGGCGATTTCTTGGGAGCAGGCCGCAAGACCGAGCCCGCAGGCGAAGAGTGCGCCAAATACGTGGGGTGTTTTCATGTTCGATCCTTTCGATCGTGAGCAGGCGGCGCTGGGGTCGGCCCTCGGAATTTGAGCTAGGCGCCCCTCATTGCGCCGGGTCTGGTTCAAATCTACCGCCGTCTCGATAATCTGAGATTGTGGCCAATTAAGGCGACGTACTGCATTACGCCCAAACGGCTAAGCCCGCACGCTCCAAGCGCATCAGCAGGCGGTCGCGCGCCTCAGGCGGCGGACGGTTAAGGCCCGCATACAGTCTTCGCTCCAGGAAATGACCCGTCAGCGCGAGCCCCGCGCCGACATCCATCGGCCCCGCCGGCGCGCCAGGATCGATGAGAAACGGCGGTAAAACGAGAAGCCGATCGAGGTAATCCTCCGCCTCGGACCCGCGTACGGCGCGCCCCGTCCGCGGACTGACATGGGTGAGGCCGTCATTGGCGCCGCTCAACGCACAAGCCGACAGATCGAGGCCGTAGCCGAGCGCCGAGAGAAGACCGGCCTCCCAGCGCACATAGAGTGCGGGCCAAACCTCGCTTGCATCGAGCGTGTCGAGCACCAGGCTTGAAGGCTCATACAGCGCCGACCCGGCAGAATCCCCCTCCTCCAGCGCGTCGCGCAAGATGGCGGTGCGCGCCAGCATCGCCGCGAGCGCTTCGGCGTCGTCGAGATAACCGGCCGCCCGCTCATTGCCCGCTTCAGCAACGACGTGGAGTACCTGACCAGCGGCATGCGCTC
>CAZQZC010000139.1:0-7455 GCA_964597685.1 uncultured Hyphomonadaceae bacterium | reverse complement strand
AAGCTCGCGGGGCGGAACGTGTCCGTCTGGGCCATGGAGACAGAGGTCGCCGAAGCGCTCAGCGCCGGCCGGGGCAATCCACTCTACCTGCCCGGCGTCGACATTCCCGCCATGCCGGCTTCCACGGACATCTCGATACTGGGCGCGGCGGACGCCGTCTTCACCGTCACGCCGGCGCAACACGCCCGAAGCGTCCTGGCGCGCGCCAAACCGCACCTGAAGACCGAAACCCCCATCGTCTTGTGCTCGAAAGGCGTTGAACAGGACACGCTCAGCCTGATGACGGACATCGTCGCCGAAATCCTGCCGAGCGCCGCGCAGGCCGTTCTCTCCGGCCCCTCCTTCGCCGCCGACGTCGCACGCGGCCTGCCAACGGCGGTGACGCTGGCGTGCCGCGACCGGGCGTTGGGCGACGCCTTGATGAACGCGATCGGGCGGACGACGTTCCGGCCTTACTGGACAGACGACCTGGTCGGCGCGGAAATCGGCGGCGCGGTGAAGAACGTCCTCGCCATCGCCTGCGGGATTGTGGAGGGGCTGGGCCTCGGCGCCTCAGCCCACGCAGCCTTGATTGCGCGCGGCTTTGCGGAAATGACCCGGCTCGGCGTCGCCGTTGGCGGGCGGCGAGAGACGCTTGCCGGCCTGTCGGGGCTCGGCGACCTTGTCCTCACATGTTCATCCCCCCAATCGCGGAACATGAGCTTCGGGATCGAGCTCGGCCGCGGGCGCGCGGTCGAGGCGATCCTGGCCGAACGCCGTAGCGTCACCGAAGGCGCCGCGACCGCGCCGGCCGTCGTCGCCCTTGCCGAAAGGCACGACGTCGACATGCCGATTTGCGCCAGCGTCGATGACGTCATTGCAGGCCGCGCGAGCGTGGCCGGGGCCATGGAGGCCTTGCTAAACCGCCCCTTCAAACCGGAGAGCTGACATGCCCTTGTTCCTGATCAACGCCCGCGACAAGGCGGGCGCGCTCGACCTGCGCTTGGCGACGAGGGAGGCCCATCTCGCCTGGGTCGGCGATCACGCCGCGATCGTTCTGATGGCGGGACCGGTTTTCCAGGACGATGGAGAAACGATGGCGGGCTCCACCTTTGTCATCGAGGCCGACGACCTTGCCGCCGCGCGCGCCTGGGCGGCCGACGACCCCTATTCCAAGGCGGGAGTGTTCGATACGGTCGAGATCCGCCCATTCCGCTGGGCGATTGGAGATGGTCCGCGGTCATAGGCGTCGGCCGGGGGCGCGGACAAAGTCGGGCTTGAGAGCAGCCGCCGACCTCGCCCCCATCAGCGCCAGGGTTCGGCGGAGCTCGTCCTCCAGAATGGCGAGCGACTTGGCCACGCCCGCCTCCCCGCCCGCGCCGAGGCCGTAGAGCCAGGCCCGCCCGATGGCGACGCCCGTCGCGCCCAACGCCAGGGCCTTCGCAATATGGGCCCCGCGGCGCACGCCGCCGTCGACGATGATCTCCGCCCGCCCATCCACGGCCGCTGCGATTTCCGAGATCAAGTCGACCGTCGGGACTGATGTATCAAGCTGGCGGCCGCCATGGTTGGAGATCCAAACCGCATCCGCGCCAACCTCGACGCAACGTTCGGCGTCCTCGGCCCGGCTGATCCCCTTGATGGCGAAATTCTCGCCCCAGACCGACTTCATCCAGGCCGCGTCGTCCCAGGTGACCGATTTGGAGAATTGGCTGTCGATGAAGGACATGACGTCCTGACCATCGCCGAAGCCCTTGAAGTTGGCCGCGCTCATCTTCGGCGTCGTCACGAAATCCCAGAGCCATCCAGGCCGGGCCAGGACCTGGGCGGCGAGCGGCAGGCTGAGCTTTGGCGGGATGTTGAAATGGTTGCGCGGATCGCGCTCACGCTTGCCGGCCACCGGCACGTCGACTGTCAGGATGCAGCCCGTGAACCCCGCCGCCTTCGCCCGCGCGAGGAAATCCGCCACGATCTGGCGGTCGTTCCAGACATAGACCTGCACCCATTTCGGCCCGTCGGAGACAGCCGCAATGTCCTCCACAGTTTGCGACGCCATGGTTGAGCAGGCATAGATTGTCCCGGCTTTCGCTGCGGCCTTGGCGACCGCCAGCTCCCCTTCGCGGGGATGGAACAGGCGGGAGGCCGCTGTGGGCGAGATGAAAAAGGGCAGCCGCGACGATGCGCCCAGGATGCGCGCCGACAGGTCGATGTCCGCGACATCGACAAGGGCGTTCCAGGTCAGCTCGTAATCGTCATAGCGACTGACCGAGCGGGCGAGCGTTACCTCGTCCTCCGCGCCGCCATCGATATAATCGAACACCATGCGCGGCAGCCGCCGCTGCGCCAACGCGCGCAGATCCGCAATGTTCAACGCGCGGTCAAGGCCTGCCATTGGCGGACGCTAGGAGCGCGCGGCGCGAGGCGCAAGGGCCGGGCCGACGCGAAGCAAACGTCCGCCTATCGCGGCGCATACGCCGTCGCCTTAAGCTCCACGAAGCCCAGCGGGTTGAAGAGTTCGGTGGTCCCGATCAGGGTCCAGGCGGGGTATGGGGCGGGGAAATATTTCTCTTTCACAGCCATCAGGGGGCCGAGGTGTTTGGCGTAGTCGACATGGAAAGAGGTGACGTCCACCACGTCCGCCATGCTCGCGCCGGCCTCTTTGAGGATCATCTCCATCTCGGCGAAGGCCTGTTCGGCGGCGGCGACGTATTCGGCCTCCGTACCCGTTTCGCCCTCCTTCAGCGCGGCGATGACGCCGGAAAGAAAGATCAGGTCGCCGGCGCGCACGGCGGGCGCGTAATGCAGCGTGTCGTAGGTCTCTTTCAGGCTGTCGGGGATGATGACGTCGATGGCCACGGGGCAAGTCTCCTGGATTGCGGTGAGATTGGGCGCCGATCAGGCGCGATTGGGCAAGCGTAACGGGGGATAGGCGCGCTCCTATCCTCTGGGTCTAGGTCACGGTGGCGCCGCCGTCGACGACCATCATCTGGCCAGTCATGTAGGCCCCCGCTTTCGACGCCAAGTAGACGGCTGCGCCGGCGATCTCCTCCGGCTCCCCGATGCGGGCCATGGGCGTACCGGACAGGGAGCGCTTCAAGATGTCGGGATTTTCCCAGAGCGCGCGGGCGAAATCGGTCCGGATCAAGCCGGGCGCGATGCAATTGACGCGGATATTGTCCTTCCCGAATTCGGTGGCGAGATTTCGGGCAAGTTGAAAATCAGCGGCCTTGGAGATGTTGTAGGCTCCAATCACCGGCGTGCCGCGCAGGCCCCCGATGGAGGAGACGATGACCACCGCACCGTCCTTCCGCTCAGCCATCTGAGGCGCGCACATTTGTATAAGCCAATGATTTGAAATGATATTATTCTGGAGAATCTTTGAGAATTGCTCGTCTTCTATGCCCGCCATGGGGCCGAAATAGGGGTTCGACGCCGCATTGCAGACGACGATATCGACCTTGCCGAAGGCGTTGTTGGTTTCATCCACCAGGCGTTGAAGATCATCCTTGGACGAGATATTGGCCGCCACGGCGATGGCGCGCCCTTCTCCGTGTTTGGCGTTGATCGCATCGGCGACCTCCTGGCAGGGGCCGGGCTTGCGGGATGAGATGACGACCTGGGCGCCCTGGTCGGCCATAGCCTCGGCGATCGCCTTGCCGATTCCCCTAGAGGAGCCTGTAATAATTGCTGATTTTCCTGTGAGATCGAACAGGCTCATGGGGTCTCGCTCCCTTAGTTTGCAGATATGCGCGAGAGGCTAGGCTTGCCTGGGCCGCAAAGCTAGTGGGGAGCGGCGGCCTCAACGCGGCGGCTGGATGCCCCATTCGTCGCACAGAATGTCGGCCAAGCGCTCCGTCCGCTCCCGCACGGTCTTCGGCGTCCAACTCTCCTGGCCGATCAGATCTTCGGTCAGCGCGAAGTGAGCGTCGCCGGATCCGTTGAAATATATCTTCTTTTTTTCCTGGTAGGTCAGCCGGTCAGCCTGCTGGTTCACAATGTGCGGCAGGAGGACGAAATTCCCGATCGTGTCGCACAATTCCTTGCGCACCAGGGCGTTGGGCCAGACCGTCAGCCAATAGGAGCCCGGCTCCGGATTGCGCGGCAGAACGTGCTCCACCGTGGCGTCCGCTTCAGGCGGCACCGTCGCGCCGCCGTCAAGCGCCGCATTGAGCCGGAGCGCCAGAGCCCGGCGTTGGCCAAAGGTGGCGAACCGCCCGCGCAGGCGGTCGAAGATCTTGGTATGCTCCTCCCGGTTGAGCGCAAAAGGGCCGGTGCGCGAATAGAGCTGGCGGTCCGACTCCACCGCATCGAGTATCCGTCGATACCGCTTCATGCGCTGATCCCGATCGTGCACAATCAGCTGCATTGCAAAGCCAAACCGTTCCAGATGCTGGAAGAACGCGACGGCGTCGCCCAGCTTCTTGCGACGGTGGACCAGATATTTCAGCGCGGGCGCGCGCCAGATATGGTGATCCAACGCCCTCAATCGATTCAGGAAATCGTTCACCCGGGCCGATTGGGCGCCCATGTCGACCCGGCCCTTGGAGATCTGCCGGTAAGCCTCGACATAGGCCGGCAGCGTCTCCGCCATGAACTTCCGGATCTCGGCTGGCGCGCCGACGACCCGCTGAAATCCCCGCACAATATCGCCGCGCGCCGATTTGTCGTAGATAGATCGAATCTGGCGCAAGAGATCATCGAAGGCCGACCCGCCCAAGCGCGCCTCATGCTCCGCCCATTGGCGGGAAAAATGCTCCGCCTCTCGAACGTCGAAACCGGCTCGCTCGAACAGGTCGGTCTTGATGATGTCGTGGGAATTGGGCTCTTTGCCCCGTGTGTTCAGCACCCGGAACACTTTGTACCCCGCGTCGCGATCGTCCACGAAGACGAGGACAAGCGAGCAGCGCAGAAGGATCGCTTCGGCGAGCGCGCGCCGCTCGATCGCGTTCATGGCCTCCAATTCGCGTCGATACACCGCCACGTTGCGTGCAAGTCGACGCTGGCTGTCGCTTTCTCCCGGCTCTTCAAGCGCCTTGCGCGTCGCGCCGCGCTCTTGAATGGCCGCGCGAAAATAGGCGCCGTCGACGTGGTTCAGCGTCAATCGCCAGCATCTGTCCTCACCAGCTTCGCCTGAAGGGGCGTCGCAGATCATCGCATGCAGATCGTCGCCAAGCGCCGCGTCGGTTTCGAGATCCCGCAGCACCGCCAGAAGAATGGTCAACGTCGTCAGCCGCTGCTGACCATCGACAATCTCAGTCGGCTTGTTCAGCCGATCGACCAGGACAATCGCGCCGATGAAATGGGCGTCGTCTTCGCTGGCGGCGTCGACCAGGTCGCCGAGCAGGTCCGTCGCCTCCTTCTCACCCCACGAATAGCTTCGCTGGTAAGGCGGCATCGCCAATTGCGCACCCGGCGCAAACAAGTCCCGAAGCGTGGACTGTGTCGATGAGACCGAGAATGGCATTATCGTCCCGATACGGTTGATCCCGTCGATTACCCCCTGGCCAACCGAACCACAACGCGCGATGAACAGCGCTGTGAGATGAACGCCACGCCTGTTGCGTTAACGACACAAGGATACTGGGACATGCGCCTTGCGACCTTCGAGACGAGCGACGGTATGCGAACGGGACGGATCGACGGCGAGCATGTGGTCGAGTTTGGCGCGGAAAAACTGGAAGTCTGGTTGAGCCGACTGGAAGACGCGCCCCAGGACGGCCCGCGACGACATCTCAGCGACGTTCGGTTGCGCCAACCCATACTGCGCCCCGGTAAAATTCTTGGGATTGGCTTGAACTATCGGGACCATGCGGCCGAAACCGGTCGCGAGCCTCCGGCGGTGCAGACTTGGTTTGTCAAACAAGCGACTGCGGCGAACGGCCCGTTCGATCCCGTCGCTCTGCCGGCGGTTTCCGACAAGCTGGACTACGAAGCCGAGCTTGTCGTTGTCATCGGCAAGCGCGGACGCCACGTTCCGAGGGCGCGTGCCGCGGAGATCGTCGCGGGGTATTGCTGCGGCTGCGATTATTCCGTGCGCGACTGGCAACGCGCCACCCCCACCATGATCATGGGAAAGGGTTTCGACACCCACGCCCCCTTCGGCCCTTGGATCACCACCCCTGACGAGATCGACGATCTCGACGCCCTCGGCGTGCGCTGCGCGGTGAACGGCGAGCTCCGCCAGGATGGGCGCGCCGGCGACATGATCTTCAGGATCGCCGACCAGATCGCCCATTTGACCGCCGCGTTCACGCTGGAGCCCGGCGACGTGATTTTCACCGGCACGCCCGCGGGCGTCGGCGTCGCGCAGGAGCCGCCGAACTTCCTAAAGGCCGGCGACCAAGTGCGCGTGGAGATCGACCAGCTTGGCGCGATCGAACAGGACATCGTCGCCGAATCCGCCGACGTGCAGATCGGCTGAGTTCGGGAGAGTCGAGACTTGCGCGGTCGGTTCGCGGGATTCTTCTTGCTCTTGCTCGTCGGCTGCGGCGCGCAGTCAAACGACACAGACTTTGCGGGTCGCGGCCCGAGACCGATCCAGCCGAACGATTTTGCGCTTGTCGGGTGTGGATTGGAAACAGACGCGCCGTGCGCAACCGTCTTCGCCGGCGGCAAGCGGGTCCAATTCGGCGCCCCGCCCGGCCTGTCGCAGACGGAGCCGGTCGACGCGATCCTCCTCTTCAGCCTCGCCGCCGAGGACATATCAGGTCTGGATGAGATCCGTTTCGCAACCTGGCGGGCCGGGCGCGACGCGCCGTTGATCGTCGCTGGCCCCCCGGGAACCGTCGCCTTCGCCGCCGCGCTGGATGACGCGTTCCAGGCGGCCGACGCAATCGAGATGATCTCGGCGCCGCCGCCCGGGGGGTTCGACGCTGCATTGCTCGACGGGCGGGAGCCGGCGGGGCCAGGGGAATGGGTGGCGTTCGACACCGGCGATCTGCGCATTTACGGCCATGCGAACGAATTTGGCCGAGCCGCATTCCGGATCATCTACGGCGAGGCGGCGCTGACGCTCTCGCCTTGCGGAGCCGCGGACCTGAGCGACGCGCCGTCGACCTTCGTCGTGTCGTGCGCCGAGGACGGGGATCTGACCTGGCCGATCCCGCCGGAGCCCCAATTTCTTAGAACGACGCCCAAATAAAGCGCGGGGCCCTTCTTTGAAGAAAGGCCCCGCGCTCCCCCGATGCGGCCCCCGCATCGATCGATGTCTCCATCGACCACGACGTCTGGATCAATGGCAGTAAATCGCCAAGACCACTTGGCTCCAAGCCTGCGCTGCGGCGCGCCTAATAAATCCGTCGAAAGTGTGGCAGCGACGACACGATGTTCCAACGCGCTGGCCCATCCGGGCAAAGCGGTGTAGCGGTAAAGATTCATAAACCTTTCAGATACGATTGGTTAAGGATCAGGGGCTGGTCCGGAAGTCGGGCGTATGATTGTCGTATTTTTCCTTCTGTACGCAGTGATCGGCGGCGG
>CAZQZC010000138.1:0-7487 GCA_964597685.1 uncultured Hyphomonadaceae bacterium | reverse complement strand
GGAGACGGAGACGACATCCTGAACGGCGTCGGCGGAGACGACGCATTGTTTGGTGATGCAGGCAACGATGAATTGAACGGCGGCGGCGGCGCGGGCTTCTTGTTCGGCGGCGATGGAAATGACTCGCTCAATGGCGGCGCGCTCGCGGACAGCCTGTTCGGCGATGCTGGAGCGGACACGCTGATCGGCGCCGGCGGCGCGGACCTGCTCGACGGCGGCGCGGGGAACGACGCGCTAATCGGCGGCGCTGGCCAGGATACGCTGATCGGCGGCGATGGCGACGACAATCTCAACGGCCAGGGCGCTTCGGACACGCTGACAGGCGGCGCCGGAGCCGACACGTTCATCATCGCCGGAACGGGCGTAGGCAATGACACGGTGACGGATTTCGAAGACGGGATCGATATGATTCAATTCAACGCGAATTCGGGGATCGTTGAGTTTTCACAATTGACCCTAAGTCAATCCGGCCTCGACGTGGTGATCTCATTCGCTGGCGGCGCCGTGGTGCTCTCGGGTGTTGAGTTGGCGACGATCACCGAAGCCGACTTCGTGTTCAATTAGCGCCTAAATTTGCGGCGCCTCGAACGACGAAGCGCCGCCGTTCGTTGATTTGGTGCAACGGTTCGAAACTTTCGGTCTGCGAGCGGTCTTAATAAGTGTGAAGTTTTTTTAAATGTCGGTAGGACCCCTCCATCACAAACTTGTTAGAGGATGGCGGTCCATGGGCATTCGGGGTTTGACGCGGTTTTGTATGGCAGGCGCAGCGGCTGGAGCGATCTTCGCGATCGAAGCCGCAGCCCAAGAAGTCGACGACGAGTCGCTCAAATTAAAGCCCGTCACCATCACAGCGACCAAACGCGCCGAAGATCTGCAGGACGTGTCGCTCTCGGTTTCCGTGCTCGATCAAGACGCGCTGGACGTTTTCGGCGGCGCTGGGGACGATATCCAATTCCTCACGGGCCGCGTGCCCAGTTTGAACATTGAAAGCTCCTTCGGGCGGATCTTCCCGAGGCCTTATATCCGCGGGCTGGGCAATACCGACTTCGATTTCAACGCCTCGCAACCGGTGTCGTTCATCTATGACGAAGTGGTCTTCGAGAATCCCGTCCTGAAGGGGTTCCCGGTTTTCGACCTGGAACGGGTCGAGGTTTTGCGCGGGCCCCAGGGTACGCTGTTCGGGCGCAACACGCCGGCTGGCATCCTGAAGTTCGACAGCGTCAAGCCAACTAAGGAATTCGACGCCTATGGCCGGGTCTCCTATGGCCGCTTTCAAACCGCCCAGATCGAGGGCGCGGTCGGCGGACCGATAAACGACTGGCTGTCGATACGTGCGTCAGGCCTGTTCCAGCGCCGCAGCGCCTTCATCGACAATCTCGTGCTCGGTCCCGAAGGCGACGCCGGCAATTTCGCCGACGCCGCCTTTCGCTTCCAAGCCCTGATCGAGCCGACGGACAATTTCAACTGGCTGCTGAACCTGCATGGCCGACGCCTTCGCGACGGCCAGGTCAGCTTCCAGGCGAACGCGTTCGAGACGGGATCGAGCGATCCTCGCCCGGGATTTGACCGCACCGAAAGCTTCGCCGACGCGGGCGCCGATTCCTTCCTGGAGACCGATACGCTCGGCCTGACATCGACGGCCAATTACGATCTTGGCCCTGTCACGGCGACCTATGTTTTCGGCTATGAGATTGTCGATGCGTTCTCCCGCGGCGACGTTGACGGCGGCGCCCTGTTGCCGGGCCTCGACTCCACGATCGGGCTGCCAGACCTCGAAGTGCCGGCAGACGTGCTGTTCCCATTCGATGGGGTGCCCGACGGGATTTCGGTGCCGGGCTTCATCCCCTTCGCTGCGGAAACCGCCGACGGTATCGAGGATCTCGACCAGATCACCCACGAGATTCGCTTTTCGAACACAAATCCCGGCCGCTATGATTGGACCGTCGGCTTCTATCTGTTCGACGAGGAGATCACGATCTCCTCGGTCAATTTCGATACGGTCGGCGGCGGCGTGCGCTCCGGCTTCGCCCTGCAGGACCAGGAAACCGACAGCTTTGCCGTCTTCGGCTCCATGACCTATAATATCTCTGATAATTGGCGGCTGGCGGGCGGTCTCCGCTTCACTGACGACGAGCGGGTCCTTGTGGCCCAGCGGACAGAGGGGACGTTCGGCGGACCGACCCTCGATCCGATCACGACCGAAGTTGGCGATACGGATGTGAGCTGGGACGTCTCGGTCACCTACGATCAGAACGACGACATTTCGTACTACGCTCGGGTTGCGCGGGGCTTCCGGGCGCCGTCCATCCAGGGCCGCGTCTTGTTCGGGGACGTGGTCACGACCGCCGATTCCGAGACGCTCATCTCCTATGAGGGCGGCGTCAAATCGACCCTGTTCGACGGCCGGGTGCGTGCAAATCTGGCCGGCTTCTTTTTCGACATCAACGATCCGCAGCTCACCGCCATCGGCGGCGCGGGCAATTTCAACCAGCTTCTCAACGCAGAGGCCGGCGTGGGCTACGGCTTCGAGGCGGATTTCGACGTTCTGGTGACGGAAAATCTAACCGTGTCGGCCAATGTGTCGTTCAATGAAACGGAGATCCAAGACGAGGACCTGACATCGGGCATCTGCGGCGCGCCATGCACCGTGCTTGATGAAACGATCATCGCAGAGGATGGGACGGAGCTCGCTCTGATTGACGGCAACCCCTTCCCACAGGCGCCGGAATGGATCGCCAATATCGTCTTGAATTACGATCGGCCGCTGTTCAGCGGCGACATGTTCTTCACGACGGACTGGTCATTCCGCAGCGAGTCGAACATCTTCCTCTATGAATCGGTTGAGTTCGTCGCCGGCGGCTTTGTCGAGGGCGGCGTGAAGATGGGCTACCGCCAGGGGCCATGGGAAGTCTCGGCCTTCGGGCGCAACATCACCGGCGCGACCGGGACGATCAGCGCGATCGACTTCAACAATCTCTCAGGGATCTTCAACCAGCCGGCGTTTTGGGGGATCGAAGCGGCCTGGTCGCTGAACTGAGGTCAGCGCAAATCATCCAAGGCGACGGAAATCTGAGGAAACGCCGACGGCGAGATCCGGTCGGTCGCGGACATCTCAAGGCGTTCCGCAAACGCCCCGTCCGTCGGCGTTCGATGGATCTCGATCACAGCGCGGTCGAGGTCGATCAGCCACAATTCCGGCACGCCCATCGCGGCGTAGATGGGGCGTTTTAGCTCGCGATCCCGCCGATGGGACGAGACCATGATCTCAGCCACAAGCGCGATGTCGGCGCCCGTCATCTCATTGCCGCGGGCGTCGGCGCGAAAGACGACCATGTCGGGCCGCACTTCAGTGTCGTGGAACGGCAGAATGCTGCCTTCGCTGTTAACGAGCCAATCGCTTGGCCATCCGATCATTGATGAAAACAACTGATTCAGTTTCGTCCGCACAATCATGTGCGGCCAGCCTTCGCTCGGCATGTCGAACCATTCCCCCCGCAACAGCTCCCAGCGGTCGTCGGGATCGATCAAACCGTCGGCGACCATTTTCGCCATGTCCGCATTGGTGAAATAGCGCCGCCCGTCGCGGTCAACCTGATAAGAGATCGTGCGCGGATCCATAAGGCGATCCTACACCCGAGGCGCGCGGCCTACAAATCCGCGAGCCTTTCAGCGAGCGCGTTGGCGTGGGTCGTGATGTCGCCGGCGCCAAGGCACACGACCATGTCGCCGGGCTGGGCGTAGGCCGCGATCCGCGCCGGCAAGTCGTCGAGACCGTCCAGGGCGTCCACGCTCTTGTGACCGTGTTCGCCAAGGCCCTTGGCTAGAGACACATGATCGTAACCGGGGATCGGTGTTTCGCCCGCCTCATACACCGGCGCGACGAAAACGTGGTCGGCTGCGTTAAGGCAGGTGCAGAATTCCTCAAACAGGTCCCGCAGCCGGGTATAGCGGTGCGGCTGGACGACAGCGATGACGCGGTTTGGCCCCTGCATGGCGCGCGCCGCCTTGATCACCGCCGCGATTTCGACCGGGTGGTGACCGTAATCGTCAATGATTTTGACGCCGTTCCATTCGCCCGCGGGCGTGAAGCGGCGCTTGACGCCGGTAAATTTCGCGAGGCTTGAGCGGATCTGCTCGTCGCTGGCGCCGAGTTCAAGCGCCACGGTGATCGCCGCCAGCGCATTCTGGACGTTGTGATCGCCCGCCATGGGCAAGGTCAGACCCTCGATCAAGCGGGGTTGCACGCTGCCGGCGCGTCTAAGGGCGACGTCGAATTTGGCGCCGTTCAGATCCGTGGTCAGATTGACCGCGCGCACGTCGGCCTGGCGGTTGAAGCCATAGGTGATGCGGCGCCGGTCGATCACGCGGGCGGCCAGCGACTGCACCTCCGGGTGATCCGTACACAGAACGGCGAATCCGTAAAACGGCAGATTCTCGACAAATGTGTCGAACGCCTCGCGCAAGGCGTCCATGGAGCCGTAATGGTCCATATGTTCGGCGTCGATGTTCGTGACGATCGCCGCTGTCGGGTAAAGCTTCGCGAAGGTGCCGTCGCTTTCGTCGGCTTCCACGACGATCCAATCGCCTTCGCCGGCTTTCGCGTTTGAGCCATAGGCGTTGACGATGCCGCCATTGATGACGGTCGGGTCGAGCCCGGCGCCGTCCAGCACGGCGGCCACCATGCTTGTCGTCGTCGTCTTGCCGTGGGTGCCGGCGACGGCGACGGTCCATTTCAGGCGAATGATCTCAGCTAGCATGTTGGCGCGGCGAACAATCGGGATCCCCAACATGCGGGCGGCGTCAACCTCCGGATTGCCGGCCTTGATGGCCGACGAGATCACCACGGCGCCAGCGCCAGCCACGTTCTCCGCAGCGTGGCCAATGAAGATCTTCGCACCCTTTGAACGCAACCGAGAGACAATCGGGCTTTCCCGAATGTCCGAGCCCTGCACGTCGTAGCCCATTGTCAGCATGATCTCGGCGATGCCGGACATGCCGATCCCGCCGATACCGACGAGGTGGACGGGTCCAAGATCAAAGGGGGCGGGGGTGTTGCGGGGCATGGGCTCACTCGGATCTGCAATCAGATCGGGGTAGCCGGGGTCGAGCAGAAGGTCCATGACCAGCTCATCGCGTGCGAATGCGGCGGGGTTGCGGGGCGGACGTGGCGGTCCGCGCCGCATGTGATCAAACGACGCCGTCCTCCCCGTCTGGCAGATGCTGAATCGCCGCGGCGACGAAGTCCCAAACCTCTTTGGAAAAGGGCATCAGCTTCGCGGTTTCGGGATCGGAGAAGCCGTCCTGGTACCAAGCCGCCGTCGACTTTGCGAGATCGGGATCGCCCTGGGTGAAGGTCTCGCTCAACACGACCCAACGCTGGGCGAGATTGATCGCTTCGGGGGCGTTCGGCGGGCCATGACGCAATCGTTCGGCTTCGTCGATCAAGTCCCGCCACTTTGCGAAGACCGTCGCTTGCATCTCGGGCGACAATTTTCGCGCCTCAAGAAGTTGGCTTTGCTCCGGCGTGTAGTGTTTATCGGCCAAGTCTTGGTGGGCCTTGGTCCATTCAAACGACGACATGATCGTCTCCTGTGTGAGTGTGATGAGATCGTCCGTCGAGAGATCCTCGCCCGCCTGGAGCCGGTCTTGCGCTTCCAGAACAATCGCAAGCGCCTGGTCGAGTTTGCGGCGGCGCGCCTCGATCGAGGCCGATTGCGCGGCCAGAACCTCTGGAAGATCAACGCCGTCGTTCAAGAGCCGACCAATGTCAGCCAGGCCGAAGCCAATCGACTTCAAGGCGCAGACCTTCTGCAGCGCCACAAACTCGTCCGGACCATAGACCCGCCATCCCGCGCCGGTTCTGCCGGGCGAGATCAGGCCTTGCGCCTCATAGATTCTGAGCGCTTTCACACTCAGACCTAGAAGATCAGCGGTCTGTTTGGCGGTCCTGAACCGAGCCATGGGACGGGTCCTCCCTTCGAACACGTCCCAATTGCGGCCGGCCCCTGGGGACGGCGCAAGCCCTTCCCCAAAAGAAAAAAGCCGCCCCTCGAAAGGGACGGCTCTCTTGGTGTTTTGTGTCTAGGACGCTGAGCGATTAGCGCTGAGCGACGCGAACCGGACGCGGGGCCGCTTCGACGAAAAGCGGGCTGTCGGCGTAAACGGCCGTCAGAGCGTCGGATTCGATTTCGTTGACCGCTTTGTGGACCATGTCGAGAACGCAGACATCGTCGACGCCGCGCGTGCGGGACGCGGCGCGCGTAACGCGGCACTCTTGACGGGCTTGCGCCTCGAGCGATTCGAGGACTTCGACGGCGCCGTCGCGCGTCTGAACGAGGACTTTGTCGTATTCGAGCTCGGCTTCGAAGGAGACGAGCGTGTTGGCCGAAGCCGGAGCGATCGTAGCGGCGGCGAGGACGGCGAGGGAGATGAGGTTTTTCATAGCGAGGTTCCTTTTGGTCTTCTGGGGAGGCCGACGGTCGCCCGTCGGACAGCGCCTGTTTGCTTGTGTTCGATGACGCGTGGGTCTCATATTCATGTCGGAGTTATGAAAAACAGGCAGATTGCGGCAGCGCAGCACTGCAATTATGCATGATTAATTCTCTGTGAGCTCACCGTGCGCCGTCACGTGCAATTTTTCCGAACGAACCCGCCAAAATCCGAAATGAAAGTTGGACTACAGCGGAATGAAGAAATAAAATGCCCCTTTCGCGTCACAAAAGGGGCACAAATTAATCTGGATTCTTTGATCTCGAACGCGTGATGCGCCTCAGCTCACAGCTGACTCGCCCTTTGCGAAGCCGTTCGGCAAGCCGTTGATCGCCAAAGCGCCCGCTTCGACGGTCACATCTATCTTGTCGCCGTCGGCGATTCGCCCTTCGAGCAGAAGCCGCGCGAGCGGGTCTTGAAGCTCCCTCTGGATCACGCGCTTCAGCGGCCGCGCGCCATAGACGGGATCATAGCCGCGTTCGGCCAGCCAGTTGCGCGCCTCGGCCGTGAGTCTGATCGACATCTTCCGGTCGGCGAGAAGCTGTTCCAACCGGCCCATTTGAATATCGACGATCCGGTCGATCTGGGCTCGGCCCAGTCGGTGGAAAAACACCATCTCGTCGACGCGGTTCAGGAATTCAGGTCGGAAATGTCCACGCACGGCGGCGAGCACCATGTCCTTCACGCCGTCGGAGATCTCGCCCGGCGGGGCCTCGGCCAGCGCGTCGGAGCCGAGATTCGACGTCATGATGATCAAGGTGTTCTTGAAGTCGACGGTGCGGCCTTGGCCGTCTGTCAGCCGGCCGTCGTCAAGCACCAGCAGCAAAGTGTTGAACAGGTCCGGGTGGGCCATTTACACCTCGTCGAACAGAATGACTTGGTAGGGCCTGCGCCGAACGGCTTCCGTCAGCGCGCCGCCCTCTTCGTAGCCGACATAACCCGGCGGCGCGCCGATCAGACGGGCCACGGAATGCTTCTCGGAGTACTCCGACATGTCG